>JBCBPQ010000069.1:0-29797 GCA_039820645.1 Cyanobacteria bacterium J06633_8 | reverse complement strand
AGATAGTAATCAGTTAACAGTGAACAGTGAACAGTGAACAGTGAACAGTGAACAGTTAGCAGTTAACAGTTAGCAGTTAGGAGTCAACGTTTAGCCCCATAACGATGAGAATGAGAAGGTTTTTACTTGCTACTTACTGCTAACTGTTAACTGCTAACTGTTCACTGTTCACTGTTCACTGTTCACTGTTCACTGTTAACTGATTACTATCTTTCCCGTACTAAGGCTTTCCATTTAATTGTTTGTGTTTTGGAGCGATTACCCAAGGAACGAATTGCAGTGACTTTGATGCGAACTTTTGTGCCAATTTCTAATCCTTGTTTGGGAATAATTGGTAATTTACCTAAAGCTAAAGTAAAACGATTGTAATCTTGGTTTACTAATTCTGGGGGAATGTCGGCTTCGTATTCGTCTCCATTGTCACCTCTAACTTCGTATTCTACTTTAAACCGAGTTTTAATAATATTTGATTTACCTGCTAAATCTACTATACTGACAGTTAAATTTTCACCGCTACCGACAAAATCAGCGGGTTTTAATTCGGTTACTTCTTTTTCTGGTATCGCATGATTAACCACTAACTTGGTTAAATCTTTTTCTTGCTTGTTACTAATATCAAGCCACAATTTTTTAGGATAATCGACTTCAATTTTACCGTCGTTATTTAAATTTAATTTAAGTCTAGCTTTGCTAAAATTATTTATCGGCTGATTTTCTTGCCAAACTACTTGAAAATCTCTTTCTATACGTTTATCAAATTCGCGATATGTATCTGCAATTATCGAGCCAGGAGCTAACAACGCAACAGCACCATTACGAGAAATCCAGCGATTTCTTGATAAACGAATTGATTTACCTTCTAACTCTGTAAAACTCAACTCTGCTTGAGGATTATCCACACTAAGCTGTTGTTTGCCTTTAATCAAACTTAAAAAACCATTCTTTCCTCCCTTACCATCTCTACCATCGTAACCGTCACGCCCATCACTACCGCGATAACATCTATATTTACGCTTTTTACACTTATAACTATCAGTACCTTTTTTACCGCTACAAGATTCAATAGTCCAACTACGACGGCGACATCGACAACCGATAGCGCCGTCACCACCGCGTCCACCGCGTCCTCCTTCTCCTCCTTGACTGCGTACTAAAATACTTTTTAACTCAGCAATATTACTGTAATAAACAGTTAATAAACCTCCATTTCCACCATTGCCACCCCTACCAGCATCCCCACCTTTTCCACCGTCGGCAGCATGTATATTACCCTTAACCTTTTTGCCATACCTACGACGACAACGAGGGCGATCGCCGTCTTCTCCATCTTCCCCATCTTCACCATCTCTACCAGATAAATCAAAACTGACAGGGGAGCCATCAGCAAATACCGTAGTGTCTCTACCGCTACGTCCATTTCTACCGCTACGCCCATCCCTACCATCCGCACCATCGCGATTGTAATATCTTCTATCATTGCGATCGCGCCCTGAATCCCTAGCTATTTTCCCTGACTTCTCCAGACATAAAAGTGTATCAAATTCAGAAGCTGAAGCTGGTAAACCATTCATCAACAAACCGAATAAGAGCAAAAATGATAGCTTTTCAATTAAGAGCTGTATTTTTTTGAGATTCATTTTTTTATTTAACAGCGAATAATTTAAACCACTATAATCAAACTCAATTTTCCGGAATTTAGAAGAAAATTAAAAGCAAAAACTATACCTTTTTTATAAAATAAGTATTTAATTTGTAGTTTACGCAAATCAGATATAATGCTTATGATAAGTTCCTAGTACAAGTCGGCTTAAATAAGACAACCATTTAAAATGGCTGAAAAGCCTGGAAAATCAAACTTCTTATTTCTTACTTCTTACTTCTTACTTCTTACTTCTTACTTCTTACTAACGCAAGCGGTACTAGTTGGGCGCTGACTCGCTTCTGAAAAGAGGCGCTTAAGCGCAACTACGAAGGAATAAATCAAGGCATCCATTCCAGAAAAAACCCTACCTGCCTTTCTCTGTCGCCACTAATTTTTTGCTGTCCAAATTCAGTAGAAAAACGCAATTTATTGTTAATTGCATAACTAGCAGAAAGTTTAGTTAAGGCAACTTCTTCAGCACTACCAAAAGCTACCCAACTACGAGTAAAAGCAATATCTGCACCGCCACCACGAGATAATACCAACAACAACTTTACGCCTAAATTTACTCCTGATGTTGAATCATCCGATGTTTGCACCATTCGATATCCAACTAAAGGGGAAAAATTCACATAGCTACCCAAAGGCAGTAAATAATAATTTAAATCTCCACCGTAATTTTCAACATTTCCATTAAATGCTTGCTGATATTCACCACTAACAGTAAAATTATCAACTATAAAAATATCCTCAAAACCAACTTTTACGCCGCTATTTCCCTCATTAAGAGAATAACCAAACCTGAAACGAGTGCGGAAACTAGGCTTATGATTAATATCTGCCAACACATTTGGCACTTGTTTGAGCCATCGTTGTAAAACAGGGCTATTTTCGATAACTTCTGGATTAATATCTAATTCCTGGCTTTCAATTTCGGGCTTAGTTTCGCACCAAGCTGGAGAAGTTGCGAATATGAAGCTAATACTCAATCCAAAACCGATATCAAACGCAGTTTTCAAACTTAAACCAACTTAATTACAGCAGATATTTATATTACCTCAAATACACTAAATTTGAACCTCCACAGAGAATATTGATATATCCCCCAAATCGCAAAGGCTTTGGTAAATTAATTATTTGCTTGTGAAATCAAAAATAAACCCTTAGAGGATGTTTGAAAAGTATAGTTTTTAGCCCAGCTTTCCGATTATCCCCCCTTCCCCCCTTATACTCCCTTCCCGGTGAAAGATTACCGGTGGTGATTGAGGGAGAGAGTGAGAGAGGGAGGGAGTGAGGGAAAAATTTTCATAGGAAATCTTAGAGCGTGATAGGAGTAAAAGGAGGGTTAAAGTCCCCTTTTTTAAGGGGGATATATAAGTTGTTAATTAACTTTACGTAATCATCGGGGATACCACTGTATTTATAATTACTATATATTTTTTAACTAATAATATTAAGCCTTATGGAATTACCATCATCTAACAATCAACAGGAAGACAACCAACCTACTTCCCAATTAAATGCAGAAGTTGAAAACCTGTCTAACATTGCTAGTAATATTGCAATTGATAGCGAAATACAAGCAAAAATACAAAATTTACTGGTTCAAATCAAGACAAGTTTACGACAGCAAAAGTTAAGTATTGAAATGCAGCGAGAGCTAGCTAAATTATTAAGTTTGATATCAACATTAGATTATAGTAATCCCCAACAGATTGATATCCTAGATTTAGCTATTTCTATTTTGCTGGAAAATAAAGAAGATACATCTTTGAGCAATAAAAAATCAAATTATTCTAATCGGGTATCCGATAAAAGTTGTGGAAATTTAGTTTTTGTCAGAGAAGCACGAAGACAGATAGCAATAATTCAATCCCAAGAATATCCTCACCCTTTTAATGCGATTATCAAAGGTACTGGAGGTGCATATAATCGCTTGCTTTCTGGTTTAAGCTGGTTTTTCATCTTTTTTGTTGGTTGCCCTCTTTTAGGAATTGGTTTCTTTTTTATTTTATTTAATATTTTTGATTTTACAAAGCAAGATGCTAATAACCAGCAGATACAGACTATTGAGTTTGAATCTCAGCTAAATCAAAAAGATGAAGAAATTAGAACAGCAAAGGAACTCAGCAATACTTTTCGAGCAAGTTTGAGTAAGGTAAATGACGAATTAAAATTGTTGAAAGACGAAGAAGCAGCAGCCCAAAAGAATGATAATTTGGTACCGTTACAAAAAATTCAGCAGATTCAAGTAAATATTGAGAAAGAATTGAAATTTGCGACTAAAAAAGAAAATGCAGAGCCATCTTCTAATTTAAAATTAGCTGAGAATCTAGTTACTACAACTAATAATCACAACAATAATAATAATCAAACAGAGATTAAACTCGACAACCAGAATCCGAGTCAATTAATTTTATTTACAGACTGGTTTGTGAAACAGGATTTATTTTTTATATCTCTAGCAGTTTCCATGGGAGCTTTAGGAAGTGCAATCAGCGTGATTGTACGTGCAAATAAATTTATCGAGCAAGGGAAAGAAGGTGAATCAGATTTATTTTTTACTGGATTTTTTCGTCCTATTGTCGGTATGTCTTTTGCTATTTTTGCAGTAGCATTGATTGAATCGGGAGTATTTTCCGGTATATTTAGAATTGCCGAACGTGAAAATCGTAACGTTTATCTTTATATGGCGATCGCTTTCGTTGCGGGATTTAGCGAAAGACTAGTTGAAGATGTGGTTTTAAAAACAGAAAATACCTTAACTGGCTTTAATTCACGTCATGAGAAATCAAATAAGTAATTATTATTATCGAATTCGTTAATACTGAATAATTATTAAAGCTATATTATCAAAAACCATGCTCAATCCTTAATAAGGAATATGATTATATTGATTATGGTATTACCAAGGGGCGTTGCTGAATTTGGGTATGAATTTAAATGTAGAGACGCAAGGGTATCGCGTCTCTACAAGGGTTTCAGTTATGCAAAATTAATTTCATACATAGAATCAGCAACGCCTATCAAGGATTTAATTAAATTTCAAATCTGTATTTTGCAACCCGCGATACCAGAAAATACAAGGGTAAGACGAGTGAAGGATTAATTATCAATTTCGTTAATACTATTATTTTCAGTTAAACACCAAGCACTTCTTTCGCAGTTAATTTCAATTCTGGGAACAATTTTGATTCAATTATTTCGTCTCCCCTGTAAGCTTTTTTGATATATTCCGATTCATTATCTAACAAACAAACAGTAACTGTCGGCTGTTTGGGATTGCCTGTAAATTCTTTTCCACCCAAGCCTAAATAATCGAGAATCCAATATTCCGGTATCCCAATACCCGAATATTCTCCGTATTTTTTATAATAATCGTCTCTCCAATTTGTACTGACTACTTCTACTACCAAAGGTATGGATTTTGCTAAGGTAACTGTTGAATAGTCATCCCAGTAAGGTTCTTTATCTAAATTATCTAAATTTAGCAGTAATATATCTGGTAAATAAGCCGCTTCACTAAATGCGGATTTTACTAAAGCTTTCGATGGAATGCCATAAGGTAAATTAAGTCTTTTAAACTCCAACGTCAAATTACCACTAAATAGCGAAACAACGATTTCATGCTTACCTTTCGGTTGTGCCATTTCTACTAACACCCCATCGTGTAATTCCCACAACCCCTCTGAGGGCTTTTGTTGTATAAATTCTTCAAATGTTAAATATTTAGCTAATGGCTGAATTATTTTTGTTTGAGTCATTAGATTTTAATATTAAAACTTATGCCTTTCCCTACAATATATGAAAATCTGTAGAGCATGGGCTATAAAACAATCCTAAATAGAATAAAACTGATTTGTATTACAATCCCCGTTAATTTCTTCCACAATCTGGGAACCCTAATCATGAATAAGGAACTTTTAACTCCTAACTCCTAACTCATAACTTTAATCATGTCCGAACAACCACGTACCCGTCAGGAACTTTACGAACAAGTACGCAAAGTTGGTAAAGAGGAATTCATCCTCGAAGAAATGATTCGCTATGGTTTTTGGTCAACCCAAGGTACCATACCAGAAGATCCAGCTGATGAAATTCGCCGTGCTGGAGAAATCCGTCGGGAGTTACAAGAGTTACGCAGAGAAAGCAGTCGTCTCCATAACGAACAAAAGCTGCGAAAGGAAGCTTTGAAAAAAAGGCTTGCCGAATCAAGAAAGAAGCAGCAGGAAACTAAGGAAAGAAGAGAAAAAGAACGTTTACAGCGTGCCGAAGTTTGGCAGCAGAAAAAACAACGTGAAATTATTTATCTTGGTGAAGAGGTTTCTGCTGGTTTAAATCACGGTGAAGGTAATTTAGAAAGGTTGGGAAATAATAATTTACCTTTGTGTAATACTGCCGAAGAAATTGCCGCAGCTATGGGAATTACTGTAAATAAATTGCGTTTTTTAGCATTCAACCGTAAAACTTCTACCGTCTCCCACTATATCCGCTTCAAAATGCCCAAAAAAACTGGGGGAGAAAGAATAATTTCGGCACCAATGCCAAATTTAAAGCAAGCTCAACATTGGATTTTAACTAATATTCTTAACAAGCTGGAATTACATGAAGCAGCTCATGGTTTTTGTCAAAAACGTTCTATCCTTACAAATGCGACTCCCCATGTTGCTGCTGATGTTGTAATTAATTTCGATTTAAAAGACTTTTTCCCAACAATATCTTATAAACGAGTTAAAGGGCTGTTTCATTCCTTTGGTTATTCGGAAACTGCTGCAACCATCTTTGCTTTAATATGTACCTCTGCCGACGTAGAAAAATTGCAGCTTGATGGTACAACTTATTATGTAGCAGTAGGAGACAGATATCTTCCCCAAGGCTCTCCAGCAAGCCCTGCAATTAGTAATTTACTCTGTCGTCGTTTAGACAAACGATTGACGGGAATGGCAGATAATAATGGTTTTATCTATACTCGTTATGCCGATGATTTAAGTTTTTCCGCTAACGGTGAAAGTTTACGTCATATATGTAATATTATCAGACGCACCGAATCAATTGTCACCCATGAAGGATTAATAATTAATCAAGAAAAAACCAGAGTTTTACGAAATACCAGACAACAAGAAGTAACCGGAATAGTTGTAAATGAAAAACTCAGCCTTTGTAGAAAAACTTTGAGAAAATTTCGCGCTACCTTATATCAAATCGAAAAAACAGGTTTAGAAAATAAAAAATGGGGAAACTCCACTAATTTAATCGCAGCAATTACCGGTTATGCCAACTTCGTCGCCATGGTAAATCCAGAAAAAGGAACATATTTTCAACAACAGGTAAAACGAATTAAAAATAAATATACAAAGAAGAGGGAATAGGGCATTGGGCATTGGGAATGGGGAATAGGGATAGGGCATTGGGCATTGGTTATTTCTTCCTCCCTCCCTCCCTCACTCCCTCACTCCCTCACTCCCTCCCTCCCTCACTGTTAACTGTTAAAAAGTATCCCAACCGGGTTCATTATCTGGTAAATATTCACCTTCAGCGATGGTACCATCCATCATCCAAATAGCAGTTCCTCCAGTAGTGCTATTACGCCAGAAAATGTCAGTTTTGCCGTTGCCGGTATAATCTCCAAAAGTTGGTTCCCAAGCTAAATCATTAGAAGGTAAGAAAGCTTTAGTTAAAACACTTCCTCCATTCATTAACCAAGCTGTATTTTCACCGGTTTCGGTATTGTGCCAAAACACATCAGATTTACCGTCAGCGTTGAAATCTCCAATATTAGCTTGCCAAGCAGAACTTAGTTGATCTAAAGTTTCTTCATTGAAGAGAACATCGTTAAATAGAGTACCATTCATTACCCAAACTTCATTTTCTCCACTAGCTTGATTGCTCCAGAGAATATCAGCCCGAGAATCTCCATTAAAATCGCCAAAAGTTGGATTCCAACTAGTATCTAATTCGTTGATGAAAAAACCAGTAGCATTAGTACCATCCATAAACCAAGCAGCGTTTTCTCCGGTGACGCTATTGCGCCAAAATACATCGGTTTTACCATCGTTATTAAAATCAGTAACGCTCGAATCCCAAATTAAATCGGTTGTAGGTAAAAAAGCTGCCGTAATAACTTCCTTACCATCCATTATCCAAGCCGCATTTTCACCCGTTTCCGAATTACGCCAGAGTATATCACTCTTGCGATCGCCGTTAAATTCAGCAATACTAAAATCCCAGTTAGAATCAATTTTTTGAATTGTTTCTTGGGAGTTGATATTAGTACCATCCATTTGCCAAACAACATTTTCACCGGAAGCTTTATTCCGCCAAAAAATATCTGTTTTGTTATCAGCATTGAAATCAGCAAAAGCGAAATCCCAAGATGCATCAACATCCCTTAAAATTTCTACATTTGGATTGATACCATCCATCAACCAAATTGCAGTTGTACCTGTTTTTTCATCCCGCCAAAACTTATCGTTTTTACCATCACCATTGAAATCTACTTCAACCGCAGCGCCGCTAAATATTGCATTAGGATTGGAATTATCCTTACCAGTTACAAGTCCATCATCATTTAGTAACGATTCGGCAGAACCCTGTAAATTCAAATCGCTATCGAAGGAGATATTCTCGTCAAAAGTATTGTTTGAAATGGAAGTGTATGCTGTATTTAAAGATTTTACAGACACACCTAAAAGATTTTCAGTTGAAAACATTGTGGATATTTATCACTAAGTTTTATGAGTTTAAACTGATTATTTCAACTTTTTTTGTTAAGAGGTAACATATAATTTATTATTAACTGTTGTTTATGATGAACATTTTTAGTATCAATTAAGTAATTACTAATTGATAATTGCTAATTGCTGATTGCTAAATAAATTATTATCATCAGATACTTATTATCAAAAACCCGGATTATCAAAAAACCGGGTTAATGAATACTAAGATTTTAATGATGAAATATTAGGTAATAGCTTGTTCAAACGTTATAGCAAACAGATAAACTAATAATAGTTTTAATCATCTATTACCAATTACCAATTACCAATTACCAATTACTAATTAACTAATTAGTAAAAATCCATTCAGTAGGAAGTGTAGGTAACTCTTCCTCAACAACATCAGCACCATCTACACGCAAATACTTATTTTCACCAGTTTGAGTATTGCGCCCAAAAACATCTGTATCGCCGTCACCATCGTAATCGCCGATAGTTACATCCCATTCAGTACCAACTTGGGGTAAATCAATTGGAGTCGCATTTGCACCATCCATAATCCAAGCGACGTTTTCACCAGTTTGAGTATTGCGCCAGAGGATGT
Organism: Cyanobacteria bacterium J06633_8; assembly: GCA_039820645.1. Lineage (GTDB taxonomy): Bacteria > Cyanobacteriota > Cyanobacteriia > Cyanobacteriales > Nostocaceae > Rivularia. The sequence goes on along the minus strand of JBCBPQ010000069.1, from coordinate 20,835 downwards.
CCATTTTACCATCAGAATTGAAATCGCCGATATTGGATTCATAATTAGCACCTAAAGTTGGTAAATCTGCTGCGGTAACATTTGAGCCACTCATCAACCAAACCTTAGTTTCACCTGTGGTAGTATTTTCCCAAAGGATATCGGTAGTAAAGTTACGATCGAAATCACCTTCTTCAAACTTCCAGCCAGCACCAAATGTTTCTAGTTGAGTACCTTGAGGATTCAAGCCATTCATAAACCAAATGGCATTTTCACCAGTTGACTCGTTATGCCAAAATATATCTGTATTGAAATTAGGATTAAACTCACCAACGGTATAACTCCAAGATGAATCTAACTGGGGTAGAAAATCAGCACCCGAAACATTGACACCATCCATCAACCAGCCAGCATTTTCACCAGTAGTATTATTACGCCAAATTAAATCGGTTTTACCATCGCCGTTAAAATCGCCAATATTATAATCCCATTCCGTACCTAGGGTATTCAAAACACCCTCACTCGTAATTTCAGTACCATCCATCAACCATAAAAGGTTTTCACCTGTACTACCATTACGCCACATTAAATCGGTTTTCCTATCACCATTAAAATCACCAATAGTGTAATCCCACTCCGTACCTAAAGTCTTAACAACAGCACCAGTAGGATTAGCACCATCCATCAACCAAATCGCATTTTCACCGGTTGTTGTATTACGCCAAAATTTATCGTGAGTACCATCACCATTAAAATCAGCAAAAACAGCAGGGCTGCTAACATAAGGGCTGGGATTGGGATTATCTTGGGCACCAAAATCAGAAGTCAAAACTTCATCATTTAATGACTGTGATGAACCAGTTAAATTTAAAGTATTTAAATCATTTTCTGTAGCAAAACTATTATTTTGAATTGACGCAGATTGTAATGCACTATGACTCTTTAAGGGATTTTTAGATTCCAACATTGTATTTATAAATTTCCTGCTTGTATATAACTTTTATCTTTGTTTTTATAAAGATTCTGTTAAATTAGAACATCTCGTAAATTTATAAAATGTTGAAAAAATATACTTTCTTCAGTTATCAGTGAACAGTACCATGACAGTGAACAGTTAACAGTACGATGACAGTCAACAGTGAGGGAAGAGGAGACAAGGAGAAAATAAACTCCAAACTTCTAACTCCTAACTTCCTAACAGTTACCTATTTTCCTTCCATTTAGCAAAAGGTACTTCAACTAAGTAGTAAGTAACTGTTGCTAATACAGTTGATAAAATAATGGTTGCTGTTAATCGGATATAAAAGGCTTCTATAGGAATTTTGGCGTTAAAAACATCATAGGTTCTGGTAATAACTGGCATATGCCAAATATAAATACCGTAGGATAAATTACCTATTATTTCTAATATTCTGGTAGGTTTTTTTAAAATTGTATTTAAGGATAACTTTTCATTTTTACTAAATTCGTGATAAACATCTTTTTCAACAGCGAATATAAAAAATGAGGTAATTATTGCTGTTAATGGTTGTAATATCAATATCGTTGTTAATGTTCTCCAACCACCGTTACGATTTGCTAAATTCCATAACTCTTGATGATATAAATGATGTGCTGTAAATAAATATAATAAAATTATCAGTATTACAGCAGATATTTTAATAAATATTGATTTATTTAGAATCAAAAACAAATTGAAACTTGTATTACGTGAATATTTATAATTATAAATCAATGAATTAATTAAAAAACCACATAAAAATAAATCCAAATTGGTAATTAAGGGAGTATACCAATATTTAAATGCATATCCCATATCTTGAGTAATTTCTTGATGAAAACTTATCCAAAGTAAACTCCTAAAAATCAAACTTGTAATAATTATCAATAAACCAACAATAAATACTTTTTTTTGATTATTCAAACGATTTTGAATCAAACTATAAATAAAAGGAACAAGTAAATAAAACTGTACTTCCGTAGATAAAGACCAAAAAACATCGTTGAACTTTACAGCCTCAAAACTAATATAAGGATGATAAGTAAACGTACATATTCTCAATAGATAACCCCAGCTTGAAAATTTTAAAATTTCTGGATAAACGAAAATTGATAAAATTAGTACGGCAAAATAATATAGCGGAAAAATTCTTAAAATTCGATTGCGCCAAAACTTAATAACCCCCGCAATATCAACAGCATAGCGCTTAGTATAGAAAACCTTACCCATCAAATAACCAGACAAAACGAAAAAAATCCAAACCGCGATCGCACCATGACTAAACATCAACCAACTCAAATCAATATCGTCGTAAATAATTGATTTCCTCGGTGGAGCGCAATGAATAGTCACTACCATCAAACAAGCAAAACCGCGTAGAGCCAGTAAAGCATCTAAACGATTATTTTTATTCATATTTGATTGCATTTATTTTGTTCGAGTTGAATTTAATTAAAAATGATAAATTACCTTGTTTCCTACCCCCCTCCCCTTAACAAAGAGAGGGGTTAGAGGTGAGGTTTCGATGACAAATACAACATTGTAATAAACCCTGTTTAATCAACTTTGATTTAAATCAAATACCAAATATTAAAATTGATTTTTTTGTCAAAAGGTTGCCATCTTGGCAATAGAAGTTGAAACTACTACAATTTTCCCAAAAACTATAGCGCTATATTTAATTCGTGACGGGGTGTAGAGACGGGGCGTATTGCTACGTCTCCCTACAATTTCCGCAACAACGAGGAAAATCTAAAATAGTATTATCTTGGAGAAATAGAAACGACGAAAAAAGGCAATATCAAATAACCATGCAAGCAGAGTATCGGCAACGACGGGATGCATTAATGTCAAAGATTGGTAACGGTACGGCAATTTTTCGCAGTGCCCCTATGGCAGTAATGCACAATGATGTAGAATATGCCTACCGTCAAGATAGCGATTTTTTCTATCTAACTGGTTTAAACGAAGCCGAAGCTGTCGCGGTTTTAGCTCCCCACCATGACGAACACAAATTTATATTGTTCGTACAACCAAAGGATATTACCAAAGAAGTTTGGAGCGGTTATGTAACTGGAGTTGATGCAGCCAAAGAAAAATACGGTGCAGACGTTGCTTATCCCATCAACGAATTAAACGAAAAACTACCCCAATATTTAATTAACGCAGATAAAATTTATTATCGTTTAGGACGAGACAAACAGTTCAACGAAACTGTTCTCACCCACTACCAAAAATTATTACGCACTTATCCCAAACGCGGTACCGGTCCCACAGCAATTCAAGATACCTGTACAATTTTACATGGTATGCGTTTAGTTAAAAGCCAATCAGAATTAACCTTAATGCAAAAAGCTGCCGATATTGCCGTCGAAGCTCATAATGTAGCTCGGGAAATGACAAAACCCGGAGTTTACGAATACGAAATTCAGGCACAGATAGAACACATTTTCAGAAAACATGGTGCATTAGGACCAGCATATCCTTCCATTGTCGCATCTGGTGCAAATTCTTGCATTCTCCACTACATCGAAAACAACCGTCAAATGCAAGATGGAGATTTACTGTTAATTGATGCCGGTTGCTCCTACGATTATTACAACTCCGATATCACCCGCACCTTTCCCGTAAGTGGTAAATTCACCGACGAACAAAAGATATTATACGAATTAGTTTTATCGGCACAAAAGGCAGCGATCGCTCAAGTAAAACCAGGAAATGCCTACTCTTCAATTCACGATACCGCATTACGAGTACTTGTGGAAGGAATGGTTGAACTAGGCATCCTCACAGGTGAAGTTGATAAATTAATCGAAGAAGAAAAATACAAACCTTATTATATGCATCGTACCGGGCATTGGTTAGGATTAGATGTCCACGATGTCGGAGTTTATCAACACGGTAAAGACAATCCCTTGATTCTCCAACCAGGACAAGTTTTAACTGTAGAACCCGGTATTTATATTTTACCAGGAGCAAAACCCGCAGAAGAACAACCCCAAGTCGCACAAAAATGGATGGGAATCGGCATTCGTATCGAAGATGATGTCTTAGTCACCGAAGACGGATGTCAAGTATTAACCGCCGGTGTACCCAAGGAAGTTGAAGATATGGAGAAGGAGTGAGGGAGTGAGGGAGTGAGGGAGTGAGGGAGTGAGGGGAAGAATTTACTTTCAATTACCAATTACCAATTACCAATTACCAATTACCAATCCCCCATGCCCAATCCCCATTACCAAATTTCTTCCAAATCCAAAACAAACCCTGGTAAAACATCTTCTCCGGAGATAGTTTGTGGTGATTCTAAAATTTCAACTTTTTTGTTAAGACGATATATTTCTATCTGCTTCTGCTTACGATTAATCAACCACCCCAAAGAAGCACCATTTTCCATATATTCCTTCATCTTGGCTCTGGTTTTCTCAAGAGTGTCGCGCTTGAACATTAATTCAACTACAAAATCCGGACATAGAGGGGCAAACCTTTCTTGCTCCTCTTCACTCAAAGCATCCCATCTTTCTATTTTCACCCAAGATGCATCCGGCGATCGCTCTGCACCATTCGGAAGTTTAAAACCACTTGAAGAATCGAAGGTTTTACCCAATTTATATTTCCGATTCCAAGCTGTTAACTGATAATTTAAATCGGAATTTCTATTACCAGTAATACTTCCTGTTGGTGACATAATAATTAATTCTCCCGAAGCTGTGCGCTCAAATCTCATGTCTGGGTTATTCTGACAAAGTTGAAAAAACTGCTCGTCAGTTAAGTTGATGTTATCAAGGTCTAATTCAAAAGCAATATTCATATTATTTACATTACCAGCGTATAGTTCTTCTATTTTAGGGAATTAGCAAGGAGCAAAGTTAAGAATTAAGAGTGAGGAGTTAGGAATTAAAAATTCTACCCAATCCCCCATCACCAATGCCCAATCCCCCATGCCCCATCCCCAATCCCCTATCCACACAATTTCCGAGTATTCTCAACTAAACTCTGAGCAAATTTATCTACACGCTCTGACAATTTTTCGTCTAAAAGTTTACCCTCTTTATCAAAAGCTTTCCAAGCTTGTCCGATGGCTATTTGTTCGGGAATTACCCAAGCATGTACCCAGCGCATAACAATACGCATCTGGTTGAGTGAATTACTATTCGATTGTCCACCCAAAATACTTATACTTCCCACCACTTTATCTGACAACTCTGTAAAACTCATCAAGTCTAAAACGTTTTTCAACACCCCACTCATTCCACCGTGATACTCTGGTGTCGCTAATATCAATCCATCTGCTTGCTTAACCGTCTCTTGCAATCTTTTCACATCGGGATATTCCGGATATTCATCCCCCCCATCGCAAAATGGCAGCAACATTTTCCTTAAATCCAGTATTTCTACCTCCACCCCCAAAGCTTCCACTCTTTGCCCTGCTATACCCAATACTTTATGAGTATATGACTCGTTTCTCAAACTCCCGGCAATCCCTACTATCTTCATCACTTAACACCCAATTAACTCTTTATTGTTATAATTAACTTGAAGTCATTACGACTATGAATATAGTAGCGATTAAATTAAAATTGTGTCAAATAGTTTTTTTTAGGGCAATTATGTGGTATTACAGTGCGATATCTAAAAGTCGAAAATGTGTAAAAATGGTTACTATAAGGGGTGTAAATTATCAAAATTAGAAGTATGCATCCTGAAAAGTGAGTATCGGAGATGAAAAAAAGGAGGAATGGCACTTACAGATAATAAAATCTCCCACCATCGGTGTTCGTGAGCGACACCGCCACAGGTCTAGGTTTTGTCCCGGAATATTTCTAAAACAGTGGGAAATGTTATTTCTTGGATCTCCCGAATGTATTTTTTAAGAAAAGCTACACTCTTATTATTGAGAATAAAATTATTTGCATTGTTGAAGACTACAGGCAACAAAATTAGCCCCATCTTACGGCAACAGACAAAGGGTAACTATCTATGAGAAATTTTGACAAAAAGGCGTTAAATAAACCATTTGCCCTCAAGCGTAGAGCTTTTAGTGGGTTACTGTCATTGAGTTTGCTGTTGTCAGGGGCTTTTGGAGGAACAGAAGCCTTGGCTCAGCAGAAGCAGGAGAAGGATGAATTTACTTATGGGGATTTGATTACAAAAATCAATCAAGATAAAGTTGAGCGAGTAGAGCTTGATGAAACGGAGAAGGTAGCAAAGGTATTTTTGGCGGAAGGGGATTCGGATAAGCCGATAAGGGTAAGACTTCTGGATGACAACCGGGAGTTAATTCGCAAACTGAGGGAGAGTGAAGTTGATTTTGCGGAAACTTCTTCGGAAAGCAGTAGGGTTGCCATATCTTTATTGTTCAACTTAATGTGGATTTTGCCTTTAGTGGCTTTGATGCTATTGTTTTTGCGTCGTACAACCAACGCTTCTTCCCAAGCGATGAATTTTGGTAAATCTAAAGCTCGTTTTCAGATAGAAGCTAAAACTGGAATTAAGTTTGACGATGTGGCAGGAATTGAGGAAGCTAAGGAAGAACTTGGTGAAGTTGTGACATTCCTGAAGCAGCCGGAAAAATTTACTGCTGTTGGCGCAAGGATTCCCAAAGGTGTATTATTAGTAGGTCCTCCGGGTACTGGTAAAACATTACTTGCAAAAGCGATCGCTGGAGAAGCGGGAGTGCCTTTCTTTAGTATTTCCGGTTCGGAATTTGTAGAGATGTTCGTGGGTGTTGGAGCTTCACGAGTTAGGGATTTATTTAAGAAAGCCAAGGAAAATGCTCCTTGTTTGATATTTATTGATGAAATTGATGCTGTAGGAAGACAACGCGGTGCTGGTATTGGTGGTGGTAATGACGAGCGGGAGCAAACTTTAAACCAGCTACTTACGGAGATGGATGGTTTTGAAGGTAACAATGGCATCATTATTATTGCAGCCACAAACCGCCCTGATGTGTTGGATGCAGCGCTTTTACGTCCGGGGCGTTTTGACAGACAGGTGATTGTTGATGCACCTGATAGAAAAGGACGTTTGTCAATTTTACAAGTTCACGCTCGTAATAAGAAGGTAGATCCTTCAGTTTCCTTGGAAGTTGTAGCTCGTCGCACTCCGGGTTTTACAGGAGCGGATTTAGCCAATCTTCTCAATGAAGCGGCTATTTTAACGGCAAGAAGACGTAAGGAAACAATTACCCAGATAGAAATTGACGATGCCATTGATAGGTTAACTATCGGATTAACTTTAAATCCGCTTTTAGATAGTAAGAAAAAGCGGTTGATTGCCTATCACGAAGTGGGACATGCTTTACTAGCTACAGTTTTGGAACATGCAGATCCTTTGAATAAGGTAACAATCATTCCTCGTTCTGGTGGAGTTGGTGGTTTTTCCCAGCAAACACCGAATGAAGAAATAATTGATAGTGGTTTGTATAGTAAAGCTTGGCTCAAGGATAATATTACCATGACTTTGGGAGGTAGAGCATCCGAAGCCGAAGTCTTTGGCGATAAAGAAATTACTGGTGGTGCTAGTAACGACTTGAAGCAGGTAACCAATCTAGCCAGGAAAATGGTAACAATGTTTGGCATGTCTAATTTAGGACTAGTAGCCTTAGAAAGTCAGAATCGAGACGTATTTCTGGGTGGTGATTGGGGGAATCGCAACGAGTATTCCGAAGACATGGCTACCCAAATTGATAAAAAGGTGCGAGAGATTGCACTTTCGTGCTATCAAGAAGCCCGTCAGATTATGCGAGACAACCGTGCATTATTGGATCGTCTTGTGGATATATTAATCGAACAGGAAACTATCGAAGGCGAACAATTTCGTAAAATTGTTTCTGAATACACGAAAATACCTGAAAATAAATTGGTGGTTAGTGGTTAGTTGTTAGTTGTTAGTTGTTAGTTGTTAGTTGTTAGTGGTTAGTGGTTAGTGGTTAGTGGTTAGTGGTTAGTGGTTAGTTGTTAGTGGTTAGTCGTTAGTTGTTAGTTGTTAGTTGTTAGTTGTTAGTTGTTAGTTGTTAGTTGTTAGTTGTAACTGACATCTTGTCGCATTTTCAAGAAGCTCTAAGAAATCCGGTTTCTTGTTTGGAGGGTGTGAATATCTTTCAAATCAGAAAGAAACTGGGTTTGTGACTACTTTAATCTAAAGTTTCCCTTTGACAACATAAAAAATCAGAAACCCGGTTTTTCCAACAAAACCGGGTTTCTTCGTTCTTCATATATAATGCTTTACTGGCTACTTGCTACTGCCAAAATTATTGAGTTCTATTATTACTACTTTGCTTGGCATATTTCTTTTCAAAGGTTAAAGGTTAAAGGTTAAAGGTTATATCATGTCCGGTTAAACAGTTATCATATCTGTGGGGGCAGGCGTAATGAGTAATGAGTAATGAGTAATGAGTAATGAGTAATGAGTAAAAGATTATGTTGCTAATAACCGCTATCTTTTCAATCGGGTTATATCGTAAGTAATTAACCGGACTTGGTATTAAAGGTTAGTTAAAGGTCAAAGGTTAAAGGTTAGAGGTGATAAGGATATAAGCTGTAAATTTTTAACTGTTAACTGTCATGGTAATGTCATGGTACTGTCATGGTACTGATTACTAATTAGTTTCGATTCTTCAAGCTTGATTTTATATCCTTGAGTACTACCAATATTAGATGTTTGTCTAATTGCTTGTTTAGAATACATAGCTCTAAGAACTTGTGCGGGGTCAACATAATTATTGCCATATCTGAGTACCCAATGGAGATGAGGACCTGTAGTGCGTCCAGTCATGCCGATACGTCCGATTCTTACACCTGCGGGAATCTGTTGACCTTTAGCAATTTTAATGCCACCGGCGCGGTCAACCATGTAAAGACGACCGTTGATTTTTTCTACTCTTCCTTTCATATGACAGTAACTGTGTTTCCAATTACCAGATTGGACGATTATATGGGTACCGCAACCACCGCGATCGCCTACTTTGATAACCCTTCCTCCCCACCAGTTGCGGATGTAGCTACCTTGAGGTGCGGCAATATCTAAACCGTTATGAAATTCTAAACGACCACTTTTAGGAGAGCGACGATATCCGAAAGGAGATGTGTAGCGTTGAAAACGTTCGACGGGAAAAGAAGCTGATGACCAAATATTATTTCTAGCTATGAATGTAGGGTTTTTTTCTACGGATTTTACTGTATTTGCGCTAAGTAATATAACTGTGAAACTGATAATAATTAATGCTAAGTATTTTATTTTTTTGATATTAATTATTCTTCTTATCATCTTTTTTTTATTTGTATTTTTACTTAGATAATAAATATATATTTTCAAAATTAAAGCTAAGCCAAGCTAGACTTACTTTCAGGCTACCAACCTGCCCATATTTACGGAAACATTTGCATTATCTTACCTAGAGACATGTAAATGTCAAGCGGCTATTTTTCTATTTTATTCAAAGTTATTTAAAAGAAGTAGTTTAAATAATAAGCTTCGGTAAAAATTCTCTTGCATTTAATGAAAAAAGATAAAAAAGACATATTTTTTCGGAGAATAATTAAAATACTTAAGTAAATAATTTGTCTATAAATACAATTAAGGTCAATTTAGAAAAAGATAAATCGCATTTCTGTGTTTTCTCAGAAATGAACTCATCAATATTGGGTATTTTCTCTTGGTTATCCTAAATAACCTATAAGTAAGTACCGATAAGCAGCAATAAAGTTCCCAAAATCTATATAAGCGTGTAGATATATACACCCAGGCATGTTTGAGGCCGCCTTAGCGATTCGGGGACAATTCTTTTTGAGCAAAGCTGTAGAGTGAGTTTGCCAAAATTCACAAATGCTGTAAAATCTAACTTTAAAAATAATTACTGTTTCGATAATATTAGGCTTGCAAGTTGATTTGATAAATTAGAGCATTTTCGCAAACTATGTTAAATGAGATATTTCCTTTCAGGTTCGAGATAGATACAATAGCCATTGCTGGAGCAACTTTATGGTCTTTAGCATTGTATCTAGGTTTTTCCCCGGTTGGTGAATGGGTAACAATACAACTCAATCGCTGGTTTAATTTTGCTGAGGGATTTATGTACACCAGTAAAACTGAATTTGAAAAAACCCGTAAAGCCAGAGAATCCCAAAATGCTTTCTATGCATCCGTTTTTAGCATCATTCCCTTTTTAATTGTTGGCGCTTTGTCTAACTGGATTATAGAACTTAGTTTAGGAGGAAGTTGGGGTATCAGTACCGGTATTCTCGCTTGTATGGGTTGCGGTGTTTACGAATTAGGAAGACGTGATGGAGAAAACAGTTAACAGTTATCAGTTATCAGTTATCAGTTAACAGTGAACAATTAACAGTGAGCAGTTAACAGTGAGCAGTGAACAGTTAACAGTTAACAGTGAACAGTGAACAGTTTGTATTTATAACCTTTAACCTCTAACCTTTAACCTCTTATGCTCTCACCCCTGACTATTTTAGAAACTTTACTTCCGCATTTAAAAGCAGCAGCTGGTTATGCTCGTTTTCTGCAACCGAAAATTGCTGCACTTCCGGATAAAGATGGTGGAGACAGCTTTTTTTCTGCTGCTCTAACTGAAGCTGATTTAGCAATTCAAAATTTTGTCGAAGTTGCTTTATTAGGGAATTTCCCAAATATCAGATTTTACGGTGAAGAATATAAAAGTTCTCCCAATACAAAGTACTTTCGTGCGGTAGATTTTGGCGAGAAAGATGATTATTTAGTCACTCTCGATCCCATTGACGGTACAAAATACTATATAGATGGTCATTCCAACTATCAAATTATTCTTAGCATCTTAAATACAGATGATTACGAAGCCGTAATTGCAATTTCTCCCAGCGAAGATTCTTATTTCTATGCCTTAAGAGGTAAAGGTGCTTTTACCGGTAATCTCAAAATGGATTTATCAGAATGTACTCCATTAAAAGTAGACTCTACAGCAAAGCCTACTATATTACTGGGTACTTCTATGAGTTCGTTAACTCCTATACTCAAAGATAAATACAATATTATTAATGCAGCAGAAGATTATTCTAGCTCTATACAAATGCCCAATCTTAATTCTATTTTTACTGGTGGAATAAGTGGCGCTGTTAAAAGATTCGGTCAGTTTATCGATGGGGCTGCTTTAGCTTTTATTGCCAAGGAAGCTGGTTGTATTGTTACGAGTTTGGATGGTTCTGCTTTACCTCCCCTCTCTCAATGCCAAGATTACAAATTACCAGGTTTAATTATCGCAACTTCCCAATCCGTTCATCAAGATTTACTAGCGGCTATTCGCAACACATAAACAAAAAATTGATTTTAAAACAACTTATCCCAAAGTATCAAAATCTTCGCGATCGCAACTTATTTTCATAATTCACGAATCAGTTTTTTGCTGCGCTCAATTTATGAACGATATGTCAACCGTAGTAAAAATATTGAAAATAGTTTATGTTAAGTTGACTGCAATATCGCCGTTTCGGCTTAACTAAATGAACCATTTAATCAAGCTTCCAAGCCCCTCAATATTTACAGATATACGCCGCCAGTGATTATCAATTTACTACTACCTGAAACCCTTGTCAATTCGTTAAGGCATTTTTTGAATGTCAGAGAACCTTAACCAAATTTACAGCCAAAACTTTAATTATTCTAATGAATTACAAAAATAATATTTACAGTGTCAATCATTTTGACTATTTGTTTGCATCAAGATTATTAGAGTTATATATTCAAACTGTTATACATAAAATTTCGTTTATACGGGAATATCGAAATATAGATTATCAAATATGAAGGGGTTTTCAAAGTTGTTTGAGACAGCTTCTATATATATAAGGTGGAAGGTTGTTTAAATAAAGTTGTATTTGACCAATAATATAGACGGTATAATCTGAATATCTAGATTTCTATTGTACGGGAATATCGAAATACAGATTATCAAATATGAAGCAATTCCCAAAGTTGTTTGAGACAGCTTCTATATATAAGGTGGGAGGTTAATTAAATAAAGTTGTATTTGACCAATAATATAGACGGTATAATCTGAATATCTAGATTTCGATTGTACGGGAATATCGAAATACAGATTATCAAATATGAAGAGGTTTTTAAAGTTGTTTGAGACAGCTTCTATATATATAAGGTGGAAGGTTGTTTAAATAAAGTTGTATTTGACCAATAATATAGACGGTATAATCTGAATATCTAGATTTCGTTTATACGGGAATATCGAAATACAGATTATCAAATATGAAGGGGTTTTCAAAGTTGTTTGAGACAGCTTCTATATATATAAGGTGGAAGGTTGTTTAAATAAAGTTGTATTTCACCAATAATATACAAGCAAAAATTCAAATATATATTTTTCGGTTGTACGGGAATATCGAAGAAAAGATTATTTAATCAGAAGGTTTTTAAAAGTCGTTTAAAACAGCTTTGACTAAATTGGAGTATAGAAGATATTTATAATTGCCGATTCAATTCTTCCGATACCAACTGAGTTAACTTATCGGCAGCACCGGCTTCACCTCTAGCATTTCTCAATTTAGCTCGCATATCAGCTAACTTTTCCGGATTTTCCAAATAATCAAGAATCAAATCACCAACTTCTTGAGGTTGTAATTTTCCGACTAATTCTGGAACAATTTCCTTTTGTGCCCATATATTCGGCCATGCTAATAAACCTTTACGTTTAAGAAAATAGGAATTTATCAACTTTGCGAAACTAGTGCCGACTAAAGGTAAATTTGCTAATAATCCTGGTATACCATCCCAAGAGCGCATTGCATCCAATTGTTGAGTGGGTAGCAAAACAATCATTGGTACGGCTAAAGAACCAAGTTCGGCAGTGTTAGCTCCGACAGTAGTTATACATATGCTGCATAAGGACAGCATATCATAGGCGGGTTGTTTTAAAGATAATTTTATTTGTAAACCTGTTGTTGTTTGTAAATATGGTTTTTCTGAATTTATATCAATTAATTTTGCTGAAGCGCCACCGAAATATTGTGACATGGAATTTTTATTAGCATCGGCGAAACTAGCCAAAGTTTGTAAATCCAAAGTTGGAGCTACAGGGATGAAGAATTTTGTTGCTGGTAACTTATCGTAAATATACTGTGCGATCGCTAAACTCAAAGGTACACCCTGAGCTAACTTAGCAGCTTTTGAACCTGGTAAAATTCCAATGATTTGGGAATGGGGGATTGGGCATTGGGCATTGGATATTTCTACCCCCTCTTCCCCCTCTACCCCTTCTTTTAAAGAAGCTTCTGCCATCAAATCGCCAACGACGGAAAATTTATGGGCATGTTTGGGTTTAACATTGTTGATGAGTTGGGGTTTCATGACACCGAATTTATCGATAAAAGAATGCCATCTTGCTTCCCATTCAGCGTAGACAACAGTACGATAATTTAATCTTTTACCAATTACGACGGGAAAAAATTGGTCTCCACCCAAGAATAATACTACACCTTTATTTCTCCAATCCCAATTATCAAGGGTTTTGCCAGTTAGTAGAAATGGGAAGAAATATTTTGCAGATTGGACTCTATCAACTTCGGGATAGGAAAGAGCAATATCGGCTTCCTTACCGCTAGCATTGGAACAAGGGGATAAAACAACGGAAATTCTGAGTTGATCTCGGTTATTACCAAGTTTTTCCCGTAATGATTTTACTACAGGACGTACCCAAGTTGTGATTTCTCCGGGACCGTTGGAAAGAATAAGGATGTCAAACATTAGTTAACAATTAAAAATTATCAATAAAAACTTACAAGACGCAGTTTGCATAAATTATGACTCGCTACAGGGCTACAAAACAATGTGATTTTCGCACATCAAATACTTGATTATTTTAAGTATAAAAACTGAAGTTTTTATTAAGCAATTCATACATTATATAAAGTATAGATAAATATCGGTGGAGTATTAAAACCGCCGCAATATTGAGTTAACAGACTTAGGATTTAGTTATAGGAAAGTAGAAATTAAGGATTTGGACATTAGGTATGGGATATGAAAAATCTCTAATGCTCTATTCTGACTTCGACTATGCACCCTAACCCCTGGATAAATTAGGGGTTGTGGGTAAATCTGAATGCTTTAACTTGGTTCTAAAATTTAGACAAGAGGAAGATTGTTTATGACTTTTTTATTACAAAATGAACCAGAAAATTTTACAAATAATCCTGTTGCAGGTGAATCTAACCGAGAAAAAGAGACTTCATCAAGTAAGAATAATTCAAATTTAAAAGTTCCTAAAAGTAAATATCAATATAACTATAACTATATTCCATCAATTGCGATGGTAGATAAACTTCCTGAAAAGGAATATCCTTCTATAAGTTGGGTTCGTTTGTTAGCCGAGGAAATCACAACAGTTGGAATTAATATTCTACTTAATTCCAAATCGGAGATTTTTCAGATTTTTCGTAACAACGTGTTGAAAAATCTGATTAAACTTATCGTACAAACCATCGCGATATGGGTGATATACCCCTTAATAAGAATAATTGCCTTCCTAGAATCCAATCCTTTCCTAAGTCTAATTTTTCAACTTCCGTTTTTAAACTTGATTTTGAAACTGGATTTTGGATTCCTGATAACTAAACTTTTATTTTCACGTCTGTTTGTGAAATCAGAATCCAATGTAAAAAGTTTGCAGGATTATAACAATTTATTTCAGGAGATAGAGCTACCAGATATAGCTCATGATTTCCAAGAAGATGAATTATTTGCTTATATGCAAGTTGCTGGATACAATCCCGTAATGATTGAGCAGGTAAAAGAGCTAGAGAAACTGGAAGAGAAATTTCCGGTTACAGAAGCTCAATATCAAGAAGTAATGGGAACTGATGATTCATTGACAGCAGCAATAGAGGAAGGAAGACTTTATCTTGCTGACTATAAGAGTTTAGAAGGGGCTGCTAACGGTACTTTTCCCAATCAACAAAAGTATGTTTATGCTCCTTTAGCACTATTTGCAGTTCCCAAAGATACAGATTCATCGCGTTTGATGCGCTCGGTAGCAATTCAATGTACTCAAAATCCCAAGCACGAATTTATTGTTACACCTAAATCCGGTAAATATGCTTGGTTATTTGCAAAAACTATTGTGCAAATGGCAAATTCAAACTACCACGAAGCTTTAAGCCATTTAGGAAGAACTCATCTATTTGTTGGTAGATTTGCCATCGCAACTCATCGTCAGTTACCAGACAATCATCCTCTTAGTTTACTTTTACGTCCACATTTTGAAGGTACTTTACTGATTAATGATGGAGCGCAAAAGTCTCTAATTGCTGCCGGTGGTGGTATAGATAAACTATTTTCATCAACAATTGATAGTTCCCGAGCTTTGGTTGAAGCTGACTTGCAAAACTATAGTTTCAATAAAGCGATGTTACCAAACCAACTGCAAGAGCGTGGAGTAGATGATAACGATAAGTTACCTGTATATCCTTATCGCGATGACGCGCTATTAATTTGGTATGCAATTCGTCAATGGGTGTCTGACTATTTAACCATTCGTTATAAAAATGACCAAGATGTGCAAAATGACACAGAACTTCAGAATTGGGTTGCTGAAGTGGTGGCTTATGAAGGGGCACGAGTTTATGATTTTGGGGAAAGAGATGAAAATGGAAACACAAAGATACTGACTTTAGATTACTTAATTGATGCGACTACGTTAATTATTTTCACTGCTAGCGCTCAACATGCAGCGATTAATTTCCCCCAGAAAGATATGATGAGTTACGCACCAGCTGTTCCCTTAGCTGCTTATGAATCAGTGTGTATTCTCAAAGGTGAAGTTACAGAAAAAGAATACCTCAATTTACTCCCACCCCTAAAACAAGCAGAATCACAATTGAACTTAACCTATTTACTTGGCTCTGTTTACTACACAAAATTGGGTTATTATCCGGAGAATCATTTTCAAGGCAATTTAGTGGAAGCAGCTTTGAAGAAGTTTCAGAACAATCTTTGGAATATTGAAACAAAAATCATTCAACGTAATAGAAACGGTTTTACTTATAAATATTTGCTTCCTTCTCAGATTCCTCAAAGTATTAATATTTAGTTTCGGTTGGAAAATATAATCAAAATTTGGGGAGACGTTGCACTGCAATGTCTCTACATTATTATTTATATGTATAGCTATTCTTTTACCTTTGATATTATAATTAATGTCTTATAGTAATTTTTCACTCTCTAGAGTCAAGCGCGAGTTTAATTTAACTACGGTTGAAAATCAAAGTTTTTTTCCAACAATTCAACCAATAGAACCCAGTTTTTATCTAAAAGAAGCTTTAACAGAAGGATTACCGTTAGCAATCGCCACTGGCTCAGAAAAAGCACGTTCGGAATTAATTATCAGTCCAATTCTTGTGGAAGTGCGAAAAATCCTAGAAAGAAAAATCAGTTTTTTTTCTGGTGAAGATTTTACTGTTGCTCCGGAGTTGGATTTAACTGGAGTCTGTGATTTTTTAATTAGTCGCTCTGCCGAACAGGTTTTTATTGAAGCACCGGCAGTGGTAATTATAGAAGCAAAAAAAGGTGATTTAAAACCGGGTTTGGGACAATGTGCCGCCGAGATGGTAGCAGCACAAATGTTTAATCAACAGACAGGAATTCCGATTAGTACTATATATGGAAGTGTTACCAGTGGTACAGTTTGGAGATTTTTGAAATTGGAAGGAAATATATTAAATATTGATTTGCAGGATTATCCGGTTCCCCCGGTGGAGATGATTTTGGGAATGTTGGTTTGGATGGTGAGGGAAGGTTAAGGAATGAGAGGGGGGAGAGGGGGAAGAGGGGGTAGAAAAGCAATAATTGAAAATTAAACTAAATTCCTATATTAAAATTAAACTAAATTATTCTTCGCTGGTGAAATCATGACATCTCTTGCATCAGCAAACCAACAAACGGACATTGAAATAGTCTACCCTAGCTCCGATGGTGAACCCTTGGCTGAAACCTACGCTCATTTATACGCAATTCTCGTAACCTTGGAGATTTTAAAGCAGTATTTACAGGGGCAACAGGCAACTGTTTTAGCAGATCAATTTTTATATTATGCTCAAGGTTTTCCCAGATTGAGAGTAGCACCAGATGTGATGGTAATTTTCAACGTTGCTCCTGGGGGAAGAGATAATTATAAAATTTGGGAAGAAAAACAAGCCCCTTCGGTAATATTTGAGATTACATCGCCAGGAACTAGAGAAAAAGATACGGGATATAAAAAAACGCTTTACGAACAATTGGGTGTTAAAGAATATTGGTTATTCGATCCTAAAGGGGAATGGATTGAAAATAAATTAAAAGGTTATCAGTTGCAGAAAGAAGTTTATGAAGAAATTACCGATAGTAGAAGCGAAGTTTTGGGTTTGAGATTGGAAGTTGAATTGGAGTTAATTGCTTTTTATCGAGAAGATACTGGGGAAAAGTTATTAGCTCCAAGCGAATTATCTCAAGCGCTTAAGGAAAGTGAAGAAAAAGCAGAAAGATTGAGAAAGAAGTTGGAAGAATTGGGTGTCGATCCAGATACGGTTTAGATTCAAGATAATTCAATAATAATTCTGAAAATAAAAATTTAGCAGAAGTAAATTGACTCGTAGGTGTCGGGAATTGAACTACCGCTGCGCTTTCTTCAATTGCGTAGAGATGGGCTATTTATTGATTCGTTTATATTCTGCATCCTAAAAGCCCACCTCTACGCCGCTGCGCTAATTGAAGAATAGTTCAATTCTGAAAGTTAAAAAAATTCTATCGGATAATTATTGGATATATTTGACAGCTTTGGTTGTCGGTTTTGAATAATCAGGTGAAGAATTTAATCACGTCTGAATCAACTTAGTATTAATACCAATCCAATCACCACTGTCAATCTTGCCAATTATATATACATCAACCTCAACATCACTCAACCAATAAATTTTTATATCTTTGAAACGAGTTTTGATAATATTGGATATTTTCTTATTCGTCTCTTGTCTTTCAGGAGAATCTTCGTTTTGATAATCATCATTTTCACCAAAAAATCCTTCTCTTCCAAAAGCTTGTTCGTAATTTGAGAAAAAACGCATCATATTGGAAGATTTTAAAAGATTATGGAGTAAATTATCCCTGGTTTCTGCAATCTCCCAAGCAATTCCTTCTAAGAATGTATAATCAATTTTTTCACTAAAAATTTCTACTGTCTCTAATTTTTCCAAAGCCGATATTAACGGAGCATATTCGATTTTATTAGATGCGTTATCTTGTATCCTACCGATTTCTTCTTCATCATATCTATCTATATCAAAAGTAGGACATATCCCAATCCAATCACCCGCTTCTGTATTTCCAATTAAAACAGGAATCGGTTCATAATCAAATCTTCCACCAACTTCCAAATAAAAATAATCTCGATTTACAATATATTGCTTGATATCCTGAAGTATAAAGCTGAATTCCTCAATATTAAATTTACCTTCTAGTAAATCAATTGAATCAACTTCTACAAGAAAACCTGCTGCTTCTAAAAATTTTTCTAAGGTAAAATCACCTCTTGATGCTGTATCCCATAGAAAAATATCATAATCAGAAAAACCTTCAGAATTATACCTGTGATGGAATCCTCTGGTTAAATTTCTAAGCTCTGTAAGCAATTCTGTATGAGTATTTTTCGATTCATCGATTAAAAATGTATGATGACTCGCTAAATTTAAAGATGCTTCTATATTTGAACCAGTTACATCAGCATCAGTTAAATTAGTATAGCTTAAATTTGTGTTAGTAAGAATTGTATTTCTGAAATTAGCTTCTTTTAAATCAGCATCACTCAAATTAGAACCACTTAAATCAGCTTCCGATAAATCAGCTTTCCATAATTCCGAATTACTCAAATTAACGTTAATTAATTTAGCTCTGCGAACAATCACATCAGATAAGTGAATACCGCTCAAATCCACATCTCTTAGCTCAATTCCCGAAAAATCCCGTTCCCCATCCTTATACCTTTGTCGTAATTCTTCCACATCCATATTACACCCGAAATTCTGTTGTTTAATTTACACTTTTATCAAAAATGATAAATTCGTAGAGCAGCGATGTATTTTAAAATTGAAATCGTTGGATTTTAATTGTAAGATAAATAATTAAATCACCCATGCATCAACCTACTACGAATACCAATCCAATCCCCAGTTTCAATTTTCCCAACTATGTACACATCAATCTCACCATCACCAATCCAATAAATTTTTATATCTTTGAAGCGAGTTTTAACTATATTAGATAATCTCAGAAGAATTTTTCTATATTCTTCATAAGAAGCTTCTTTGTATTCAGGACAATCTTCTCCAAAAAAACCTCCTTCCCCTGGTAAATATTCGTAATCATCATAAAAATGCATCATATTAGAATGTTTTAAAAGATTATGCAGTAAATTATCTCTTGTTTCTGCAATTTCCCAAGCAATACCTCCTAGCTCTAAAGTATAGTAAAGAGTTTCTTCTGAAAATATTTTTTCTGTTTCTAAAGTTTCTAAAATCGATACAAATGAAGCATATTCAATTTTCTTAGATGAGTTATCTTCAATTCTACCTATCTCTTCTCTACCTCCCCTGTCTATATCAAGAAAAGGACATATCCCAATCCAATCACCTGCTTTGGTTTTTCCAATTAATATAGATACAATCCCATCATCAAAACGATTTATCCATCCAATACCAATTTTTAAATAATAATATTCTCGTTCTACAGTAATGTAGGGTTTGATTTTCTCAAGGATATAACTGAATTCTTTTACTGGAAATGTGTTGTCTAAAAAATCAATTGAATCAACCTCTACCAGGAAACCCGCTGCTTCTAAAAATTTTTCTAATGTGAAGTCACCTCTTGATGCTGTATCCCACATAAACACATCAATTGGATAAGAACTTTCAGAATTATGGCTATGAGCTAGTCCTCGTGTTAATTCTCTCAGTTCTGTAACTAATTCAGTATTATTACTTTTATTTTCATCTACCACAAGTAAATGTGGACTAGATACGTTTATTGCTTCGTCTATATTTGAACCCGTTAAATCAGCACCAATTAATTCAGTACAATCTAAATTTGTATTTGTAAGAATTGTATTTCTTAAATTCGCTCTTTCTAAATTAGCTTCAAATAAATTAGAACCGCTTAAATCAGCTCCAGATAAGTCAACATCTGTCAAGTTAATCCCCGAAAAATCCCTTTCCCCATCGTCATACCTTCTCAAAAATTCTTCTTTATCCATATCAATCTCAATTACACCCGAATATTATCTGATATCAGTTGTAACATTTACTTGATTTAATCCAATATTTATTCAGTGTATTTTGAAAAATATTCGAGTGCGATCGCCATTTATTCAAACCTCCCAAAACCTTCACCAAAACTAGATTCTCAACCAGAATAAACTTCTACAACCAACCCAATTACTCAAAAGCTAAATTAATCACCAACATCTCTCCTCAACCTCTTCCCTCTGCGCCCTCCGCGTCTCTGCGGTTTTATCTCTTAAATATTCATACAAAACCAAATAACCAAACATAAATATTACAAATAATTTACATAAAAATGAGCAAGCACTTTTAAAAATTGTCAAGTTTTGTAAACAAAACTTTGCTTATATTTATCGAAATGTGTCAGTTAAGCGACAAAACGCGCATTTGTAGCCAATATCTGATAAAAAAATCTTAATGCCGAACCGAGAACACGCATCATAGGAGTCAGGAAAAGCATGTTCACCCACGTCAAGTCCACCATCAGACACATCAAACCGGAAAATCTCGCTGGCCGACATTTGATAAAGGTGGTCTATGTCGTGTTAGAGTCCCAGT
>JBCBPQ010000068.1:0-30098 GCA_039820645.1 Cyanobacteria bacterium J06633_8 | reverse complement strand
TAGGAGTTAGGAGTTAGGAGTTAGGAGTTAGGAGTTAGGAGTTAGGAGTTAGGAGTTAGGAGTTAGGAGTTAGGAGTTAGGAGTTAGGAGTTAGCGGTTTATAACAACTAACAACTATCAACTATCAACTAACCACGCTCCAACTAACCACTAAAAACTAATTCGTTCTCAAAGGAGCATTTAACACTTTACTAATTCTTTGGCGTGTTTCTAGTAAATGCGCGTTTGTATATTCATCTTCGGATTTTGCATCGTCTAATTTCTCGGCTAGCTGACGCAGTTTGTACCATGCTAAGGTGCGGGCATCTTCGGGTACGTTGACTTTTCTTAATACCATATTGCTTAAGATATCTAAATATTTTCGCTGTAATCCCCGACGCAAGCTGGAAATCTCAATTTCCTTGTCTTTTGGTTTTAATACTTCCGTCCAAATGCTGTCTTGAAGAGTATTAAATAGCTCCGGTAAAGTCAGTGCTTCTCCGGAACGACTTTTTAACTCAATATCCTTGAGACGAGAAAGGCGATCGCTCGAAAGTAAATCATACAAAACCATGTTTTGCATAAACAATACTAAGTCGTGAATGGGATAGTCCAACCGACCGACTTGAGGATTGCTTCCCCAATGTCGCCAACGAGATGGTGCTAATTTATTCAGCAGTTCGGGAGAGAAATCAAAAGCATCTTCAGCAAATATATAATCGCCTAAAACTTCTAAAGCTTTACGCTGTTTTTCTACAGGTACTGGTTCAAATGGTAGGCGAGTTTGGTTTTCGCTAGCGTAAACTCGGTAAAATGATTGTCCGCCAATGTGTTTTGATGTGTAGTAAATCTGCTGAAAATAATTGTTTAATACTGCTCCAAAACGTTCGCGCACATCGCTATAACTTTCACCAACCAAGGGATATCGTTTGTTGATTCGATCCCACATCTTGCGAGCGTTATCCATCTGCCATTTAGAATAAAGCAGTACATTAGAACTGTTATCCCATGCATCGGCTGTGGGGTCTAAATCGTATACGTCTTCGTCTGTAGAATAACTATACTCGGGTTTATAGGATTCGGAGGCTATTTTCTGCAAAGCAGGCTTTTCAGCATTGGTAGATGCAGCTTTAATTTGGGAGTAACCATACTTTACTGCCCATGCGTCGTAAGGACCAACAATACTAGGAAAATAATCTCCCTGCTTAATGCTTTCTGGGGCGATGTTAGGGGGAATATAGTCCATAACGGAAGCAACTTGTCCTCTACTACGAGTAATGCTTCTGTCGTTCATTTCTTTGGGAGATAGCATAGTGCTACCCCGGAAATTATGCCTCAAACCCAAAGTATGACCAACTTCATGAGCAACAATCAACCTTAAATATTGATGGATATATTCTTTGGTTTCCTGACTGGTGGGTGGCAAATCTCGCAGCAAAGAAATCGCTAATTTTCCATAACCAAACTGATTAGTGGCTTCTATTCCATAACAAAGGTCGTATTTACTAGCCAATATAGATAAACGCTTTATGACTGGTATTTCTTCAGAATCTTCATCTTCTGCTTCTAAAGCACTACCACACAATAAGCGATTTTGCATCATTGCTGACAAAGAAGTTATTTTTTTCGACGACTGGGTAGGTTGAACCATTTGTCGATAATCCTTCTTCAAGGAACTAAGTAAGCTAGCATCTATCAAAATATCTGCATCTAGAATTTCTCCAGTCAAAGGATTAACGCGGGATGGTCCCATTGCAAAATACCCATCTACTGTATTAATCCAGCGAATGGTGTTATAACGGATATCTGAAGGGTCCCAAGTAGCGCTGTCTGGCATTTGCTTGACTTCGATAGCATTTTTAAATCCAGCCGCTTCAAATGCCCGATTCCACATTAAAACGCCTTCTTTAATTGCATCGCGATATTCGTAAGGTGTAGCGTTATCTATCCAGTAAACAATCGGTTTTTTCGGTTCGGAAATACTCGCATTGGGATATTTCTTTTCCAAATTCCAACGATTTACATAACGTACAAATGGGTCGCTGGGGTCCTTTGTTGATAAATCTTGATAAGCAGTAATAAAATAACCAACTCTTTCATCAGCTAAACGAGGACGGTAATTATTATCGGGTAATTCAGAAAGACTGTAATGAAGCTTGAGAGTAAAACCACGGTTATCAGCCAAGGTTCTAAATTTGTTTCGCCTTTTACCAGTACCTGAAAAGTTTAAAACTGACTGAACTTCTATATTCTTAGGAAAAACTTTAGCGCTACCAAAATAAGATTTATCTTGACTTCCCGGTACTCCCAAACTAGAAGATAATCCTGCTAAATCGCTAAGCAATAAATCCCCTAAATCAATCAGCACGCTTTTACGCTGCGGATGAATACTTTTAATTTTGACTCTATAAAGCACAGAATCGCTAAAAGATCTCGCCAAAGAACGGGCTTGCGGATCTCCTTCCTGGGTACGGAAATTCACGTTACGAACTACAAAGTGCAAATTATCTCCTACCCGCTCGAAGTAAAACAGAAAATCCTGTAAAGGCATTCCGCTATAAATCCCAGCTTCACCAATACCTGATTCTAAAGTTGCTGTTGCGAGATAATTTTTCTTGAACTGCGTCGGTTTTACTTCCAAATATATTTTATTTTTTTCTTTATCCCGATAAAGAGTAAACAAACCTTTTGAAATTTTAGTATCTTTTACAATCTTATCAAAAGCCTTAAAATTATCTTTTTTAGCTGGTTTTTTTGCCGGTTTAGTTTTTTTAGAGGGTTTAGATATGGGTTTCTTCTGCTGTTTATTCAATTGTAAAAAAGGCTGTTGCGCCGACTTTTTGGTGTCATTAACAACCCAGGTAAATACATCTGCTTGTACTTCTTTTTCCTTATCAACTACCCATACTTTACCTGGCGATAATTTTTCAATATGCTTTTGATTAGTTTTAGTTACTGCCAGAGTATTATTAGATGTTTCTGCTGTTTGCGACTGAAGTTTCTCTGTTAATATTTTTTCTTGACCGGTTTGTTGATTTAGCCTTGCTGTAACTTGTGTCGTTACAGATAATGACTCGACTCCCAAGATAGCTGCCGCCAAATACAAACTCCGCAACAAAATTAAATAAACGCTCTTTGTTCTCATCCGAATAATCTCCGGGCTACTTAGCCTAATTCATTTGCAATGCTTACAGAGCCTCCTGTGAGAGTTCCCCTCTCTCCCGTGCTCGTCATTAGAACTGAAAGATATATTAAATATCTAATATCAAGCAGAAAACTTTCTAGGTCAGATTAATATGACATTTTTTAGTTTTTTGTCCCTTTTTACTGTAGTATTCTTCCTAACAATTGCTTGTATCGCAAGCAGTAAGTACTGAACGGGAAAACTCAGCAGAAAATATACTGGGAAGTTAGTATAACAATCAAATCCGGACAATTCCGTTTTTTATAAGCGAAAAACGACTCAAATAGATTTTCTAGTTAAAGCAGGAGGAAAATTTACATAAATACGGCTTAATAACCGTTATTATACCCAATTAGAGATTAGTTAGTCGTAGTAAATAATACTAGTTTTTTTGTTTAAAAACCTACTGAGTTCTGCCAAATATGCGTGTAAGCTAATTTAGATCGGCAAATTATTCGTATAAATATATACAAATGGTGCAAATAGAATTTCTCAAGCAGCTTTGGAGAAATTGCTTGAGGCAATCGCGGTTGGAAGAGGTGCTTCATACAGGAAATGGAGAAAGTCAGGCAATTGAGATAGCCACAATTGCCAATGAATTGCCTTTACAACAAGTAGAGTCTGGTGAAAATGATTTGCTCTCATCTAATTTTGAGAAACAACTAGAAGGAAGTTTAATTAAATGGGCGCAAGCCAGGAATGATTTTGCATCCAAGATAGATGAGGGGCAGTTTTACCGGCAGATTTATGCAATGTTTGGAAATATTACCTTAAAACCAGAAGTTGTTGAATCTGCGATCGAGCAGTTTATCGCCCGCAAAAAAGAAAGCCCAGTTATTCTTTTTGAAAAATTAGAAAATTTTTATCGTCGGTGGTGTGATGGTGAATTTATTGATGCTGCGCCAGATAAGAACTTGCCTCAGCAACAGATGTTGCAGTTAAAGTCACAAAATGTTGCCATTGGGTTGCGGGGAATAGATATAAATACTGGTTTAAATGTAATGATTTTGCTTTTAGAAATACATCAAATTATGCGAGAGCAAAATCATCATCTACAGGATAGAATTGCTTTTTATTCCTCAGATAAACCCGATGGCGATAAGTTTTTTACATCTACCCTGTTACGAGTAATTAACTATAGTGATTCGATTGGGATTGGTAATTTTACTAATGTAGTCGGTGAATTTCTCAAAGGTGCCTTTCTAGAAAACGTTTACTTGGGGGATGTTAATCTTACAGGTGCAAATTTAAGTAATGCCAAGCTTACTGGTGCTTATTTAGGCGATGCTAACCTTACAGGGGTACAAGGTAAGAAGGTAAAGCTTTGCCGTGCTAATCTTGGTGATGCGAATTTAAGCGGTGCCGATTTTCGAGAAGCAAATCTGACTGATTGCGACTTAAGTCACTGTAATTTATGCGGTGCCGATTTAAGCGGAGCCAATTTAACTGGAGCCAATTTAGGTGATGCTAATTTGACTGGTGCTAATTTAGCTGGAGCCAATTTAACTGGAGCCAATTTAACTAGTGCAAATATTAGAGATGCGATTTTAAGTGGTTCTAATTTAAAAAATGCTATTTTCTTCAGCGCTAATTTAAGCGATGCGGATCTAATTGGCGTGGAATTGAGCTATGCCGATTTATGTCGGGCAGATTTAAGTGGTGTTAATCTTAGGGGCTCCACCCTCAGAGGTACAAACTTGAGCGATTCGTTAATGTTCGGAACCAAGTTAACGGAAGCCATTTTGATTGCAGCAGATCTCAGCTATGCCAAGCTTAACGGTGCAAATTTAGGGGGAGCAAACCTGCAAGGAGCAATTATCTTAGGGGCCGATCTTGGAGGCGTAGATTTGAGTCAAGTCATTTTAAATGAAGCCGATTTGAGTGGAGTAAGTCTCAATGAAGCCGATTTAAGCAGCGCCGATCTCAGCGACGCGATTTTGTTAGGTACCGATCTGAGTTATGCCAATTTGCATAATGCAAATCTTAGTGGTAGTAACCTAACTGGAGCCATTTTTAGCGGTGCTGACTTGAGTCACAGTAATATTAGCTACGCAATTCTTGGTAATGCAGACCTTAGTGAAGCTAATCTGGAAAATACTACTTGGAATGAAAATTTAGAATGGGATAATGTTCGAGGCTTGGACAAAGCAATAAATGTTCCAGAAGCTTTAAAAAATAAATTTAGGCTTTCTTAACTTTCAGATTTTCTTAACTGTTTGTGTTTGTATATAGAAAATCGAGACCTTGAAAACTTTACACTTCTTTACTGTTAGCATTAAAGTTCATTGCAAAATAAATATATTTGATAATAACTTCTGATATGCTCTATAAGCGTCGTTATCAAATTAGGAGAACCCTTTGGCAATGGAATCCAATACCTTTACAAGTAATCAAGGAGTGCGTGAGGAGTTTAGCGAATATGTTGCTCATTTACAGTTTCATATGACTCTCCAGGCTCGTAATCTGGTTCCAAGCCTAAAACAGAACTCAGCTGATAGTCGGGGAGAATTACTTCATCAAACTCAGGCTGATTTTGAAAAAGTTATTTCTCGGCAAGTAATCTAAAGTTAGACAAAACTTAACAGTCAATCGTAATTAGTCCCATAACTACCCAAAGGGAAGTGTTGGGACGCGAGTAATACGGAAAGCATAGCAGAAGCCGCATTTTTGCTCATGAATTCCCCTCGCCTGATAGCTGGGGAGTGTCAAGAAGTAGATTTATGGTAAAATACAATAATGTAGGTGTAATACAAATTAAATGCAAAAATGCAGCCTACAAAATAAGATATATATTTTTGTGTACGTAAAAGTCCGTGGGGCATAGGGCTTGGAAGCTCAGTTTATATCGTCAAAGACGATTCGCACGGAAGCCTGCACTTACTCGTTCACTGAAGGTGTTCCTGAAGTGTAGAGAACTATAGGCGTGTAGCAATACAATGAGAGCAGTTCCTGTAGAGAATGTTTGCAAGTATTCTCTTTAAGGACTGTTTTTAAATATGGAGTTAAGAAAATCACTCTTTTGGCGCAACGGCTAACTGCGTAAAGCCGTTAATATGATTGCAGCACTTCTTAGTACTTACATTATATTTAAGGCTTTATAGCAGACAGAGATGAAAATGACATCACTACTTTCCCAAAATATTAATATCGTGATTCGACCAGTCCAATATAGGGACTTGGACGATATCGAGCGTCTCTCCCAAGAGTCATTCGCCGCTCAAAAACCTACGAACGTTGAACATTTTGCTACGCAGCAGGAGCAAAAGCTGCGTCGTAATTTTGGACTATTGAAATTTTTCAGTTGGTTCCCCAACCCTTTGCAGCATCGTCTTTGTGCTTATGTAGCCGAACAAGGACGTACTATGCTAGGGATTATTCAGGTATCCCCATTTAATAAAACACGCAGTACCTGGCGCGTAGACAGAGTAATGCTAGAGAAATCCGTGAATAAAAAAGCAATCGGTTCTCAACTTCTGCGCTACTGTTTTGAATCGATTTTAGAAGCTCGTACCTGGATTTTGGAAGCAAATGTTAATGATAAAGATGCTTTGGCGCTTTATCGGCAAAACGGATTTCAGCGTTTGGCTGAAATGACATATTGGGAAATTGAACCAGAATTACTAGCATCATTGGCGCAAGCCGAACCAGATTTACCCAATCTGCTACCCGTTAGTAATGCAGATGCTCAGTTATTGTATCAACTTGATACGGCATCAATGCCGCCTTTGGTGCGTCAAGTCTTCGATCGTCAAACTCATGACTTTAAAACTGGTTTAATCGGAGCTTTAGCTGATGCAGTTAAGCAATGGTTGACAAAATCAGAAATAGTCAGTGGTTATGTATTTGAGCCACAAAGAAAAGCAGCAATTGGTTATTTTCAATTAAAAATTGATCGTAAGGGAGAAACACCACACGTTGCGACTTTGACGGTTCACCCTGCATATACTTGGCTGTATCCAGAGCTACTATCCCAAATGGCTCGTATTACTCAGGATTTTCCGTCTTCTTCGCTGAAAGTTGCTTCAGCAGATTATCAGCCAGAAGGAGAAGAGTATCTAGAGCAAATCGGAGCAAGTCGTATAGAACACACATTAATTATGTCTCGTTCTGTATGGCACAAAGTTCGGGAATCGAAATTCGTTTCTTTAGAAGGAATTCAGCTACCAGAAATGCTCCAAGGATTGCAGCCAGCACGCAAACCCATACCTGGGGGAATGTTGTGGAAGCAGGAAAAAAGACGGCAAATGTTAGAAAGGGCAAAACTAAACAAATTATCTAAATTATCTAAAGATAATATTGCTTTACCCTATCAAAAAGGTAATTTAGAAGGAAATTCCCAATCTTCTTCCACTGATAACCCACAGGAGTAATAATTTGGTTCCGCAAGAGGGAAGAGGAGATGAAGTAAACGATGAAATATCTTCTCAAACTCCAAAAAACAGAAATCGAACTTCATACATATCCGCTTTGGGATTGGATGTAGGTCGAAAACGGATTGGTATAGCAGGGTGCGATCGCACTGGTTTGATTGCTACTGGACTTACAACAGTACACCGTACAACCTTTGTGCAAGATGTCGAGCAAATTAGGCAAATAATCCAGGAAAGGGAAGTAGAAATTTTGGTAGTTGGGCTACCATATTCTATGGATGGTTCTTTGGGGTTTCAAGCTCGTCAAGTGCAGAAATTTACTAAAAGCCTAACTGCGATTTTGAAACTACCCGTAGAATACGTAGATGAGCGTTTAACATCGTATCAAGCAGAACAGATGATTATTGCTGAAAAACGCTCTCCTTCACGTAATAAAGGATTAGTTGATAGAAAAGCAGCAGCATTAATTCTGCAACAATGGTTAGATATTAGACGACAGCAAAAAATAGAAAGTTAAAAAAACGCTTAATTTTAAAAGCTTTTGACATGATATTCTAGTGGGGAAGCAAGAGTCAGCATTTTTCTATCGTCAGTATTTTACGGTGAAGAATTTGTTGCTGAACGATAGAGCAATCTATTTTTCAAGCTGGTATTAATTTTTGTTCTTTTACTCGGCTATGTATCCATCTCAATTTCCTGAAGAAAACGAGCGTTCCAATCAAAGTTCCATCACTTTAACTGATGAAACTGGAAGGTCACTTGAATGTTATGTCGAGCATTCCCTTGAAGTAGATGAGCAAGAGTACTTTTTATTGCTTCCTGTTGACTCACCTGTAGAAATTTTTGTTTGGCAAAAAGACAGTGACGGAGAAGAAGCCGTTCTTCTCGAAGATGATGCCACAATAGAACAGATTTTTAGCAATGCTCAAGCTGTTTTATCCGAACACAATCTAGTGTTAAAAAATACGGCTTATGCTTTAACAGCAGCCGGTGAATTGCCGACTATAGAAGAAGATGACATTTTCACCTTAGAAATTGAAGATGAAGAGGCAGATTTAGAACCAGAGCAGTTACAGTTACTGGCAAGTTTTTATTGGAACGAACAAGAACACTCAATTTATACTCCTTTAGATCCTTTACTATTTTTTGCTCGTATCAATTCTGAAGGCAAGCCGGAATTACTTTCACCGGAAGAATTTCGCGAATTCCAACCGTTATTAGAAGAGCTTCTTTTTAATGAAGTTGAGTAGGAATTAATTGAATTTTGATTCCTAATTGAGCAGTATGAAATATTGCAAATAATCATGTAGAGACGTAGCAGTGCTACGTCTTTTTGATTTGTAGTTAAATTAAATAAATTTATATTACTTCTTGATAAAACGGCGAGGGATGCCCGTACCACAAGAATTTATTTTGATTTTTTTGTAGTTTTGTAGTTTTGTAGGGTGTGTTACGGCACAAATACCTTTGAATCTAAGTTATAAATTAAAAAATTCCGTAACGCACCATCAATAATTAGAGTAAACCATAATATATTCTTAAATCAAATCGCGATGATGAATAAAGCTTTGAGAAGCATATGGCGAGAATTTCAACACATGATTTCTCAAATAGAAAATTAGGATTAGCTAAAAATATTGCTCGTCATTTAATATTTTTACACATTTGGGATGCTCCCGAGCCCAGAGAGCGCAGAGAAAATAATTAAAAAAGAATAGGTAATCTTAGAGCGGGATAGAAGTAATATTTTATCGATTACTGCTCAAAGCTTTATAACGAGTAAATATTTAAACAGTTAGCTCAAAGTAGGTAATTTATCGTTTGGTTTTACGAAGATGGCTTCAAAATAATTGAAGTTCTTAATACAAGCAAAAATTTATTCAAAATCAAAATGAATAACTCTCGTTTAATAAAAGTCAGTAAATATCTTAGCAAACACTTACGTCATCAACCAGAAAGAATCGGTATTAAATTAGCTGCCGGTGGTTGGGTTGAGGTTGATGAATTATTAGAAGCCTGTAGAAAAAATAAATTCCCCATCACTCGCGCTGATTTAGAAGAAGTTGTTGCTAACAATGATAAAAAACGTTTTTCTTTTGATTCAACTGGTACGAAAATTCGAGCAAATCAAGGACATAGTGTAGAAGTTGATTTACAGTTATTACCAGAGGTTCCTCCCGACGTACTTTATCACGGTACTGGACATAAAACTGTGGAATTAATTATGGAAAACGGACTTTCTAAAATGTCTCGACATCACGTACATTTATCATTTGATATTGGTACTGCGAAAAAAGTTGGTGCAAGACATGGGAAAGCTGTAGTTTTTGAAGTTGATGCCGCAAAAATGCATAAAGCGGGTTTCATTTTCTACTGTTCCGATAACGGAGTTTGGTTAACGGATAATGTACCAGCGGAATATTTGAAGGTTAGGAGTTAGGAGTTAACAATTATAAAATTATTTGTAGTGGGAGCATCTTGCTCCCCAATTGTTTTCAATTACCAATTCCCAATTCCCAATTACCAATTACCAATTACCAATTACCAATTACCAATTACCAATTCCCCATGCCCAATCCCCTATGCCCATTCCTTCATTAAAGATTCAGCAATTCTGAGCGCTGCACCGGGTTTACCCATGCGCCGCTTACCGTTATTGGCTATCATATGCAGTCTATCGGGGTTGTTAAAGAGGTTTTTGATTTCAGAAGCAACATCGGTAGCTTGTTCTACTAAAATTACGGAGGAACCCAACAGACGAGTTTGGGCTTCGGCGAAGAGGGGGGTAAATTGAGGACCTTCTCCAGGTATAATAATTGCTGGTTTTCCTAAACCTACGAATTGTTCGGTGGCTGTGCCTGCCATCGCGATCGCAATATCTCCGAGATGCAAGCAATCGTTATAAGCAGTTTGAGTCAAAATTAAAAACGCATTTTTATACTTAAATGTCAATGCCCGATTGTCAGGAATGTTAACGGGGGAATCTTCGTTGGGTAAAACTTTCCAGCCTTGATTTGTCAGAGTTGTTGCTAAGATATTGCAGTCTAAACCAGGGGCAATACCCGCTAAAAATACGATGTTGCCTGAAGTATGTCTAATAAAATCTTGTTCGCGGAAAGTTGCTATTAATGCTGAAACTGCGACTGTAATTTTTTCCCAGTTATTATAAGCTTCGGGAATGCGAGAACCTGGTAAGAGGGCGATTGCTAAAGGACGTTCTATTTCTTGTTTTCGAGTATCGCTGGCATAAAATCTTTTTTGTGGAAAGCTTGGCTCTAAACCATCCATCATCGGATTGCCTAAATCAAAAGCAGGAATTTTCCACTGTTTTAATGTTTTTGTGGTTAAAGAATCTCTCGGAAATACAGCTTTGCAGCGCTGGCGACTCATTAACCATCTTTCCCAAGGTAAGTAAACCGAACCACTCCAGCCTTCCCAACGTGCTGCTTGAGTATCTCGTTTCAACCATCGGGTTTCATCTCGTAAATAGTATTCCGATTTTGCCGTACCCACAAAAGCATATTCAGAACCGCTTAACCAAGCAAATAATAAAGGTACGATATCACCTACAGCCAAAATTCTTGGTGAATAGCCAGATTTCTTCTGAGTTTTAACCCAGCGACGAATAGATTTAAATTGATTTAGGGTTAGTCTTAGTAAACCACTACGTACATCTTTTGTTAGTTGCCGAGCATCTTGGTAAATAAAGCCACCACTAGGCATCGAGCGTACTGAACCAATTACGGGAATATCTAATTTTTGGTAAGCATGTCCTTCACCGACTAAAGGTAAAGCAAAAATTTCCGGTGATGAGGCTTGCTGCTGCAATTCCCGTAAAATGCGGACTGCAATTACATCTTCCCCATGCCCGTTACTCAATACCAATAACCGTAAATTAGAAGTCGTGGCTTGCGAATTTTTAGGAAAAGTGAGAGGTGATATTTCACTCATGAGAAACAAAAGTTTTTGATTGGCTGTCTCAGAAAGCAAGAGGGATATATAAAGTTACAAACAAACCTTTATTAACTGAAAGTTAGTGTTATCCCCGTTGGCGAACCCAATTTTCAAAACTCATTATCAAAATACAGGCTAACTTTCAGTTATTCAGGCTAAATATTATGCGAATTTCTTCTGCTGCAATTTTTACTTTAGCTGCATTAGCGGCTACCAATATTGATAATAAGGCAACTGCTGCAAATGATTCGACTCCCCTATCCGACGAGCAAAAACCTGAAAACCTTGTTGTTCCGGTAATCGAGGATACCCCCACACCAGAACAGGCGATCGCTCAACCGGAAACTCTACCAGTTCAACAGTTTTCATCAGTTAGCAGCAAGCAGTTAGCGGCGAACAGTAGCCTGTTACCAGTAAAGAGTAAAGGGGTAAAAAGTAAAAAGCAACCAAACAAAACACAAATCGTTATCAAAACTTCTCCCGCTCCCTCGCTTTCTCCATCTCCTACTCCCCCTCTTCCTCCTTCTGGAACTCCTGTAAAACCCAAAAGTGATTTCGTAGTTCCCGCTACCAACGTGCGGATAGTGGGGGTTAGTCCAGAGTTACAGCAAGTAATTAAAGGTGTAATTAAGACTCAACCGGGAGGAGACACCAGTCAAATTCAGCTAAAACAGGATGTAGCGGCAATTTCAGAAACCGGTTTATTTGCAGGTGCAACTGTTAACAGCCGCAGCAACGAGCAGGGTTTGAGTGTAGTCTTTCAAGCAAAACCCATAGTAGTACGTTCGCTACAATTATCTAATGCCAAAGCGCTTTCTTATCAAATTGCTCAGAAGGTTTTTCAATCGCAAATTGGCAAGCCTATTAGTCCAGTGGCAATGAAAAAAGCTGTAGAAGATATTAATAAGTGGTATACCGAAAATAACTATAGTTTGGCGCGGGTAACTTCAATTAAGCCCAGCCCTCAAGGGGTATTAGATATTAATGTAGCTGAAGGTTTGATTGATAATATCAAATTTCGTTTTATTAATGATGATAATAAGACGGTTGATAAAAAAGGTAAACCAATACAGGGACGTACTCAACCAGAATTTATTACAAAGCAAATACAGGTTAAATCCGGTCAAATATTCCAAGAAAATCGAGTTAGACAGGACGTACAACGGTTATACGCAACTGGATTATTTGAAAGAGTCAATTTAGAACTTGAAGGTGATGCGAATAAAGTTGATGTAGTTTACTACATTAAAGAAGCTGGAGCGCGCTCTGTAAATGTTGGTGGGAATTACAGTGCCGACCAAGGAATTGTTGGTACTTTAAACTACAATGACCGAAATGTTGGTGGTATCAACGAAAATCTAAATGTTAATCTTCAGCTTTCTCGACGGGATTTAAATTTTGATACTAGATTTACCAGCCCTTACCGAGCTAACAATCCCAACCGTCTTGGTTACAGTCTTAATGCTTTTCGCAAACGGCAACTTTCTAATACCTTTAATGATGATATCAAGCTGGCAAATGGGGATAAAGTCCGAGAAGGAAAATTTGGTGGTAGCGTAAATCTTCAACGCCCCATTGACGGATGGAATACCACTTTAGGATTTAATTATACTCGCGTTAGTATTACCGACAGCAAAGGAAAAGTTAAAGCGGTTGATGCTGAAAATAATCCTTTAACGAAAAGCGGTACGGGTATTGATGATTTAGCGACTGTATCTTTAAATGCTGTAAAAGACCGTCGTAATAATCCTTTTAATCCTACCAAGGGTTCTGTTGTCAAGTTAAGCACGGAACAATCCCTTCCCTTTGGACAAGGGGAAATTTCTATGAACCGTTTAAAGGCTGACTATACCCAATATGTACCGGTCAAATTATTTAAATCTTCTCAAAGTCAAGTATTTGCTCTTAACGTTCAAGCTGGTACGGTACTTGGAGATTTACCGCCTTATGAAAGTTTTGGTTTAGGTGGTTCTAATTCCGTTCGCGGTTATGGTGTTGGGGATGTTGGAAACGGTCGCTCTTACGTATTAGCTTCGGCTGAATATCGCTTTCCTATCCCTATTTTAGATTCTTTGGGAGGAGTACTATTTGCTGACTTTGCTACAGATTTAGGTTCTGGGGATACAGTCGTGGGAGATCCGGCAGGAGTACGCAGCAAACCCGGTGAAGGATTCGGTTATGGTGCTGGAGTGCGCGTTAATTCTCCTTTGGGTTTAATTCGTGCAGACTACGGTATTAACAATCAAGGAGATACCAGAGTACATTTTGGTATTGGTCATCGGTTTTAACAGTTATCAGTTATCAGTTAACAGTTAACAGTTAACAGTTATCAGTTACCAATGACTAATGTAGAGACGCGGTTTAAGGCTATGGCCTCGCTCTGCTAACACAACTTGTCCAGTAGGGTATTATTATATCGCGTCTTCTTTCTCCATTTATTCTTGGTTAAAAAATTTCATTGCTGAGAAACATCTCAAAAATAGTATACTTCCCGGTCGAAGAATGGTATAATTTTCTTCTAATTTTATTTGTCATCAAATTCTCAAAATATTTAGTTAAGTTGCATCTACTTAGATCCGCATGTAAGCCATGAAGTGAATATTATTTTTATTTAACTAAATCAGGCTAAATATTTTGATTGCTTATAAAGTATTTTTTACAGCTAGTTACTCTTACTTACCTGAGAATAGAATATTAAAGATTAATATGCAATTATAAAAAGCAATAAATAAAAACAAACGATATTAGTGTAATATTTGTGACTTAATATCAATTTTAGTTTCAATATTACCTAGGTAGTAAGCTAGTCTTAGTCTAAAATTAGAAATTATATTGCCCGCGCCCAATTGTTAAATCCCAAAGTTAAATCACTATGCTAACTGGTAAAACCTTACAGGGTGGTAAATATACTATCAACCAGGAAATTGGAAGGGGTGGTTTTGGTATTACCTACAAAGCAACTCATCATTTCTTGCATCAGGAAGTGGTAATTAAAACCCTTAACCATAAACTCCAAAAGCATCCGGATTTCGCTAAATTTGAAAGTCAATTTCAGGACGAAGCTAGAAGATTAGCCAGTTGCGTTCATCCCAATATTGTAAGAGTCAGCGATTTTTTTATAGAAGCTGGTTTTCCTTACATGGTTATGGAATATATTCCTGGTGAAACCTTGGGTGAAGCATTTGTAATGCCGGGAATTCCTTTACCTGAAGATCAAGCAATTCATTATATTCGTCAAATTGGTGCGGCTTTGGGGGCTGTACATCTAAAAGGTTTGCTGCATAGAGATATCAAACCGGATAATATTATTCTTCGTAAAAACACCAATGAAGTAATTTTAATTGATTTTGGTATTGCACGGGAATTTAACTCTGGAGCAAGGCAAAATCACACGGGAATGGTATCTGAAGGATACTCCCCAATGGAACAATATTTGACAAAGGCAAAGCGTACGCCAGCTACAGATGTCTACGGTTTGGCATCTACGTTGTACGCATTATTAACGGCACAGGTACCAATGCCGGTATTGTTGCGAGATAAGGAGAAAATGCCTTCTCCTCGGGAGTTACAACCGCATTTGAGCGCTGCGGTGAATCAAGCAGTAATGCGCGGCATGGCTGTAGAAGCGCGTTTTCGTCCGCAGACAGTGGCAGAATGGTTGGATTTATTACCCGACATGACAACAAGAACTGTAATTCAACCTGTACCAACTCATGCGGTGCCAACTATTGATTTATCTAGCCAGGAATACGAGGCAACTTTACCACCTCCAGCAGTAGCGGTAATGAATCCTCATATCCCACCGACGCAAGTAAATTCAGAACAAAAAAACGGCGATACAAAAGAACCCTGGTTTAAAAAGATGCCTTCAGCAAGGGTGCTAATTGGTACTGGCGTAGCCATTTTTGGTGTTACATTAGGCTTTGGTCTTACTAAGATTGCTTCTACTGCCCAAAGACAGCCAAAAGTGGCACCCGCTTTACAAAAACCAGTTAATGAGGCTGCCGCAGAAATACTGCCGAGTGTAGAATTACCAACACCTTCAACTTCAGCTACACCTTCAGCTACACCTTCAACTTCACCAACACCCTCACCTACATCCCAGGAAACTGAAACTGCGAAGGAAGTAAAAACACCTCCAGCAAATAAAATTAGAAAGCCAAGAAGGATTAGGAGGAGAGCTAGAACTAAAAATAGATCCGCTGCTAGTTATACCCCAAAACGGCGTAGACGTAGTAGTTATAGTCAAAAATCCTCGACTAGAAAATCATCTTCACCTTCTAAAGTTACTAAGAAGAAACCAACTCCAACAACTTCAAAAAAATCAACTTCAAATCAATCAACAAAGCGTCAATCAACAAAGCGCAGCTATCCCAAGAAAACTAATAGCTCTTCAGGTGCATTGCAAAGAAAACGCAACACCACGAGCAAACCCAAAAGAAATTCGACTCCACCGAAAAAAGTAGTTCCTTCACCGTCTTTAGTAGAGAGACTTAGAAAAGTAAGAGATTCCCGTAGCAATAATTCATCCCCTAAAAATAGTGTCAAACTCAAACCCGCGAAAAAACTAAGCAAACCCGTCATAGTACCAGCAAAGCCAGCAACACAATCGAGAAATTCTAATCCTCCAGCAGTGGTAGTACCAACAAACCAACAGTGAGCAGTTAACAGTGAGCAGTTAACAGTTATTAGTCAAGAAGCCCAAAAAAACCCGGTTTCTGCCACTGCTGCAAGATATCACCAGTTTTATCAAATTAAGGTGCGTATTACAGAGTATCCTTACTCGCCCGAATATAGCGAATTTCAGTTGAGTACCATACACTCCCTCACCTCACCCCCATCCCCTCTCCTTATTAAGGAGAGGGGTGCCCAGAGGGCGGGGTGAGGTAATATTTGTATTGGACTGAAGTGAAAACCGCTATATATCCCAAATGATCTAAGATTACCTATAAAAATTTCTTTTTTCTTCCCCCCTCTTTCCCCTCTCTCAAACATAGGTAATCTTCTTAAGGGAAAGCAGTAGCTCTACTTCCAATTTCCTACAGCTTTAGAAAGAACTAGTTTTTTTTCTATTTGTTCTATGGCAGCTTGCCAAACGTCATAACCGTTTAAGCTCAAATGCAAGCCATCAGTAGTCAAATCTTGTCGTAAATCGCCTTTAAAATCGGCAAACCACTTATGTATATTTACATAATTAACTTTTTCTTCTTTGGCAATACGTGCTAATTGTATGTTGAGATTGCGAATGCGGTTGTTAGAGATCTTGGGACGACGGGTTGGTAAGATTGACTGAATAACAATATAGCTATTAGGATGAGTAATTTTCAAACGACGAACTATTCGACGATGATTGCTCAAAATAATTTTATCTGACGTACCTTTTCTTAAATCATTAATCCCAGCCATAATATAAATTACTTCTGGCTTTGTAGAAGAAAATGCCGATATTCTTCTAAGTATTCCAGTGGAAGTATCGCCGGATATACCTTGATTTAACCATAGCTTTCCACTAGGAAGTCCATTTGTAGGAAACCATAAACTTAGGGAATCTCCCAACATAATACTCAAGCGATTGTTTCCTTGCCCTTTAGTCATGGCTCTAGCTTCTAGGGCTAACAATTTTTTCCAATCTTGGTATGTTAATTTAGGCTTTCTTTTAGTAATTAGCAACGACTGCAACTTTTCTTTAGCTAGGCGGGTGTAAATATAACCAGCTTTGAGAGCGGCTAGCCTTTCATGATAAAGTTGGCTTCCAGAAATTAATCTTCTTCTTATGGGGGCAGGAGGATTATAAGAAGATTGTGCTGGGGGTGAAAAGTTCTGAGATATTGAGTCTGAAGCAGAGGCTGTATCTTCCAGTTTTGTTTTTTGCCAGCCATTTTTCTTATTTAGTAAAAGCTGATAGTGTTCTGGGTTGATTGCTGATAGCTGTGTAAAAGCCGATTTAGGTAATGTCAACCCGATTAACAAGCTTGCTGCCACTAAATAAAATTTTCTCATATATTTTCTTCCCCCCGAATTATTCAAATAACGGCTTTAGCTTGCTTAGTTGACTAAAATTTAAGTAAAAACTAAATTATTGTTTTTATTATTTTTAAATACATCTTATAGCCATGTAAAGCTAGTTTTTGCTGCATTCATTAAATTTCCTACAAAGATATTTCGGTATATTCGGAGACTTGATAAAGTTTTTACATTAATGTGCCTAGCTTCAGCAAATCCACATAAGTATACCCAGAAAGATTTTAGTCATGCTCTAAAATTTATCATTAAAAAACGCAGTCACCGCAGCTGCGAATTAATAAAAGAGTTAATTAAGCCCATTTTTACAGGTTTAAGATAGATAGTATTTGTAATAATAAGATTTTAAGTTATTTTCGGCTGAGACCAATGATATCTAATCAATTTCTTCATCGTTGAATCTATACTTACTCCCGATTAAATAATTTTCATCGATCTCAAACGACAGCCAACGACGTTGTAAAGTTTCCGCAACAAAGCCTGTAGTATTAGAACCAGCAAAGAGGTCTAACACAGTATCATTTTCATCTGTTAAAAATTTAATATAAAACTCCGCAAAAACACGGAAAAATCGTGCCGGATGAGGAGTTTTCGATAACCACCAAACTGAATTAACCGAATCTTTGACTCGTATGCGTCGGATAGTTACCCATTCAGCAGGGCTGGGTAATCTGGAAGGATTGTAATGATAAAATTCTTGAGCTAGGTAAAAGCCAACTTCTTTGGATAGTCGAACCAAAAGCTCGTATTGATAAATACTGCGAATTGGATTACCGCGAAGATAAGCGCCGCCCAAATCTTATACAAAAGAGCCGTCATCCGTAAGAACTCTTTTAAATTCGTATGCAAAAGGTAAGAACCATTCTATATATTTATCAGCACTCTTATTACCGTATTCTTTTTTGCGAGTTACTGCAAATGGTGGGGAAGTTACTATCAAATTTATGCTGTTTTCTGGGATTTTTTCTATTAGTTTTAAACTGTCTCCTAAGTAGGCTGCACCGTGTTTTGTGGAGTAGTAGGGAGGGAGGTTTGTATATTTTGAGGCTTATTCAAATACCTGGCAAATAGAATTCACAGCTAGACAAGTAAAACCTGCCGCAGCAGGTTATAGATTAAAATTTTATCATTACCTTTAATTAGTAAATAAAATTAGTTATCAAATATATATCTTAATCCTCGTGAGGGATTGTGGAAAAAATATTGAAACATCGCGAACGTATAAACCGCTTGCATAAGATTTGGATGGACGGAGATACTGGGGGGAAGATTTTATGCAGTGGGTGATGGATATGTTTGGGTGGATTATTAAGATAGTAATCAGATTAATACAAAAGAAGCCTTTTGTTATTCTATCAAAATATGAGTCTGTGGAGATAACTTTATGGTTGGCTTAACTACTGCCGCCGTTTAAGTGACATATTCAGAAAGATTAACTGTGACTTGGGAGACTCTCATATACATCGCTATGATTCGGATAATGGTCAGGCGGCTTGCATCGTTTTTTACCGTCTTCAGCTTTTAAAACATCCTCTAACTTTCAACTATTTTGCTTTTATAATTTCTTAATTTCCTGACCTTTGATGGAATCTTATTTACTTCTATTTCCTTTGAAACCTGATTAAATAGCTCAATGTCCTTGACTTTCATCTCTCCTGTAAATTCATCATTATAGGAACAAAACACTTTTCGTTTACTACTCCTTTCATTAATCACAATACTGTTATTTATTTCACATATTTTGAAAATTTTTCCGTTCAAACATCGCTCCATATCTTGTGATGGAACGGGTACAGTCATCAAAACATTTCTAGCAAAATTTTGAATACAATCACCATATTTGGAAATTAACATTCGACTTGCAAATTTTGGCTGTTGCTTCTCAAGATTTGAAATAAATTCTAAATCAGTTATGGGTGGTTTCTTGTAATTAGCAATCATTCCAGAGAGTAAATCACACAAAATATCATCACCATTTTCATCACACAAGTAGCTTAAGAAATCATCTGGATGCATGACTTCTATACCCCAATGTGAAACAGATGACGGAGGAAAATGTTTCACATTGGATGTAACTATTACATCGACTTTTGCATAAACTGCAGAAGCTAAGACATGACGATCGCCAGGATGATTGTCCATCTTATCCTCTAAATCCACAGGAGATTCTACTAATGCATGAGAAAATCCTTCAATCAAAGCAGATCTAAATCTATCTGCTGCTGGTTGCTCCATTTTTCCTCTTTTAACTCGATTCGTAATAGCTTCGTCCAATATTTTATGAGAAAAATGAACTCGGTAGAGTCCTTTATGGGCTGCTTCAAGTAATATATTAGACAAAGAAAAAGGAAAAATAACACAAGCGTCGAGAAGTGCAGAAAAATTACTC
The DNA here is from genome assembly GCA_039820645.1 of Cyanobacteria bacterium J06633_8. GTDB lineage: Bacteria > Cyanobacteriota > Cyanobacteriia > Cyanobacteriales > Nostocaceae > Rivularia. Next base: position 10,201 of record JBCBPQ010000068.1, on the reverse strand, counting down.
ACAGTGATAAAAACTACTCAACATCACTTATTATTCTAGTCAAATAAACCGTTTTCCTGCATAATCTCCATCATTTCATTAAGTGATTGAGCACATTGAGTATCTTTCTTTTCCTTATAATCCATTACATCTTTAACCTTAATTCTGCGATGAGTTCCTGTTTTTGTATATGGGATTTCATTATTATCTAAAAGTTTTATTAGATGTGGACGGGAAACATTCAGAATATCTGCTGCTTGTTGAGTAGTCATTTCTGCACTATTTGGTGAAATAGTTACTGTTGTTTGACCTTGCTCCAGTTCTGGCAGTATTTGTTGCAAAACTTCAAACACATGATTGGAAATAGGAATTTCTTCACCATTTACATCAACTAATTTATTCGTACCTTTTTGGTAATTTGTCTCAAACTGTTTTTTTCTTGCCTTTCCACGAAGTTTTGTAGGAGCTTTAATAGCTACAAGTAAGCTCTTAGTCATGGCTTTATACCTAAATTAAATGAAATGTGGTTGCGATCGGAGTAGGACTCAGAAAAAGCATTTACATTATTCTTAATGTCATTGTACCTCTACAGTAATAAAATCGCAATATCCGAAATATGCGAAATATACGAAATACTGTCGGGGGTAGTAACTGTTATCTAATTACTACCCATAAATCGACATATATACCCATATTGTCCAGATATAGCCCTTTAAGAAGATACATGAATCGGTGTTCAAAGCCACGCTTCTCTAATTGATTTAGCTCTCGTTAGTAAGGAGAGGGGTGTCCGGAGAACGGCGTGAAGTATAACAGTCTACCGAACTCAACGGAAAACTGCTATATTTGTAGCCTCAAGGATCGCCTGGAAATTTGGTGATTTTTTTTGAATATTAATAATCCCCCTCAACCCCAAACAAAAATCCCCCACCTTCCGGCGAGGGATTTTCATTTATTAACAAGTTACTTGCTGCGTTAAAGGTTAACCGCCTACCCTACTCGCCGTTGAGGCTATCAGGAACGCGCCATACGTCAGGATGTAACCCACGGTAAAGTGAGCTAATCCAATTAAACGACCTTGAACGATGGACATTGCAACGGGCTTGTCTTTCCAACGAACTAAGTTCGCTAGAGGTGTGCGCTCGTGTGCCCAAACAAGTGTTTCAATCAATTCTTGCCAGTAACCCCTCCAGGAGATGAGGAACATGAAGCCGGTTGCCCAAACTAGGTGTCCGAAGAGGAACATCCAAGCCCAGACGGACAGGTTATTCATGCCGTAGGGGTTGTAACCATTAATCAGCGATGCTGAATAGTTCCACAAGTAATCTCGGAACCAACCCATGAGATATGTGGAGTTTTCGTTAAACGCTGCTACGTTTCCTTGCCATATACCCAGATGCTTCCAGTGCCAGTAGAACGTTACCCACCCTACTGTGTTTAAGGACCAGAATAATGCTAGGTAGAAGGAGTCCCAACCGGAGATATCACAAGTACCGCCACGTCCGGGACCATCACAAGGGAATGCATAACCAAAGTCTTTTTTGTCGGGCATTAACTTGGAACCACGAGCATCCAAAGCACCTTTAACCAAGATTAATACGGTGGTGTGGATTGCTAACGCGAAGGCATGGTGTACCAAGAAGTCGCCAGGACCAATGGTTAAGAATAGTGAGTTGCTAGTATTGTTGATGGCATCTAACCATCCAGACAACCAAACGTTACCGTAGTTAGGCCAAGCTGTGGCAGCAATACTTTCAGGATTGGACAGCAATGTATCCATGCCGTACAAGACTTTACCGTGAGAAGCCTGAATGAATTGAGCAAATACTGGCTCAATCAAAATCTGCTTTTCAGGTGTGCCGAATGCAACAACTACGTCGTTGTGTACGTATAAACTCAAGGTGTGGAAGCCTAAGAAAAGGGATACCCAGCTTAAGTGAGAGATAATCGCTTCTTTATGCTTCAATACACGGTCTAATACGTTGCCTTTGTTCTGTTCTGGATCGTAGTCACGTACCCAGAAGATTGCCGCGTGGGCAAAGGCACCAGTCATCAAGAATACCGCAATGTACTGGTGGTGAGTGTACAGCGCTGCCTGTGTTGTGTAATCCCTGGCAATAAATGCGTAGGGAGGCAAGGCGTACATATGCTGCGCTACCAAGGAAGTAATAGTTCCTAATGCTGCCAATGCTAAGGACAACTGGAAGTGCAGAGAGTTGTTGATGGTGTCGTACAACCCTTGGTGGGGTAAGTTAAATTGTCCTTCAGTTTTGGTGCCAAAGAATTGCTTCGCATTGAGCATTTCTTTGATGCTGTGACCAATTCCGAAGTTTGTCCGGTACATATGACCGGCGACAATAAACAGTACCGCGATCGCTAAGTGGTGGTGAGCCATGTCGGTCAACCACAACGATTCAGTTTGGGGGTGGAATCCACCAAGGAAGGTCAAGATTGCTGTACCAGCACCTTCAGATGTACCAAATACATGGCTAGCTGTATCTGGGTTTGCTGCGTATACACCCCAATTTCCTGTGAAAAAGGGTTGTAAGCCTTCTGGATGCGGTAAGGTGCTGAGGAAGTTATCCCAACCTACGTGCTGTCCGCGTGATTCAGGGATAGCTACGTGTACCAAGTGACCAGTCCAAGCCAAGGAGCTTACACCAAATAAGCCAGCTAAGTGGTGGTTTAAACGGGGTTCAGCACTCTTGAACCAGGAAAGACTGGGGCGGAACTTGGGTTGTAAATGCAACCAACCTGCAAACAGGAATAGAGCAGCTAACAATAGGAGCAACAACGCACCAGAGTAAAGGTCGTTGTTTGTCCGCATCCCAATGGTGTACCACCAGTGGTAAACACCAGAGTAAGCGATGTTTACCGGATAATCTACGCCACCTTGAGTAAATGCGTCTATCGCTGGTTTACCAAAATGGGGGTCCCAAATCGCATGAGCGATAGGGCTGATATGAAGAGGATCTTTAATCCACTGTTCAAAGTTACCTTGCCAAGCTACGTGGAAATTTAGGCTGGATGCCCATAAGAAAATGATTGCCAGGTGACCGAAATGAGTCGCAAAAATCTTTTGGTAAAGATTCTCTTCGGTCATTCCATCGTGGCTTTCAAAATCATTACCCATCGCGATCGCATACCAAATCCGACGAGTAGTCGGATCTTGTGCGAGGTCCTGGCTAAATTTTGGAAATTTTGTTGCCATAGGTTTTATAAATCCTCTGACATGAGAGCCATTTAATAAATCAAGTTGAGAGTTATGAGTTATGAGTTATGAGTTATGAGCTATGAGTTATGAGTTATGAGTTATGAGCTATGAATTAAGAGACTGTTAATTCACAAGTTGCAAGTTATAAGTGATTACTTTTTAACCTTTAGCTTGATGAATACTAATCCCAATTTTTATTCTTAACTCTTAACTCCTAACTTTCAACTCCTAACTCTTAACTCCTAACTCCTAACTGTTAAAAAGCTTGTTAGCCTAACGAAAGTATTCTGGCATGGAAGAATGACCAAGTGACAACAATGCCACCTAGTAAATAGTGAGCCACTCCTACAGCACGACCTTGAATGATACTCAAAGCACGAGGCTGAATTGCTGGTGCTACTTTCAGTTTATTATGCGCCCAGACAATAGACTCAATCAATTCTTGCCAGTAGCCTCTGCCACTGAATAGGAACATTAAGCTGAATGCCCATACAAAGTGACCGGCTAAGAACATTAAACCGTAAGCGGAAAGCGCACTTCCGTAAGAGTTGATTACCTGTGAAGCCTGTGCCCACAAGAAATCGCGCAGCCAACCATTGATGGTGATGGAACTTTGGGCAAAGTTACCGAAGGTTAGGTGAGATACATTACCTGCTGCGTCTACAGTTCCCCAAACATCTGACTGCATCTTCCAACTGAAGTGGAAAAGTACAACCGATATGGAGTTATACATCCAGAACAATCCGAGGAATACGTGATCCCAACCGGATACTTGACAAGTACCACCACGTCCGGGACCGTCGCAAGGGAAGCGGAAACCTAGGTTTGCTTTATCTGGAATTAAGCGAGAGCTGCGAGCAAACAGTACGCCTTTTAACAGAACTAAGACGGTAACGTGAATTGTGAAGGCGTGGATGTGGTGAACCATGAAGTCAGCAGTACCCAAAGCAATGGGCATCATCGCTACTTTTCCGCCTACAGCCAAAACACCGCCACCGAAAGCATAACTAACGGGTTCTAATGCACTAGGTGCAGTTCCGCCAGGTGCCAAAGTGTGTAGATTTTGTACCCACTGAGCAAACACTGGCTGCAATTGAATCGCCGTATCCGAGAACATATCTTGGGGACGACCTAAAGCACGCATGGTGTCGTTGTGAATGTAAAGTCCAAAGCTGTGGAAGCCGAGGAATATACATACCCAGTTCAAGTGAGAGATAATCGCGTCTCTGTGGCGAATGACCCGATCCAAGAGGTTGTCTTGGTTCACTACAGGGTCGTAATCGCGCACCATGAAAATAGCAGCGTGTGCTGCACCACCGACGATACAGAAAGCGCCAATCCACATGTGGTGAGTGAAGATACACAACTGAGTTGCATAGTCAGTTGCCAAATATGGATAAGGAGGCATCGCGTACATATGATGCGCGATGATGATCGTCAGCGAACCCAAGAAAGCAAGGTTAGTTGCCAACTGAGCGTGCCAAGATGTGGTCATGTTCTCATAAAGTCCTTTGTGACCTTCGCCAGTAAAGGGTCCTTTATGATTTTCCAAGATGGTTTTCATCTCGTGACCGATACCCCAATTGGTACGGTACATGTGACCGGCAACGATGAATACTACCGCAATGGCTAAGTGGTGATGAGCAATGTCGGTCATCCACAATCCGCCAGTTACTGGGTTCAAACCGCCTTTGAAGGTCAAAATATCTGCATATTGACCCCAGTCCAAAGTGAAGAAAGGCGCTAATCCGCTGGCGAAGCCGGGATAAAGCTCTGTCAACAGGTCTTTATTCAAAATGAACTCGTGAGGCAGTGGCACATCTTTGAGGGGAACTCCCGCATCTAACAACTTATTAGTTGGGTTAGATACGTGAATTAAGTGCCCAGTCCAGCCCAAGGAACCACAACCCAACAACACTGATAAGTGGTGATTGAGCATGGACTCCACATTTTGGAACCATTCCAATTTGGGAGCCTTCTTGTGGTAGTGGAACCAACCGGCAAATAGCATCAAACCTGCCATTACCAAGCCACCGATGGCGGTGCAGTATAGCTGGAACGAGCTAGTTATACCCCAACCGCGCCATATCTGGAATAAACCAGAGGTGATTTGAATTCCGTGGAATCCACCACCTACATCTCCATTTAATATTTGTTGGCCAACTACAGGCCAAACAACTTGAGCGCTTGGCTTAATTGCTAACGGATCGGTTAACCAAGCTTCGTAGTTGGAAAAACGAGCACCGTGGAATATCATCCCGCTCAGCCAGATAAACACTACGGCTAAATGTCCGAAGTGGGCTGCGAATACCTTGCGGGATATATCTTCTAAATCGCTTGTATGTGAATCAAAGTCGTGGGCGAGTGCGTGCAGGTTCCAAATCCAAGTGGTGGTTTTGGGACCTTTAGCTAAAGTTCTGTCGAAGTGTCCGGGTTTGCCCCATCTTTCAAACGAGGTTGGAACCGGGTCATTATCAACAACTACTTTTGCTTTCTTTTCCTCTCGCTCCGGAGGACTAATTGTCATTCGACCTCCTCTCTAAAAAAAGGACTGAGGATTTTCTCCGCTAGTTGCCTTCGCAAATTAAATGGCACCGCTTTAAAAACGTTCCCACTCATATGCTTTTTTTTGAAGCTGGCAAAGACTCTATTCGGTTTATTGCTTTCTCGTTGAATTATAAAGTCATCTATCCCACATTGTTAGCCTTAAATTAACAATAATTAAAACTTCTATAATTTTTCTCTTATCAACCTTTCGGCTTAATACGTTGGTCAAAAAGTCAATAGTTTAAATATTTTGTTACAAACTGCAACAATTCGTAGAATTAACCTTTGTGCTTAACATACAAGCTAGTCGATGCGCCACTGCATATTATTGTTTTTTCTTATAGTGTCAATGCCTAAACCTGTTATTGGCTATGAGCTTGACACATAAAATGAGTCAAATTCAAATGTAATAATCAATGCTTTTGGTAAATATATGGATACTAGTAGAATTATCTATGTAAAATTTTGTAAATATCTGTTTTACCCTACAGATTTTATGCATTATGTATTTTCAAAAATTTGATTAACAGGGAGTTTTTGATCCTCAATCCGAGGGGCAAGGTATGAAAATAACTAATAATTTTTATTTTGGTTATTAATGCCAAAGGTAATATAGGTACTTGAACAAAGGATTAGATAAATTGTTGACTATACCGGGTAGAAAAAGATGGATTTATGGCTGATGAAGGCTTTAACTAAATTGATTCGGAAGAGATATGCGCTATTTAAGGTTTTGATAATCGGTGTGCTGGTATTAAATTTAACTGCTTGTGGGGGGAAAGCGGTAAGTCAAGATATATCTATTCAGTTAGCTGACAAGCCAGTAGGAGAGGAAAATGCTCAACTTTCCCGAAAAATTTCCGAAGTTGCTCCTCCGGAAGTAATCCAAGAATTGCGTCAAAGTTTAGAAAATTATCAACCACAGATACAAATACTCAATCCAAAACCCGATGAAGTATTACAAGAAGATAAATTAACAGTTGGCTTGCAAGTTAAAGATTTACCAATATTTAAAGATGCGCGGTATGGTAGTGGTTCTCATTTAGATGTAATTTTAGACAATGAAGCTGAAGTATTAGAAATTTACGACTTAGATAAACCATTAGAGTTATCAGATTTATCTCCGGGTACTCATACTTTACGTGTGTTTGCTTCTCGTGCTTGGAATGAAAGCTTTAAAAATGAAGGTGCTTATGCTCAAACAACATTCCACGTATTTACTAAGAGCGATGATAATAATCCTACGGAGAATCTACCAATATTAACTTACAACAGTCCCCAAGGAAGTTATGGTGCAGAGCCGATTTTACTTGATTTTTATTTAACCAACGCCCCACTACATATTCTTGCTAAAGATAATCCCGATAATCCGATTGCAGATTGGCGAATTCGCTGCACGATTAACGGTGAAAGTTTTATTATTGATAGATGGCAATCTTTATATTTGAAAGGATTTAATGAAGGTAAAAACTGGGTAAAGTTAGAATTTCTTGATAATCAAGGTAATCCGGTTAAAAATGTTTATAACAGTACTGTAAAAGTTATTAATTACGAACCTCAAGGTAAAGACACTCTTGCAAAAATCGTTAGAGGGGAACTTTCTGCCGAAGATTTACGGGGAATCGTAGACACAGATTATGCAGTTGAAACTCTAATTGAAGCAACTCCCGAAACGCAATTAGAAGAAAAGTCAGAGAAGGGTGGATTTTTTGATAGATTCAAGCGTGGTAAAGAAGATAAAACATCAACTCCACAACCGAATTTGGAAACAACTCCAGAAGTAATCGAAACTCCTAAATCGGAAACGGAATTAGAAGAGACAATTCCAGAAGTAATTGAAACACCACAACCGGAAACAGAATTAGAAGAAACGATTCCCGAAATAATTGAAACACCACAACCGGAAACAGAATTAGAAGAAACGATTCCCGAAATAATTGAAACACCGCAACCGGAAGCTGAATTAGAAGAAACAATTCCAGAAGTAATTGAAACTCCGCAACCGGAAGCTGAATTAGAAGAAACGATTCCAGAAGTAATTGAAACTCCGCAACCGGAAACTACTCTAAAAGAAAACTTAGAATCTACATCAGCATCGGTAAAATCTAAAATCAATGGATTGATTAATAAATTTAAACGAGGAAAGTCAGATAAAACATCAACTCCACAACCGACTTTGGAAACAACTCCAGAGATAATTGAAACACCACAACCGGAAACAGAATTAGAAGAAACAATTCCCGAAGTAATTGAAACACCCAAATCGGAAATAAAATTAGAAGAAACGATTCCCGAAGTAATTGAAACACCAACACCAGAAAGTACACCGGAATCTCCCTTAGGAGAATATTTCAAGCTTCCTCGGGGTGTTAATCCAGTAGCAACACCGGAAGTTGAAGTACCTCAAAATGTACCTGTCATTGAACAACAAAATGTTGAATTAATCGAGAAATAATAATGTAGAGACGTTGTACTGCAACGTCTCCATAATTTCCATTACTATCAAGAATTGAATCAAATAATACAAGTAGTGAATTATCTCAAATTTGGCAAGATAATCCGTGTTTGTTGATGGTTAAAGCTTTATAGAGAAAGCGTCAAAATGAATGAGTTAGTTGTAGCAAAATTTTCATAACATGCTGTTGGTGCGTGACGCTATAAAGAAAGTTAACTCGTTTCATACTATATCTTTTAAAAGCGTCACAGCACCCTACATAATATATTTACCTATGCCCAATGCCCAATCCCCCATTCCCAACAAGACGCATTCGCGCACCGGAATTACCGCAAAATTATCATTGGTTGAATACCGATAAACCTTTTTCGTTAAAACAACTTAAAGGTAGAATAGTAATTCTTGATTTTTGGACGTACTGCTGTATTAACTGTCTGCACGTTTTACCAGATTTAAAATATCTCGAACAAAAATATAAAGATAGCGTTACGGTTATTGGGGTACATTCGGCTAAATTCGATAATGAGAAGGAAACGGAAAATATTCGTCAAGCTGTTTTACGTTACAACATCGAACATCCGGTTTTAGTTGACAGGGATTTTCTGGTTTGGCAAGAATATGCTGTTAAGGCTTATCCAACTTTTGTAGTCATAAATCCGCAAGGTTATATCGTTGCAACCTTGACAGGTGAAGGTAAACGTGAAATTTTGGATGAAGCGATCGCTAAGTTAATTCAACTGCATCAAGAAAAGGGTACGATTGATTTTCAAGAATTTGATTTAGTTTTAGAAAAAGATAAAACACCTTCAATTACACCTTTAGCTTTCCCCGGAAAAGTGTTAGCTACCGATTCACAATTATTCATCGCTGATTCGGGGCATCATCGTATTGTTGTCACCAGTTTAGATGGTAATGTTTTATATTTAATTGGTAGCGGTAAAGCTGGTTTAAAAGATAGCAGCTTCGAGGAGACTGAATTTTTTGCACCCCAAGGGATGGCTTTTGATGAAGTTGAAAGTATTTTGTATGTAGCCGATACCGAAAACCATGCTATACGAAAAGTTGATTTTAAAAGTCAAAAAGTAGAAACTATTGCCGGTATTAAAGAAAGTCTTAATTCTCCTTGGGATTTAGTCAAGTTGGGAAACAAGCTATTTATTGCAATGGCTGGTTGTCATCAGATTTGGGAATTAGATTTACAAGCCAATTTCGTGAAAGTTTTTGCTGGTAGAGGTGCGGAATCTTGCTTTGATGGTGAGCTTTGCGAATCTGCTTTTGCTCAACCTAGCGGTATTGCTACTAATGGTAAGGAATTATATATTGCCGATAGTGAAGTTAGTTCGATTCGCGGTATCGATTTAGAGAAACAGCAAGTAAGAACAATTTGCGGCAGCGGAGATTTAAATGCTTTTGGTGATGTTGATGGACAAGGTTTTGATGCGAGATTGCAGCATTGTTTGGGAATAGAATATACTAATAATTTTTTGTGGGTTGCCGATACATATAATCACAAAATTAAGTTTGTAAATTCGGTTACGGGTGATTGTAAAAGTTTTTTTGGAAATGAAAATAACTGTTTTTCTGAGCCTTCGGGGTTAAGTTTTTTTGATGGTTATTTGTATGTAGCAGATACAAATAATCATGCAATCAAAAAAGTTAGTTTAGATATTTTGGTTGTGGAGACTATGGAATTTAAGGGTTTGTGTTCTCCGGATATGTGTATTTTTTAAACGCAAAGGAATGCTGAGGTTAACGCGGAGTCAATACTGCTCAGTTAATAGGAGATCCTCCCTAACCCTCCTTAAAAAGGAGGGAATAAAAGCCCCCTTTTTTCAGGGGGTTGGGGGATCTGAAAATGAGTTTAATTACTTAACCAAGTAGTAGTGAATACGGAGTAACGCAGAGTGTTTAGAAAATTATTAGGAGATCTTCCCTAACCCTCCTTAAAAAGGAGGGAATAAAAGCCCCCTTTTTTCAGGGGGTTGGGGGATCTGAAAATGAGTTTA
>JBCBPQ010000067.1:0-30268 GCA_039820645.1 Cyanobacteria bacterium J06633_8 | reverse complement strand
TTATTATTTTTTTATCAATAAACGTTTCAAATCCTTATTTTTCGTAGGAGTCGTTCTAAAAACTGTTCCTATCTTTTTAGCAGTAATTAAAGTGAAAGGCTTGCCCTGCCTACGTTACACTCACCTTGTCACCCCCTCAGATATTTTTGACTTTCTTCTTCCTGAGAAAAATAACCCATCGTTTCCAAACTTAACATTGCCACAACATTTTCATTTCTTTCCTTACAACCCTTCGCATAAACCAATTTTTTCTTGAGCGGTTAAAGGAATAAATTGACCATTGTAGCTATTTCCCGGCATTTGGAAACATGTAAACCACAGCCAGGCAATAACACTCAATAGAATAAACAGTAATATACCAAGCCTTATTAAAGCAGCTTTACTAAAAGCTTTAAATTGACGTTTTCTCTTCTTCCCAGCCATAGATTACACCCCAAAAATAAGTAAATAATTAATTATATATATTCTTTGTAGGGTGTGTGACGCGACAAAACAATTTGAACGTAGCACAATCGTATCCTCATCGCGTCACGCACCATTACTCTGAATTAAAAACTATATTTATAGATAATCAACTTTCCAAACTTTAAATTAAGATTTAGTATTACTATATTCTTTCGTAAATATAAATTTATAGTTTCATGCAACCAACATTAAAACCAATAATCAAAATCTGCTGTATATCCAGCATAGAAGAAGCATGGACAGCGATTAATTACGGTGCTTCAGCATTAGGATTTGTATCTCATATGCCCAGCGGACCAGGTATAATATCTGAAGAATTAATCGCTAAAATAGTCCCTCAAATACCCCCACCCATCGCCACGTTTTTGCTTACTTCCAGTCAAAATACCCAAGAAATTATTCAACAAATAAAGGGTTGCGGTACAAACACCGTACAAATTTGCGACAAGATAAAATCTGGAAATTACCAAGATATTCGAGAAGCTTCCCCTGGAATTTCTATAGTTCAAGTAATTCACGTAACCAGCGAATAATCAATCAATGAAGCAATTGAAATCGCACCATTTGTAGATGCAATTTTACTAGATTCTGGGAATCAATCTCTCATCGTCAAAGAATTAGGAGGAACTGGAAGAATCCATAATTGGGATATTAGCAAAACAATTCGCGAACAAATAAAAATTCCAATCTTTTTAGCCGGAGGATTAAAACCGGAAAACGTTGCTTTAGCAGTAAAACAAGTAGCACCTTTCGGACTTGATGTATGTAGTGGAGTTCGCAGTCATGACAAACTTGATAAAGATAAACTAAAACGTTTTTTTGAGCAACTTTAGAATTTATACAAAGCCCCACTTTTTAAGGGGGGTTGGGGGAATCTCACTGTTTAGAACATAAGACTTTCCCTAATTGCTACGTAAGTCTTAAATTATAGTAAAGCTTGTTTCAACGTCATAATAGACGTAAAACCCAAAATCTGAGAACATGGCAATTACTACTTCTAAACCAAAGTCTCAAATCTTCTACCCAAGTTCCGACGGAGAAGCCGTGGCTGAAACCTATATTCACCTCTACGCTATATTGACAACCCTGGAAGTACTCAGACAATACCTCCAAGGACAACAAGCAACCGTTTTAGCAAATCAATTTTTATATTATGCTCAAGGATTCCCAAAATTACGAGTAGCACCCGACGTAATGGTAATTTTTGATGTCGAACCTGGAGGTAGAGACAATTACAAAATTTGGGAAGAAGCTAAAGTCCCCTCAGTGATTTTTGAAATGACATCAAAAGGTACTCAAAAGCAAGATATCGAACATAAAAAAACCCTATACGAACAATTAGAGGTACAAGAATATTGGCTTTTCGATCCTAAAGGTGAATGGATAGAAGAAAAATTACGCGGTTATCGTTTGCGAGGAGAAAATTACGAATTAATTACAGATAGCCGCAGCGAACCATTAAAATTACGTTTAGCAATAGAAGATGAATTAATTGGTTTTTACCGCGAAGATACCGGAGAAAAATTATTAATTCCCGATGAATTAGCAGCTAAATTAAGTGAAGAAACTCAAGCAAGACAAGAAGCAGAAAACCGGGCAAATGAAGCTGAGGCTCTTTTAGCTCGTTATCGTGAACGTTTCGGAGATTTAAACGAATAATTATTAATTTGTAGGGTGTGTTACGGCTCTAGATTCTTATCAAGAATATACAGAATGTAATCAGTGAAGTTTGATAATACCTCTTTACCTCTTATCTCTATGCCCTTTGCGTCTCTGCGGTTTTTTTCTTCAAACCATAAATGTAGAGACGCGATACCCTTGCGTCTCTACAAAATGTCGCGTCTCTACAAAATTTTTAAAACTCGGCATTCTCCGGAGTACGTGGGAAAGGAATCACATCGCGAATATTCGCCATTCCCGTCATAAACTGCACCAATCTTTCAAAACCCAATCCAAAACCAGCATGAGGTACGGTACCGTAACGACGTAAATCCATGTACCACCATAAATCTTCTGGTTTCATTCCTTGAGCTTTAATCCGATTTTCCAACACATCATACCTTTCTTCCCGTTGGGCACCACCTATAATTTCACCAATTTTCGGCGCTAAAACATCCATTGCGGCAACGGTTTTTTCATCGTCGCTCAACCGCATATAAAAAGCTTTAATTTCTGTAGGATAATCGCTAACAATAACCGGCTTTTTAAATAATTTCTCGCATAAATAGCGCTCGTGTTCCGATTGTAAATCTAAACCCCAATTTACCGGATATTCAAACTTAGTATCGGCTTTTTCTAATAGTTTGACGGCTTCTGTATAGGTAATTCGTTCAAACTGATTATTTATAATATTCTCTGCGGTTTCCAATACTGTTTTATCAACTCGCAGATTGAAAAAGTCCATATCTTCCGGACATTTATCCATCACATATTTGAAGACATATCTAAGGAACTCCTCAGCTAAATCCATATCTTCAGATAGTTGACAAAAAGCCATCTCCGGCTCAACCATCCAAAATTCTGCAAGGTGACGAGATGTGTTTGAATTTTCCGCGCGGAAAGTAGGGCCAAAAGTATAGACGTTTCCAAACGTCATTGCCATAATTTCAGCTTCTAACTGACCGCTAACTGTTAAATATGTCGGTCTACCAAAAAAGTCTTGACTATAGTCTACCTTTTTATCTTCTGTTTGAGGAATATTCTTTAAATCCAAATTGGTAACGCTAAAAAGTTCCCCAGCACCTTCACAATCGCTAGCGGTAATAATTGGCGTATGTACCCACAAAAAGCCGCGTTGCTGGAAAAATTCATGAATTGCCGCAGCACAAGCATTACGTACCCGAAAAACCGCACCCAAGGAATTAGTACGACTGCGTAAATGTCCAATTGTCCTCAGAAATTCAAAAGAATGGCGTTTTTTCTGTAGTGGATAAGTTTCTGGATCTGCTTCGCCATAAACTTTTACCGTTTCCGCTTTTAGTTCAATTCGCTGTCCTTTTCCTTGAGACTCAACGAGTACTCCCGATGCTTCCACAGAAGCACCTGTATTTAATTGTTTTAAAATATTTTCATATTCTGGTAAATCTTCGTCTAGCACAACCTGTAAACTAGCCAGAGATGAACCATCATTCACTTCAATAAAAGCAAACCCTTTTAACTCGCGCTTTGTTCTTACCCAACCTTGCAACTTCACCGACTCGTTGGGTTGAGCGCTCCGTAATATTTCTGCAATCCGCTTCTCTATCATAGAATTTTCTTCCAAGAATAATAATTTAGTGCTGTTAGTTGTTGGTTGTTAGTTGTTAGTTGTTTAATCTACTAACCACTAACCACTAACCACTAACTAGTAACAGACTTTAATAACCAGCCTATGATAACGCCCAATCCACCAAAACGGACTACTTGCCAAAACAAGTCTTTCAAACCGCTTTTAGTAAATATAACGCTACCACCAAACAGCACTAAATAACTCTCGGAAAACAACCCTAAAGCGTTATCCAAGCTTTCTAACTGTTCTTTAATTTGTTTCAACTCCGCTTTTAGCGATCGCGAAGTAGTTTGCTGCATTTGTTGTTTAATTTCATCGAAATGTCGCACCAGTTCAATCTGACGCTGTTTATCAGCCTGCATTTGGGCATAACGCTGTTTTAAGTCACTAAGACTTTGCTCTGCTGATAATATTTCATGCTGTAATTCTTGTTCGAGATTCTGCTCAACTGATGATTCAGAAGTTTGTTTAGGCGACTCCATGAGGGACGTAGTAGACTAAGAGAGCTTTGATATTTAGACAGTTACCAACAAGTTTTTGCGGTCCGCCCGTGCTTGATTTTTGCTAGAATAATAACCGTTTATTAAATGGTTGCTCATTCAAAAAGCAAAACCAAGCAATTATATTAATCGATAATCAAGAAAACAGCATCTTAATATAGCGGTTTTCACGCTTAGTACAATACATTCTTGCCGAATGGGCATCCCTCCTCATCCGAATCAACAATGTTGTTGTATTACATTCAATCGAAAAGGGCTATAGCTATAAATTTCTTGTCTTCTCTTAAACTTACGAACTATGCTTTCATTACCAGCTTTGAACTACTTCAATTGCTTCCATGGTTTATAAATCTAGGAGTCAATGTCTGTGAATTCCCAATAATCGCAAAATAAATTTAACAACCTATAAATAACCTATAGATTATGTCTCAATCCAGCGAACTGCCTAAAACTAGTCAATTGCAAAATTACACTACATTAGAGCTAGCCCAAACTTTATTGGAGAGATTGAGTATATCTCCCAAGGATTGGCATCGCCTCAAATCTAATCGCAAAGTTCGCGCTTCCGAACAAACAGCAGCAGCTTTGGTATATCTTCTTTGCGAACAATCTGAAGAAGCACAAGCCAGATTAGAACAAGCTACAGGCTGGCTCAATCGTTCTATTAGTGCCCCACCTTGTCCAACTCACGGAGAAAAAAAAGATGGTTAGTTATTAATTATGGTTAGTTATTAATTGTTGGTTGTTTGTTGTTTTTCAACTCCCGCCTTCCCAATTGCTAACTCTTAAATCCTAACTCTTAACTAAATTAATAATTAATTCCGTAACAACGGTATTCTCGACCGTTTATGCTCTAATTGCTTGCACAAGCGCAATTCCGTACCTCTACGATTCCATTCTACCTGGTCAAAAATTAGATGCAGTATCGATAAACCGCGACCATTTTCTGATTCATCAGGTGGTAAATACTCGGTGGGATCTTCTTCACAATCGCATTCAGGAATAAATCCTTTACCTTGATCTGATATAACCCACCAATATCTATCATCAATTAAAGAAAAACGAACTACAACTTTTTTTCCAGGATCGAGATTGTTGCCGTGCTTCGCTGCATTAACCAAGGCTTCTTGAAGTCCTAGTCTTAATTCAGCTTGCATTTCTCCTGGAATTTCTGCCAAAAGCAAATCTAAAATTGGGCAGAGATATAGAGTTGAGGCAAAACTAATCGTGCCCCAGTTACGTCCTACCGGACGAAGTGAAATGGTAATCACAAGAGAAACCCCGTAGCTTTCGGCGACCGCGCTTACATGACTTTTGCTATCTACCGCGCACCCTGAAATTCAGTTGAGGTGGTCATGTTGACTTAACTTCTATGTCTGTACAACTAATTTTTGTATGCTACTTAGCATTGACTCTTTTTATGAAATAAAGGTTGCTTAAATTTTGATCGGCAATTTTTTTTCTACAAACTTTTACGAACTATAAACTTAATTGAAGCAAAAATGAGTATTTTAATACTCCTAAAACAATGCTGATTTGTAATTTAAACAACTTCTTATTTCTTTTTTTAGAGTCGGCTCAGAGCGTCAATTTCTTTATACAAAAGGTATTCTATATTTAGATTAAATCAATTTTAGCATTTTTACTATGTGCTAGACTACAATTTCCAAATTTCACCCCAGAACTAGACTAAGTAACTTGACGGGCATCAGATAGTACAAGAAATGCTGCTACTTCTACATGAGCTGTCTGGGGAAAAAAATCTGCTGGTTGTACTCGCGATAAAGTGTATAAACTATCTTGACAAAGTTGCTGTAAGTCGCGAGCAAGTGTTGCTGGTTTACAACTTACGTAAACAATACGATATGGTTTTACTTTGCGTAAAGTTTCAATTACAGTGCGATTGCATCCTTTTCTTGGTGGGTCAAGTATAACAATATCTGGTTTCATAGATATCCGAGACAGTAATTCTTCTACCTTTCCTGAGTGGAAGGTAACGTTGTTTATGTGATTATACTGAGCATTAATTCTCGCACTTGCGACTGATGATTTTTGTATTTCCAAACCAATAGCAAGATGTACTTGTTTTGCAAGGGGCAAAGTTAAAGTCCCAATGCCGCAATAAGCATCAACTAGTATTTCGTCGCCTTTTAATTTTAATTCAGACTGAATTTCGTACAATAATGCCTCAGCGGTTTCAGTATTTACTTGGAAAAAAGTATCTGGTCTTATTTGAAATTTAAAATCAGCAAACTCTTCTTCTAAGTAAGGATTCCCGGCGATTAACCTGCTAGCATCACCGAAAATCCTATTAGTGCGATCGCTCTGAAGATTTAACATCACTCCAACTAATGAAGAATATTTTTCCAACCACTCCTGGGCTTTCTCTTCAATTCCTGGTAAATTCCAGTCTTTGACAATCAAAGTCAACAAAACTTGTCCGGTACGACGACCAATGCGTAAACCTAGATGGCGTAATATTCCGCTATGACAGCCCTCGTTATAAATTGACCAACCCAATGATTGGATATCTTGTTTTACCTGCAATAAAAAAGGATTTAACCGGGAATCCTGTACCGGGCATTGGTTCAAGTTAACTATCTGGTGAGAAGATTTTTGATAATAACCTGCTATAACTTTGCCACTAAGAGATGTTCCCATCGGATAAGTAGCTTTATTGCGGTAATCCAATGTTTTACCCGCAGTTAAGGGGGTATCTACTTGCGGTTGCTTAAAACCACCGATACGCTCTAAAGCTTGAATAACAGCTTTGCGTTTCGCTTCTAATTGGTATTCGTAACTAATATGCTGCCACTGACAACCGCCACATTTATCAGCGACAATGCAATTAGGTTTAATCCGATGAGGCGACAATTGTAATAATTCTTTAACTTTGCCCCTGCTATAATTCCGCTTGACATTTATTAAACGGATAAGTACACGATCTCCAGGAACAGTATCCGGTACAAACACTACCAATTCACCGCTTCTGGCAACACCATCACCAGTATCACTCAAGTCTGTAATTACAGCTTCAACCAAATCGCCCTGCTTCCATTTTGTTCTAGTCATCCCACATCCGTTATCAACTGAGATTAACAATTAACAATTAACAATTAACAGTTAATAGCTCTCAATGACTAGCACCATAGCCTTGATAGCAGAGGAAGCAGAAAATAATTAGGGCTTAGAAGCTAAGAATTAATAATTATCTTTCTCCTTTTTGCCTTGTCTCCCTATCTCCCCTTCACTTCTTGGCACCTGAGTCGTTAAACTAACAGTAATAATTAAATTGAGCTTTCTTTTACAAATTATGACTGTAGTAAGCCAAGTTATTCTCCAAGCCGACGACGAACTGCGTTATCCCAGCAGTGGTGAACTCAAAAATATCAAAGACTATTTGCAAACAGGCGCACAACGGTTGCGAATAGTAAATACCTTAACTGAAAATGAAAAAAAGATAGTTGAGCAAGCGACTAAAACACTTTGGCAAAAGCGTCCTGACTTTATTGCACCTGGTGGAAACGCTTACGGACAAAGGGAACGTGCCCTATGCATCCGCGATTATGGTTGGTATTTACGCTTAGTCACCTACGGAATACTCGCAGGTGATAAAGACCCAATTGAAAAAATTGGTTTGATTGGCGTGAAGGAAATGTACAACTCTTTGGGAGTTCCCGTACCCGGCATGGTCGAAGCTATTAAGGGATTAAAAGAAGCTTCCATTAATTTATTGAGTGCTGACGATGCACCAGAAGCTGCTCCTTATTTCGATTTGATTATTCAAGCTATGGCTCAATAGTTTGGCAAAAAAGGATTGTTGAAATTCGACCTAATTAGTTATGTCCCCCTACATCCTTTTTGAGACAAATCAAGCAAGAAATCTTGAATATAATACGGATTTAACTCATAATCCAACTTAAAATCTTCCCCACACTTGATAGTGGCTGCGGCAGAATCTCTGTCAAGTTACCAACAAGTCGTGGGGAAACTTTTTTGATTTATGATAACTCCAGATAAAACGTATCGCCAAATACAAATTATTGGATAAAAATCCTCTTCTTTCCATATCAATATAAATATAAATACAAAAAGCCGACAGTCCTTTGCTCAAGGCTGTCGGCTATTAGTGTGTTCCCTATTAATGACTCGGCTAGAGTTCAGTTATATATATTATGTATATTTTTCTCTTATTAGAAGAGGATCTTAATCATGGATACTTGTGATTCTCGTCACAACGAAATTGCATTTTAGATGTATCAAATTTATTTTAATTATTCCCAATAAATTTGTAAGACAGACTTTACGCCTATGCGCCTAAATGAATATAGATTATAAACAACTGTAACCTTTACAATTCTTTTCAGACAAGAGGCTTAATAACAGCTACAAAATATTCAGGGCTTGGGAATTAAATTTGGGATAGTAGTTCAACTTTTATTGACCAAATGATTAAACCTGTAACTTAGATTTAAAAGATTGTTCTTAGAGGATGTTTGGGAAGTCATAAATACAACCACAAATTTTTAGATCCCCCTAAATCCCCCTTATAAAAGAGGGACTTTTACCCCCTTTTATAAGGGGGGAAGGGGGGATGAACCGATAATGCCGGTTAAAAACGATACTTTTCAAACAACCTCTTAGGAGAAATCGTAAAAAGAAAATACCAGCAGTGGTAGAAGGATTATTGGTTTTTACGAGAGATATTGATTTGACCAACAATTTTCGCAAAAAAAATGGTGCCCGTGGCAGGCTTATTAATAGATAGATGCCGCTCTTCACCACTATCGTAATTTGTTTTAAAACCTCCCCCTTTTTCTAAGGTTAGAGTAAGGCAGTCCGATTTTTTAGGTTCCCCGAAGGTGACGACTGGTATTTTCTTTCCAGGAAAGTGCCCTAAGACGTATACCGTTTATTAACCTTTCCTTCCAAGGCTAGAGGGGGAGGGGCAATCTTAATGGCTAAATGCTCAATTTTTGTTGCAGTGTGTAAGTCCTATGAAATTTAAAAATTATTTATTTTTTTTATTTATTGCAAAATAACCTAAAAATCATCCTAAAGATAGTTGCGGTGTTGCTTCAGAGGTAGATAAGTATTTGTAATAATCTTCATCACCTCTGGAATATGTTTTGCTTGCAAAAAAAATCATAATTTTATGTACAGATTTCCGAATTTCAAAGGAATATCTATACAATTAAGATTAATTACAACCTCGAATCATTCAGCGCAATTAACCGCATCTGAAGCGTACCACTGGTGAAGGCTGATAAATCACCTTCGGTGAGTGTAGTGAGGTGAGACGTAATTCTTGATTTATAGGCAAGCAAACTGTTGGAAGCTGTGGGATGAAACATGAGTTATTAATTGACGTTAGCCTTCACGTTAACGTTGTTTGCCCGTTTAGCGCCCACGGTGTTCCCATCCCCTCACAGAGGTTATCGGAGAGTAGGGTAGGAAATAGGCTTAGTAAGGCTCATGGTTTTCTATCGCCTCTTATGGTTTTACATCAGCGTAGGGTGAGCTAAGTACTAGCCAGCCTATTTTTACGAAATTTTCTACCTTATTTCGTCTCCTCTTTGTCCGAATCAAAATCGGACGAGTAAAAATAGAATAAAAAGCATTCATTTAGATAGCAATTCAAAATCTCCGCAGTTATGACATACGATTACGATTTATTTATAATGGGTGCTGGTTCTGCTGGTGCGGCTGCTGCCTCGAAAGCTGCTTCTTTAGGTTTGCGTGTAGCCGTAGCCGAACAAGAAGCCCTTGGCGGTACTTGTTTGAATCGCGGTTGTATTCCTAAAAAGTTAATTGTCTACGCAGCTGACTTTGCGCTACATAATAAAATCGCAACTGATTATGGCTGGAGTAAAAGTTCATCGCATTTCGATTGGACGCAGTTTATTCATTCAGTACACAAGCAAATAGATCGCATAAATCGTTCTTATCAAGAAAAATTTGAAAAAAGTGGTATTGAATTAATTCGAGATCATGCCACCTTTGTCGATAATCATACGATTAAAGTAGATGGGCGCAAAATTACCGCAGACAAAATTTTAATTGCTGTAGGTGCACGTCCTTTTATTCCGGATATTCCCGGCATAGAATACGCTATTACTTCCCGCGAGATGTTTCATTTACCTTATTTACCAAAACGCTTGGCAATCATAGGGGGCGGTTACATTGGTGTAGAATTTTCTAGCATGATGAATGCTTTTGGCTGTAGAGTCACCGTTGTTGATACAGATGAAACTGTTTTAGAAGGATTTGACGACGAAATCCGCACATGCGTTCAGGAAAGCTTATCTAAGCGGGGAATCAAATTTGTCAACAATAGTAGTGCGACGCACATTAAGCATTACGAAGAAGGTTTGCTTCTAAATGTCAGTGGAAAGAACAAAAAAACCATTGCTGCCGATACTATTTTGGTTGCTATAGAGCGTACTCCGAACACCAAAAATCTTGATTTAAAAAATGCACAAGTGGAAATAGGGGAAAAAGGCGCAATTAAGGTAGATGAATATAGCCGCACCACTCAAGCAAATATTTTCGCCGTAGGAGATTGTACTAACCGTTTACAGCTAACACCAGCAGCTAGATCGGAAGCGATTGCTTTTGTCAATACTGTCTTTGCAGATCGACCCCAAGCTATAAATTACGGTGATATACCTTCCGCTGTTTTTTCCCGTCCAGAAATAGCAAGTATGGGTATGACTGAGAGTCAAGCCCGTTCGGAATTTGGCAACTCAGTAAAATGTTATTGCAATAAATTTCAACCACTAACGCATCAATTAGCTTCTTCTGAGGAGCAAGCAATAGTTAAAGTAGTAGTTGAAGGTGAATCCGAACGAGTCATTGGAATTCATATGTTAGGCGCACATGCTACCGATATTATTCAATGTCTTGGTATAGCAATCCGCAAAGGCATTACTAAGCAAGATTTAGACGATGCTATTGCCATTCATCCAACTACAGCTGAAGAGTTCCTCACCTTAGATTAATTAAGAATTAACGGCTTACACTTTTACGTCCAAGACCTCAAACAATGATATCTGTGGTAATCGGTAATAGGTAATGGCGAATTGTAATATGTAATAATCAAAAATTATGATAGTTCTGGCTTATATAGTCAGGACTTAGGCAACGAAAATTTGTCATTGCGACGGTCACTACGTGTAGGGAAGCAATGGCAGGATTTAGGGTTAGCACAGCTAATAATGAGCTAATTTCGTGGCTTTTGGGTAAGTCCTAATAGTAAGAAATTAATCTCCCGTCGGTACAATCTCTAATAATTGACAATTCTTTATTAATAACCAATAAATTAAATTGCACTACATCTACCTTCACGGCTTTGCATCTAGCCCAAATTCTAATAAAGCTAGGTATATAGCTGAACGCTTCGCTAAAAATCAAATAAAACTAGAAATTCCCGACTTGAATTGTAAAGATTTTTATCACCTTACAATTACACGCCAGTTAAAACAAGTTGCTGCGAGTTTGGAAAAACAGGTGGAAGCAACTATCATTGGTTCAAGTCTAGGTGGCTTAACAGCAGCCCATATAGCAGAAAAGTTTCCACAGGTTAAGGGTTTGGTTTTACTAGCCCCTGCGTTTGATTTTTTGTCTCACTGGCTACCGACTTTAGATGCAGAAGTTATAAAGCGTTGGAAACAAGAAAAATACCTTATGGTTCATCATTATGGGCAAAAGCAGGAACTTCCTTTAAGCTATGATTTTTTACTCGACGCAAAGCAATATCATCAAAGACTTTTGAAACGTCCTATACCTACGCTTATTTTACATGGACAATATGATGAAGTTATTCCCATCCAAGCCAGCCGAAATTATGCTCAACGACGTTACTGGGTAGATTTAATAGAACTTAATAGCGATCACGCTCTAGGGAATGCGATGGTAGATATCTGGCAGGCAATTGAATATTTTTGCCAGTTATCCAAGATATAACTAGAAACTTGTAATCTAAAAGCAGTTAAGCAAAAAAATGCAGTATTTAAAATTATTAATGATAATAATTACGTAATTTAAATTACAGATTTGTGATATATTTATTTTAGTTATACAAGTAATCCAACATTATAAGCTAAGTAAGTATCTCGTATCTGAATTAAATTAGATTTAATTAAAAACAAGACAAACAAATCTATTAACTACATATAATATACGTCTTGAAAATTTTGGAGGGAAAAACAATAAACATCCCTACAATCAAGCAAAATCCAAAATGCAAAACTGATATGCTTCCTTTCTTACGAACTGATTTAGTCGAATTAGCAGCTTACAAACCCCAACTTGGGATTGGTATACCTTCTCAAATATCACCAGAACCAACAGAGTCAGATAAACTTGATACTAATGAAAGTCCTTATGATTTACCTATTGATTTGAAAGAAAAGTTAGCTTGGACTTATAAAGAATTAATTGAAACTAATCGTTACCCAGATGGAGGACATTCTTTACTCAAGCAAGCAATTAGTGAATATATTAATGAATCGGCTAACCTTTCTTCCAATGTTTTTGTAAGTAACAATATCTCCCTAGGAAACGGTTCTGATGAACTAATCCGTTCAATCTTAATTTCCACCTGTTTGGGAGGCAATGGTTCAGTGTTAGTGGCTCAACCCACTTTTTCAATGTATGGAATTTTGGCTCAGGCTTTGGGTATACCTGTAGTCTCAGTACCTAGAAATTCAGAAAATTTTGAAATTGATTTACAAGCAGCTTCGGAAGCTATAGCAAAAACTCAACAACCGCCTATCAGAACAGTTTTTGTTGTTCACCCAAATTCTCCTACGGCTAATTGCTTAACAGTTGCAGAGTTAGAATGGTTAAGAAGTTTACCAGAAGATATTTTAATTGTAATTGACGAAGCTTATTTTGAATTCAGTCAAAATACCCTCGCAAGTGAACTCTCTCAACATCCGAATTGGGTTATATTACGCACATTCTCTAAAGGGTTTCGCTTGGCTGCAATGCGCGTAGGCTACTCTATTTCTCACCCAGAAGTAACTGCAATTTTAGAAAAGGTTCGCTTACCATACAATCTTCCGAGTTTTTCAATAGCTGCTGCATTAATAGCTATTCAAAACCGCTCGCTTTTACTTGAGTCTGTTTCTCAAACAAACAACGAGCGTTCAAAATTACTTAAAAATTTGTCTCAATATCCAGAATTACAAATATCAGCAAGTGCCGCTAATTTTGTTTTTCTACGCTTTAAAAACCAGGAGGGTAAAGAAATAAATACTGCTTTAACAAATCTTCATAAAGAACTTAAAAGTTTAGGTACTTTAACACGGTTCACTGGTGGCGGATTACGAATTACTGTAGGCTCTGCATCGGAAAATGTCCGTACTTTAGAGAGATTTCAAAAGGCTTATAAAAAACTTGAACTATAGCTATTAATAAACAGCGTTTTGTTAATTTATTTCTTCAATTAAAGTTCTACTTCATTTCCCAGACGTCTCACTATTGCTACAGTTTGTGGCAATACTCCTACTAACATCGCAAACGCTTCATCTGGTAGTTGAGTTACTACTTCTGGCGGAAAATATTGTTCAAACTGGTCAAGAATTCTTTGAACTCGCTGTTGCGGAACTGGATTTTCAGTAATTTGCTTAATTAATCTGATCCACTGCCTTCTTATTAAATAAGATTTTTGGCGTTCATCAGACGAACTTGTCGTTAGCAACATAGACGAAATGTTTCCTATTGGCAACACGTGAAGGCAATCTTGGTCATAATCACCACCAACAGCGGCTCCAGGACCAGCAAACTCTGCATGATAACCTTTAAAAAGTATTAGCCCGTTTCGTCTACGACTATTGACCATAAAAACTTTTCCACTATGCAGTTTTGTCAGTAGATCTGAGCCATAAGATTGCTCAGCCCCATCTGGCATCACAAGATAGTCAAGGAAACAAGTGTCAGGATAATAAGTTGATACCATAGCAGTTTGATAGCGTTGGTGCTTTTCGCTATCCATCTTTTCTAAAAATTAAACAATAAAGGAACTTATTTGAACTTAAACAGGAAATAGGTCATTAAATCAATGAATACAGCTATTAGTGTCACTATTGCCTAAAGCTTTATTGTTCGGTTTAACTAAATTTAAATCAAAATAAATTAAATTAACCTATCGAGTAACCATATTTTATGTGATTTGATTGGTTTTGTCTTCCAGTACAGGAATGTTTACTTAAAGTTTCTATAAAGATAGATATTTTATATACAAAGTTAGTGTAAGTCATCATCGAGTTACTGTAATTTTACGTTCATCCCTTGTAATACTTCATTTAAGATGGTTCACGATCTAAATTTTTCTAAAAGAGATTATGATAGGGCTTAGTAAGAAGAGACTCTAGTTTAATAATATATTCTGCTAAATGTCTCTACAAAAATTAGCTTACTACAACTATATCAATAAGATTTTAAAGAAAATATAAATATAACAGAGGATTTGCTAAAGTTGTGGTTACGTTACATATTTATATTGCTCCTGAATAGTTTCCAGCCTAGATATAAGCTATCTATTTTTATTAATTGCTACAAAATAATAATTTGTGATGTAGATTGCTAAAACAAATCTCATGCCATATATCTATAGTAGAAAGTGTTCAGCCAGTTAAAATTTAATATTTTCTCAAATAAAAATATAAATAAATTTAAAATATCTATTTTATTATTTTTTTGAAACATAAAACTATTCAAAGGTAGATAAAGTAATATATACGGATCTATGTGAATTGTAAAAACTACCTAACACCAGAACAATAATTCGTCAATATTACAATCGACAAAATTTCAATGATTTCTCCAGAAAAACATCGATCGGCGATACAGAATAAAAATAATTTTTAATGGTCCAAGAGATGTTTATAGAGCAAAATTTGTCGCGAGCGTCTAAACAAGAATGTATTCCAATTAGAATCAATTTGGTGCATCCGGTATCCTAATTTCAAATACAGTTGTCGTGCTTGATGGTTATTTTCTAAAACATGGAGATATAAATCTTGAAATCCCCAATCAATAGCAACTTTTTCACAACTAGTTAACAATGCGCGAGCTGCTCCTTGTCTTCTATATTGTGGATTTACCGCTAAATTGGATAGATAAGCATAACTCTTTCGAGTACCCGCGTAAGTCCAGGCATCGCCCAAACGTACGCTTAATTCTACAGTTGCAACTAAATCTAAACTAGCTTTAGTGCTAGTATCAACAGCTACTAAACAAACATGATGAGGAACTGAGGTTGCTAAACGATGTTTTAAGTCTTCATAAATACCTAAACGTAATAACGGAAAAGCCCATCCCCATATGCCATCACGAGAGTGAAAACTTTCGGCGATAATTTGAGCAATACTACTTAAGTCGCCAACCGTACACATCCGGATTTGGAAACCGCAATTGACTGGGGTATTGACTACCGCAACTGATTTTTGATGAGATGTAAGAGAAAGCCAAGGATTCAAAGAAAGCTTACTGTTAAAGTTGTTCATTGAAAATATTAGTAAAATAAGCGTAAAATATCATTTTTATTAGTGTGAAAACTCTATGAAAATAAATTGAAAAATTTAAAAATACGAGTTTGACATGGAATGTATTTTTACATATCTGATTTAATAAACAATCATAAAAACAGACGAAAAAGCGAGAAACCGAAAATTTTTATCCATTGATACCTTGACTCTACTTGATACATAAGTTCATAATTTCTTAATTTTATCTGCTTTGCATTACATTAAATGCTGTGCGGTGAACAAAATTGTACTAATTAGATGAAAATATTCAGAAATCATAGGTTTTAAACAGGACTTACGCAGCTGGCACATTTTTGTGCAGGGTACTTGTACGCTGACTGACTTTCAACCTAAAAATAAAGCAATGAGGGTACAGTATCATCAAAGTCTTGTGGCAATTGCGTAAGCCCTGTAAGTCAAAAAAGGGATAGTAAAATTAGTTGATAGAGAAAAAGCATCTTTGGTTAAGCTGGAGCTAACTTTAAAACATTCCATCTTCAATTAGTGATACTCGGCAATATATAAATTTCTAACCTGATTTGTTGTACAACAAGTCGATTGGTTTTTGGCTTCCCACAGATATTTATTTACCTCCTGACTATTGATAGTAACAAGTTCTTTATCAAATACCGAATTTTTAATCTAAAGCTGGCCGCGAAAGTACTTCATATTCCATAATTGAATTAGTTGGGATTCTCTAATGCTTTGCCTCATTGATTTTCAGGGGATAGGTTCTAGCAATCGAGCAAGTCAACAAAGCAACGGTTCTTTTATTTTCGCTATTCGCTACAAGAAACTCCTTTTTCTCCTCCGCCAATTTTTAGTTGGTGTAATACTAGCCAAGAGCATTATTAGCATAACAAGGTACAACATGAAGAATAAATATTTATTACCATGTTTAATGTCTTTTGTTTCCATCATGGTGATTTCTAAAGCAGGCTGAGGGACAAAAACGCTTCTAACACCTTCGTTTCAATTCCTCTGTCAAAAACGCAGGGGCACCCTGCCCATGTTTTTTAAGAGTATGTCCGTAAGAATCGTGCTAAAATATCTTTATTACTCTTCAGGCATAAACCCATAAATTAGATTGAGCATTTAACCAAACACATGCTATACGCTAAACACTGTAAAAAGCTGAATTTTGCTGAAAAACAGTGGGGATGTAGCCAGGTTAAGCGAAAGCTACGTTATTTGGGTGACGACACTTACAGGTGCTTTCGGGCTTGTAACACTGTCGTTAGTTGTTAAACAAGTATATTTAGTTAAGCTAGTGCAACTAACCTAAAAAGCCTTTATAACACTGCCGAGGAAAACTTTACCCGTGAAAATGGAGGTATGAAAGCGCTTATTTATTTAAGCGCTTTCATCATTATCGGCAGTTTCCCAACAGCAAATGCCAGCAATTTTCAGTTTTTTACAGGTAATAACCGATTAGAGGCGCAGCGATCGCCGAGATTGCTAGACTAATGATTGACTGTAGGTTAGCTATTCCTGACGGAGATAGTTAGTATAAATATTTACTTTATATTCCTATTGTTTAGAAATAATTATCTTACAAGCACTTAAGGCATAATTTAGATGTTGATTATCATTTGATTGCTAAACAAACTTCAGATGTGATTGATAAAATAGCAATCTATCTAACAGGATGATAACTTTATACTCATTACGTGTCTTTAATGAAGTATTATTTTATACTTTTTTTTTGGTATTAAAGAAGTAATAAGACTGAGATGAATGTGATTGTGATGAATAAAAATTACTTTCAGATGTTAGTGTTGGTGCTAACTCGGGAAAACTAACAAAACAGATGCTAGACAGATAAATTCAACCAATGTTGACAAATGTACGTTTAATCAAAAAAATCCTGCTGTGGGTGAAGAAAAAAATGGCTATAAGATATCTCGTTTTGAGAACTGAAACTGAGTATGAAGGAGATTAAGAACATTATGCCAAGGTTGATGGTAATCGTGTAAGCCAAATCTAGACTTAGGAATTTAAGACCAAGAGTTTGCTTTAAACTAAGCTATTGCCAGTTGCATTTTAAATATTGTGCCATTAAATCGAATGTTAAAACATTCTTACCTAACTAAATTGTTTATCCGACTGCCGTTACTGCATGGAAGCGGTGCATGAAATCCCAAGTAAACAGAAAGCCAAAAATACTGGTTGTTGATGATGAACCCGACAACCTCGATCTGCTATACCGTACCTTTTATCGTGAATATAAGGTGCTACGAGCTACAAGTGGTCCGGCTGCATTAGAATTATTAGCTAAGGAAGGAGATATATCGGTAATTATCTCCGATCAACGAATGCCGATGATGAGTGGTACAGAATTCCTCAGCCTCACAGCTACTCAGTACCCAGATATTATCCGGATTATTTTAACTGGCTACACTGATGTCGAAGACTTGGTGGAAGCCATAAACGCTGGTAAGGTTTTTAAGTATGTAACGAAGCCTTGGGAAGCAGAAGAACTCAAAGCAGTAGTGCGCCAAGCATTAGATACTCATAATGTCCTCAAAGCGCGTACCTACGAATTAACCCGTACATTACGTCAGGAATCGCTCCTCAACTCTCTTACTAATACCATTCGCAGTGCCTTAGATTATCGGCAAATTTTGCAAGCGATTGTGGACAATGTAGGTAATATGTTGGAAGTTGATGCATGCCTCTTACGTCCCTTCCAAAATGGACATTTAGTTGATGAAGGTTTTATTTATCAAAAAAACCTTGAAGAAGAAGCATTACTTGCTTCGGAAAAGGATGAAGATGAATTAATTAAAGCCAATTTTTTGCCTTCCTCTACCGAACTATTAGCCCATACGGTATGGGAAACTCGTGAAGTAATTGTAATTTATGATGCAACAACGGATGAGCGCGTTCAAGGAGACACTCCCGAGGGAAGTAGTCGCGCTCTCACCTTCAATAATGCTCAAATTTGTTCTAGTTTAGTTGTTCCGCTGATTTGCCAACAAGAATTAATGGCTGTATTAGCACTCCATCAAGCGAAAGAATCCCGTGAATGGGAAGAAGATGATGTGCAGTTAGTAGTGATGGTGGCGAATCAAGCAGCATTAGCTTTATCTCAAGCCTACGCTTACGAGCAGGTACATGCTCTTGCTCAAAGAGAAGTATTAATTAATACTATAACTAGCGCTATCCGTTCTAGCTTAGATCCCCAAGAAATATTTGCTGCTATTACCCAGCAACTCGGACAAGCTTTGCAGGTAGATGGGTGTGTTTTGTCTTTATGGACTGCTGAAGATGAGTTTGTAGAATGTGTGGGTTTGTATGATAGTTCTCAGGTAGAGACGAAGAGTAATTCAAACGGTAAAGTCAGATTAAATAGCCATCAATTACCTCAGTTTTTGGCCCCAATTACTGGGAACCAAATATTGCAGCAGATTTTGCAAACTCAAGAGCCGGTAATAGTAAATAATCTTAACGATTACTCAAATGAAGTGAAAGGTTTTGATTTACCTTCAACAATGGCTACTCGTTCGTTGATGGTAGTTCCATTACTTGCCGATGGGAAAATTATTGGCAGTATTACTTTAAGACAAAGTACAAAGGAGCGCCATTGGTTGAAATCGGAAATGGAGTTAGCTGTATCTGTTGCCGTTCAAGCAGCTCTTGCAGTTCAGCAGTCTCGACTTTATCAACAAACCCGCGAACAAGCCGAACGATTGCTGGAATTAGATAGGCAAAAAACCGAATTTTTCCAAAATATTTCTCACGAGTTTCGTACTCCCATAACTTTAATTCAAGGTCCTCTTGAGTCAGCAGTTAGTAGCGGTGAAGGACTATCTCAGGAACAAAGTAACATTGCTTTGCGTAATTCCAGACGTTTGTTAAGACTGGTAAATCAATTATTGGATCTACAACGTCTGGATGCCCGAAGAATGCAGCCAAGTTTCCGCAAGTGCGATTTAGTTCAATTCGTGAGTCAAATTGTTGAATCTTTTCGTCCCTACTGTGAGAAAAAACAATTAAATCTACTCACAGAGTTAGAAGATTGTCCTGCGGTTTATTTAGATGTAGAAAAATTCGATAAGGTAGTTTATAATCTGCTATCGAATGCCATGAAGTTTACTCCTCAAAACGGTAATATTACTGTTAGAGTCCAGTATTCAGGATCGGATTGTGTCTTACAGATAGAAGATACAGGAATCGGTATTGCCAAAGAGGAAATTCCCTACCTGTTTGAACGTTTTCGTCAAGCTGAAGGCTCAGAAAATCGTTCTTATGAGGGAACGGGTTTAGGTTTGGCTTTAGTTAAAGAATTAGTAGAAATTCATGGAGGTAAAGTTACTGTTGATTCTGTATATGAAAACGGTACTACCTTTACGATATATCTTCAGCCAGGAAGCACTCATTTAGATGCCTCACAAGTAGTAGAAACTACAGCCCAAGTGAATGTTAGTCGTGCTGCTGTGGAGTTAGCTGATTTAGAATTAATAGAATCAACAGATACTCATAACACTGACAATATCCCACAAGAATTGTTGTCTAATAGTCTTGAATCTCCAGATTTGAAGACAGGAAAAGGACAATCAGTTCTTGTTGTAGACGACAATCCTGACATGCGAGCTTATGTATCTAGTATTCTTCGCGCTAACGGCTATCAAGTACAAACTGCCCGAAATGGTTCAGAGGGTTTTAGTATAGCTAAAGAATGTATGCCTAATCTAATTGTTACAGATTTAATGATGCCTGTAGTAACGGGATTAGAGATGATTCGGATTATACGTTTGGAGGAAACGCTTAAAGGAATACCAATTATCCTGCTTACAGCTAAAGTGGATGAAGATACTCGTATTGAAGGAACTGAAAGGGGTGCAGATGCTTATTTAGCTAAACCATTTAATGATAGAGAACTTTTAGCAGAAGCAAGAAATCTTTTAGCTTTAAAAGAAAACGAACGTAAAGTCCTGGAATTGAATACCTATTTAACAGAATCTGTACTTCAGCGATTTTTACCTCCCGTTTTGGTCCAAAAAGCCCAAAAAGGCGAATTAGTTTTAGATTTACGTCCAGAACCGCGTTTAATTACAGTTTTATTCAGCGATATCGTTGGTTTTACTCAATTATCAAACACCTTAAGGTCGCGAAAAGTCGCAGAATTGCTTAATGAGTACTTAGAAACTATGACAAAAGCTGTGTTTGATAACGGCGGAACTGTAGATAAATTTATGGGAGATGCGATTTTGGCTTTATATGGGGCACCAGAAGAACTTACTCCCAACGAACAGGTACGGCGAGCTATAAATACTTCTAGAGCAATGTTAAGCGGTCTTTCCGAGCTAAACGAACGTTGGCGATCGCAAGGTATTTTTGATAGCGACGGGCGCAGTGGACTTCAGTTTCGTTGTGGTATTCATCAAGGTACGGCAGTGGTGGGAATGTTTGGAAGTTCCGAACGCGCCGACTACACTGCTATTGGTCCATCTGTAAATATTGCCTCTCGCTTGCAAAGCGCTGCTGAGCCTGGTAGTATTCTTGTTTCTGCTGCTGTCGCTGACTATTTGGAGGAAGAAGAAATTATTAAGGGTAAACCGTTAGAGTTGAAGGGAATAGATGAAACAGTTCTAACTTTCGCCGTGACTTCAGATTTGGTCGTCCCCTCGTTAGAATAGGAAATAGTTTTTTTTCGAGATAGCCAAAAACAATTAATATACCTTTTTAATAACGGTTCTCTTAAATAAGAACGTCCGCTGTCCTACCGATTTTAATATAGATGTATGACACAATCGGTTGTAGAAAAAACTTCAATTCCAGAAAAAGCCTGGAGAAGACAAACTGATTCACCAACATGGTGGATTGCTTTTTCATGTGGTTCATTTATCCTGCATCTACTAGCGTTGTGGTTTATTGGTTCATATAAACTTTTTGGATCGCGTTCGGCTAACTCTGCTTCTCCTCTGGCAATTGAATTTATTGAAATTTCTCCACAAAAATCATCACCAGTTCAACCAAAATCAAAACCAAAATCAAAACCAGTTTCATCACAGCAAATTAAACCTATCGCTCCTCAAAACTCAGAACCTGCTGCTAACCCATCAACTGTGGTGAAACCTCCAATTTCTACAAATGATAGCAATGGGATTGCTTTTAATAATCAAAAAATAGAACAGCAACTAGCCCATCAAGAGCGTCAGCAAAAATTATTACAACAACAGCAATTAGCAGAACAACAACGTTTTTTGGAAGCAGAGCAACAGCGGCAATTAGCAGAAGAATTACGCCAAAGACAAATTAAACAAGCACAATTAGAAGCTCAAATACTTCAACAAGAACAACTTCAGCAACGAATATTAGCACAACAGCTACTTCAGCAAGAAGCTGAACAAAAACGTCAATTGGAAGCGCAACGTCAGCAAGAAGCTGAACAAGAACGTCAATTGGAAGCGCAACGTCAGCAAGAAGCTGAACAAAAACGCCAATTAGAAATTCAACGTCAGCAAGAAGCTGAACAAAAACGCCAATTGGAAGCGCAACGCGAACAAGAAGCTGAACAAAAACGCCAATTAGAAATTCAACGTCAGCAAGAAGCTGAACAAAAACGCCAATTGGAAGCGCAACGCGAACAAGAAGCTGAACAAGAACGTCAATTGGAAGCGCAACGTCAGCAAGAAGCTGAACAAAAACGCCAATTGGAAATTCAACGCGAACAAGAAGCTGAACAAAAACGCCAATTGGAAGCGCAACGTCAGCAAGAAGCTGAACAAAAACGCCAATTAGAAATTCAACGCGAACAAGAAGCTGAAAATAATCGCCGCTTAGCACAGCAGAATAAGCTAGAAGCGGAAGAGCAGCTTAGGTTAGCAACCAGACAACAGCCTCAAAATCTCGGAGATGGCGAAAAAATAACCGAAAAAATAGCAAATCAACAGGGGCAAAATGTAAAACAGGCTAGCACAAACAATCAACAAACCCCAGAATCACCTGTCAAGAACAATCAAGATGAGGATATTCCACTCAACCGAAATCAAGAAACTCAACTAAACCAAAGTGGTGCCTTACTAAAAGCAAGTTGGGATACAGTTCCTTATAAACCAAAAAATGACATACCACAGAATCCGCCTAAACTTAAAGAAAATATTTCTAAAAACTTTATAATTAAAACTTCTAAAGAAAATAACTTGGAGCCTGTGGAGTTTCAAGTCTATTTAACAATTGATGAGAAAGGTAAAGTCGAAGAGCTATTTGTCGATCCAGGCACATTGGGACAAAAAAGACAGCAATATCAAATATATGTAGATGAAAATTTAAAGGGTAAGAAATTGTTTTATCCAGCAACAGATACAGATCCAACAACAGGCAAGCTAACACCACGTGCAAGCCAGTCATTGATACGCATAAAAATTCAGTAAGGCTCTTGATTTTTCTCTTCAACTGTAATATAATATTAAAGTTGAAAATTAATGCGGGCGTAGTTTAGTGGTAAAACCTTAGCCTTCCAAGCT
Source organism: Cyanobacteria bacterium J06633_8 (assembly GCA_039820645.1). Classification (GTDB taxonomy): domain Bacteria; phylum Cyanobacteriota; class Cyanobacteriia; order Cyanobacteriales; family Nostocaceae; genus Rivularia. The sequence goes on along the minus strand of JBCBPQ010000067.1, from coordinate 7,029 downwards.
AATGATGCGGGTTCGATTCCCGCCGCCCGCTTAAGTTATTAATGTAAAAATGTTTTTTGAAAATAGCCCCAAGACAAATCAAGGAGCTATTTTTTACTATTCAACATAGTTCCTAGCTATTCGCAAAAAAAATATCCAAGATTCAACCAAACTTACCGCTGATATAGTCTTTGGTTTCTTCTTGCTGAGGGTCTTGGAAAATTTTCTCGGTTTGGTCGTATTCTACCAAATAACCGTTGCGACCACCTTGTTTTGTGTTTACGTAAAACAATGCCGTCATATCCGATACTCGGGATGCTTGCTGCATATTATGAGTAACGATAACAACGGTAAATTGCTCTTTAAGTTGTTTGATCAATTCTTCTACCTTATTAGTAGAAATGGGATCGAGAGCAGAGCAAGGTTCGTCCATTAAAATAACATCAGGTTTGACTGCGATTGCCCGAGCAATACACAAACGCTGTTGCTGCCCACCAGATATGGATAAACCACTTTGGTTTAGTTTGTCCTTAACTTCTTCCCACAAACCTGCACCTTTAAGGGATTCTTCCACCAATTTATCCATATCACCTTTAAAGCCGTTAATTCTAGCTCCAAAAGCAATATTTTCATAAATTGATTTAGGAAATGGATTTGGTCTTTGAAATACCATCCCAATTCTACGGCGTACTTCTACAGGATCAATTTTAGGTGCATACAAATTTTCCCCATTATATAAAATTTTTCCTTCGGCTCTAAATACGTCAATCAAGTCATTAAGACGATTAAAACATCTAAGTAAAGTACTTTTACCGCATCCCGAAGGACCAATAAAAGCTGTCACCTGATTTTTGGGGATATCCATATAGATATCCTTTAATGCCAAAAATTTACCGTAATAAACGTTTAATGCTTCTGTCCGTAATACAGTTTGGGTGTCTTGTGCGGTGGAAATATGTGTTGCCATAAAAATTACGTAAATTGTTTTTCCGAAAGCTTAAAATCTTTTGCGTTCGTCTCTTAAATAGCTAAATTGATGGTTTTTTATTGCCTTTGGGAAAAATTAGATTAATTTTAATCTAACCCAAATTTGACCTGACTTTTTCAATCAAATCTATTTGCTACGAGTTGTAAACCGAGCAATGATACTAGAAATCAAAACCATTAGTACCAAAACTAAAGATGCAGCCCAAGCAACCGACTGCTGGTTGTTGTCGAAAGAAGTTGCAAAGTTATAAACCAAAACAGCAAGAGAAGCAGTTGGTTCGGTTAAATTTCTGATCCAGAAGAAGGAGAATAAAGCTGTAAAGATTAGAGGTGCAGTTTCTCCTGCTGCACGAGCAATAGATAAGGTAACACCAGTAATAATTGATGGTAAAGCCGCAGGCAATACTACGAATAAAACTGTTTGATAGTTGGTAGCTCCAATTCCAACAGCAGCTTGACGCAAATCTTGAGAAACTAACTGTAAAGCTTCGTCTGTAGTTCTAACGATAATTGGCAACATCAAAATAGATAGAGCCACACCACCAGCAATCGCAGAATATCCAACATATTTAGTTGCAACTAAAATACCATAGGTCACAACACCAGCAATAATTGAAGGAACTCCGCTCAAAACGTTGGTAGCGAAGCGAATCCAACGAGCCGTTTTTCCCTTGCTGAATTCAGTCAGGTAAACTGCTGCTGCAACTCCAATAGGTACGCTAATTACAGCACCAATTCCCACCATTATCAAAGTACCGACAATGGCATTACCGAAACCACCACCTCGATCCAAAGGTGCTGGAGGTAATTCGTAAAACAAATCTAAACTCAGACTACCAAAACCTTTGATAAGTAGATAAGAAAGTACCAGCAGCAAAGGTAATAAAGCTAAGCCAGCGCAAATAAATATCACACCATTCATTACATTATTGAATAGCGTGCGAGGAGAGCTTGAAGAACCTTGTAAACTACCGCGTGGGAAGTCCTGTGCCTGGTCAGAAAAACTAGTCATAATTGATTAATACACCTTTTCTGTTTACAATCGCTTGACTCGCATTACTACTAACTCAGCCAAAATATTAACAACTAAAGTCAATATAAACAGCACAAAAGCAGCGTACATTAAGGCACTGATTTGTAATCCACCGGCTTCTGCAAACTGGTTTGCTAATAACGAAGCAATTGTATTACTAGGTGCAAACACAGAAGGACTGATTCTGTTGGAGTTACCAATCAACATAGTTACAGCCATTGTTTCCCCCATTGCCCGACCAAGTGCTAGCATTATGGCACTGACAATACCGGAAAATGCAGCAGGGATAATCACTTTTATAAGGGTTTCCCAACGAGTACATCCCAGTCCATAAGCAGCTTCGCGCAAATTTTTCGGCACCGAAACCAGCGCATCGCGAGAAATTGCTGTAATAATCGGCAAAGTCATAATTACCAGGATAAGTCCGGCAGGTAACAACCCAGGACCGCTAATTACTCCCGATTCAGGAAGGCTAAATAGTGGTATCCAACCGAAGTACTGATTTAGCCATTCACTAACACCTCCCAAGAAAGGAATTAAAACGAAAATTCCCCACAAACCATATACAACGCTGGGAATAGCTGCTAGCAGTTCTACTAGAAAAACCAGCACTGTTCGGACTGACAGAGGCAATATATTTTCGCTTAACAATATAGCGGTACCAACGCCAATGGGTACTGCAATTAACAAACCGATAAATGAACTAGCTAAAGTTCCGTAAATTTGTGGCAGTACTCCGTAATTACTTCTGACGGGATCCCAAGCAGCATTGAATAAAAAGCCAAGACCAAATTCCTGTAGCGCTGGAAGTCCCTGAACAGCTACCTGAAAACCTATCCATAGTAAGATGGCGGCAATACCGAAAGCAAAAATTCGTGTTGCCCAAATAAAACTGCTGTCAAGCTTTCTATCTGCTTCAGAGCGATTTTTTCCGTCTGTTTGACTACTTTGGGTTGGTGCATTCATAAAAAAACTTTACCCATGTAATAGAGAAAATGTGGGAGCGAACCACATGATTTCTGAACTAATTGAATTTTGATGAGATTTGGTTGAACAATGTGCTTTCAACCACTACTTACTACTTAGCAGCAACATTAATGTTGTACTCGGGGCTGATTGCGTCAGCAGCAGCAGCAACTTTCTCAACAACATTCGCAGGTAAAGGAACGTAACCAAGTTCTGTACTTACTTTCTGACCTTCAGTCAAACCATATTCAATCATTGCTTCTACCGCTTTGGCTTTAGCAGGATTGTCATATTTCTTATAAGCCAAAATCCAGGTGTAGCTAACAATGGGATAAGATTCATCTCCTTCTGGATCGGGAAGGAAAGCACGAAGATTTGCAGGTAACTCTACTGCTCCCAAAGCTTTGGATGCAGCTTCGTCGCTAGGTACAACAAATTTACCTGCTTTATTTTCCAGAGTCGCAGCAGTTAAACCTTGATTTTTAGCGTAACCGTACTCTACATAACCAATAGAACCAGGAGTCTGCTTAACTTGAGCGGTGATGCCCTCATTTCCTTTAGCACCAATTCCGGTAGGCCAAGATACAGTCTTACCTTCACCAGGACCACTCTTCCACTCTGGGCTAATTTCGCTCAAGTGCTTTGTTAATACACCAGTTGTACCGCTACCATCAGAACGATGTACAACTCTAATGTTCTGGTTGGGAAGATTAACTCCAGGGTTTGCCGCTTTAATTTTGGCATCATTCCACTTAGTAATCTTACCTAGCAAAATATCGGTATAAACTGCACGTGGCAATTTCAAACCTTCAACTCCAGGTAAGTTATAAGCGAATACAATACTACCACCAGTCATAGGTAGTAATAAAACGCCTCTCTCAACCTTAGCGATTTCTTCGTCCTTCATCGCTACGTCACTAGCACCGAAGTCTACTGTACCAGCGGTAAATTGTCTAACACCAGCACCACTACCAACTGACTGATAGTTAACTCGCAGGTTGGAGTACTTACCGCTAATATCTTTGAACCAACGTTCGTAAAGCAATCTTGGGAAAGATGCACCAGCACCATTCAAGGTTGTATCTCCACCTAAATCTAATTCGGTGCTAGCAGCTACATCGGTAGCACCAGGAGTATCTCCACCAGCATTATCGGTTCCTTCACCACCGCCGCAAGCAGCTAAGAGACAAGTAAGTAATAACACTGAAGATGCTAGAGCTAAACGAGATTTATTAGCTACAAAATTAGTGAAAAACATGGATGTGTAAGTTGAGTGATTTTGCAGATGTCGATTACAATATACTGCTAATCAGTAAAGATAAGGTTAACAAAACTCAGCTAACTATGGTTATCTGTAGTGGTTTACGCAAAAACATACATTTATTGCGAACATAATTTTCTTAAATATATTTGCTCGTATTGAAGAAATAAATAATACATTAGTATTTTTGTTCTGTATATGTAATGCCTTCCTTAATTGACGAATTTCAGTGAGTCAGGGTTAGGCTGATAAAAATCAAACTTGTTTTAAAGAGTAATAAAAGTTTGTAAGTACGAAATATATAGGAATCCGTTTTGATTTTTGAAATTATTGGTGTAGGCAGGCAAGAGGCAAAAGGCAAGAGGCAAAAGGGTTTTCAGAGATTAGAGTGTACTTAGTTTTTTTCAATTTTCAAGTAGGATTCCTATATGAAGGAATAAATATTTAGTATGTTGACTTTTGTCTTAATAAGCAGATGCAAGTTAAGATATTTTACCGAATGGGTGTGGGGACGGTAAAGAAAATATCAATATAGTTATAAAAATTTGATTAAGTGTAAAGATTAAAAATGCGTTCTAGCTAGTTTAAAGTTCCTCGTTGTTTTTGAGTGGATTTTGGACAGTTGTAGTTAGACGGATTAAACTAGGATGCGACGCAAATAAAGGACGTAAATACATTTGTTAATTATTCCAAAAATAGCAAAACACTATTTTCCGATTTTTGTATGAGTATTTTTTAAATGTTAGCAGCATCCAACCAATTATTATGGTCAATGATTGGCTTACTACTAACTATGGGTGGTACCTTCTTGGAAGCCTATATTACCGCCCTGCCTTGGAGTTGGGGTAACCAAGGAGTTCATGCTTTTTCTTTAGGTGTCACCTATCAAATTGGTGGGGTGCTGTTAGTTGGTTGTCTTGGGGGAAAAAATGCTGGTGCCCTTTCACAGATTGCCTACCTTGTTATGGGCTTGACTTTATTACCAGTATTTGCTGATGGCGGAGGCATCGGCTACGTCAAACTTTCCCAGTTTGGCTACTTAATGGGTTTTATTCCTGGAGCTTGGATTTGTGGTTTTCTTGCCTTTAAAGCCACACCTAAATTAGAAAGTTTGGCATTTAGTTGTATATGTGGCTTGTTAACAGTTCATCTGTGCGGTATTAGTTATTTGGTCATTACTTATGTTTTAGGTTGGCAGGGTACAGAAAATTTATCATTATTGCAAGCAATCCTTAAGTATTCATTGTTTGCATTACCGGGACAATTAGCTGTAGTTTGTGCCGTTACCGTTATAGCATACGTACTGCGGCATTTAATGTTTTATTAGTTGTTGGTTGTTAGTAGTTAGTAGTTAGTGGTTAGTTGTTGGTTGTTTTGGAAAGAAACTGGTGATTAGTGATGGAGAGCATCCAATAAAAAGCTAAAAAATCTTTTATTCAGAATAAAACCGAACCAGTAAAGCAAAACTTGCTCAAAACCATCGGCATATTATTATTTTCTATGTGTAGCAATACCCGCTTGTATCGCTTGTCCTCTTTTTGGCATAAAAGTTAGTTACTTTATTAACAGCCAACAACTAACCCGCATAACACACTGCCTCACAACAAAGAACTAACAAATAATATCTTATGCGTTTAAGAAATCGTATCTTTTGGATAGCTGCTATTGCTGGTGTTGTGTTGGATCAACTGACAAAATACTGGGTTATACAAACTTTTAGTTTGGGAGAAACACAACCGCTAATACAAGGAATATTTCACTTTACCTATGTTCAGAATACTGGAGCTGCTTTTAGTCTATTTGCGGGCAAAGTAGAGTGGTTGCGCTGGCTATCTTTATTAGTAAGTGTGGGGTTGATAGGATTAGCTTTGTTTACTCCATTTTTGCTTCGCTGGGAGCAATGGGGATACGGTTTAATTTTAAGTGGAGCGATGGGTAATGGTATTGATAGGTTCGTTTATAGCTATGTTATAGATTTTCTTGATTTTAAACTGATTAATTTTCCAGTATTTAATTTGGCAGATGTATTTATTAATATTGGTATTGCCTGCTTAATAATTGCTTCTTTCCAAAAAACACCTCCGAATCCCCGTGCTCTGCGATAAACTTTCTTAATTTCTAATTTCGTAGAAATCCGCTTGAGAAATCAAAAGTATGGTTAATAATCTCACATTAAGATTATATTAAGATTACAAGATTGCTTGGATTCGGTTAGCTATGAATGTTTGAGATATTTAGAAACTCGGTGTTTCGAGAACTGGGTTTGTTAGTCAAAGGCAGGTTTTAAAAAAAATTCTGGATACTCATTATTGGTTTCAGGTATAGCTTTAAACCTAATCACCAATTCTTGAGAAACCAGAATTTGCTTTTTGTATTATCCTTATTTTTTGTTGTTTTCCACTAATTTGATATCAAATTTTGTCTGTTATTGAGGAGCTAATATTTTTGCTCCATCTTCAGTGGGATTTGTTTTTTCTTCGGTATTGCTAGGAATATCGGAATCGGGAAGACTTGTTTCTCCTGGCTTATTCATGTTGGCGGGAGAATCAGAATCAGGAGTTACGCCTTCTGGAGTTGGAGTGATGTTTGTAGGGGCATCATCTTCACCTTGAGTTGCTTCTCCTTCAGGAGTTGTACCAGGCATGGGAGTGATGTTTGTAGGGGCATCATCCTCGCTAGGAGTTGCTTCTGTTTCAGGAGTTGTACCAGGCATGGGAGTGATGTTTGTAGGAGCATCATCCTCGCTAGGAGTTGCTTCTGTTTCAGGAGTTGTACCAGGCATGGGAGTGATGTTTGTAGGAGC
>JBCBPQ010000066.1:0-30403 GCA_039820645.1 Cyanobacteria bacterium J06633_8 | reverse complement strand
TGTTTATTTTCAATAAATAATGTTGGGTTACACTAGGTTCCACCCAACCTACTAAAATCGATTTACTCTTTTATATCCATCCAGTCACTTAATGGACGAATTAGCCCACGCAGGTGGGCTTCGTAACTTTAGCCCTACCCTTATAGGGTGAGGGCGATTGTGATTAAATTCTAGATATTAAATTTTACGTTGCCTTAAGCTAACTTTGTTATTCTCAAGAAAGCTAAATATTAATTTATTACGAAATACATTCAACCGTAGATATCTATTAATTTAAACTTATGTCTGATTACACTAATAAACTTATTCAAGGCTGGAAAGAACAAGTATCTTCCCGTTTATCTCCCTTACTATCCTTAGTTTGGGTTGGGGGTTTTGCTGTTGCGGCTTTTTGCCTATGGGGATTTTTTCAAATAGCAGAAAAAGTATTTGCTGAAGAAACCACAGAATTTGATACGACAATTTTGCAAAGCATTTACGAACAACATACTCCTCTATTAAATCAAATTATGACTGGAATTACCTTCTTGGGTAATGGTTCAACTTTAATTTATCTCAGTTGTCTTGTAGGGATAATTTTATTAGTTAGTAGAAAATTTGCTAGTGCTTTTACCTTAATTATCGTCACCTCTGGAGGTATCGGTTTAAACCTATGGTTAAAGAATATATTTGAAAGAGTGCGCCCAGCTTTGTGGGAAAGAATTGTAGATGCTACTAATTATAGTTTTCCTAGCGGACATGCTATGGTATCTTTAGTTGTTTACGGTTTTATCGGTTATTTATTAATAGCTAACTTTCCTTCCTGGAGTAGCATATTTTTATTTTTAACTACCTTATTAGTTTTAGCAATTGGTTTTAGCCGTCTTTATCTAGGAGTTCATTATCCTACAGATATAATTGCTGGATATGCTGCTGGTTTAGCATGGTTAATTAGCTGCATTCTCAGCTTGGAAATTCTCCAGTTTTTGTTTGGCAAGCAGAATAAAGAAGCTGTTAGCGATTAATTAATTACAAAATTTTATTTGTTTGACATCATACTAAATCCTCTTTATCTAATTGACTCAAGATACAGAGGATTTTTATTTTAATTAATTAAAATATAATTACAAAATAAATTTATATAAGTTATGTGATAGGGGTATCCCTGCCCGTTCAAAGCTAACTTAGATTAAACTAATTCATCTATACTATTGCAAAATTTTCCTTAAGAAATTAAGTTCATCGACTTCTATAACTACGTTCAACCACGTATATCATATTAATTTACTATTTAAGGAAATAAATATAAAAATTATTTTACTGCGACTTATACTGATATATAGATATAAATAGCTCATAAAAATTACAATACAAATCTATTACTTAGACACTAGAAAGCGAAAAATCAATATATTTTGATTAAACCGAAGTATTTCCCGTCACTAAATAATAATAAGCACATTAAGAACCTTAAAAACCCTTATATAAAAACCGGCGAGTGCATGATACATTTTTCAAATCCATTGTCTGTACTTTCCTCCCCACATAATGCATTTGCACTATTTAAAACCAGAGCATCTTGAAGAATTAGTCAATGGTAGTGGCATTGATTTACACCTTGTTAAGCTGAATTTTCGCTCTCTTGAAGATAAAAATGCTTATGATTATCTATTTATTTCCGAGCTTATTCCCCGTACAAATACTGGAATAGTCAAAAGCTACTGGTTGAAACGTTATGCCCATGTCAATGCTGGTGGTTGGTGGTGTTCGGGAGTTGATGTGCTGAATAATTGGCACATGATGGAATGGGGGTGCTTCAAACCAAACCAACCTCGTATAAATGAAAAGGGCAAGTCTATCAAGTACGAACATCCTCCTTGCACTCCAACGCGAATTTTTTGTTTGCGAGTACCCTTAACAATCTGGGAGGAAGTTGCCCAACGCTACAATGTCAAACTACCCGATAATGTTGCGATGGCAGAGGATGGTGCTGCTGTCGGCTTCTGGAAATGGGTAATGGAGCATAATATCCCTGTAATTATCTGCGAAGGTGTGAAGAAAGCGGCTACTCTTTTAAGTCAAGGATATGCAGCCATTGGAGTTCCTGGAATTACAAGTGGTTATCGAGTTGTTAGAGATAAATTTGGTAAAGTTATTCGTCGTCAGTTGATTCCTGATTTAGCAGCTTTTAGTATTACAAAACGTACTATTTATATTTGTTTTGATTTTGAAACTGAACTTAAGAAAACCAACGCTGTAAATAATGCAATATCTCAACTTGGTTTATTATTTCAAGAAAAAAATTGCCCCGTTCAAGTAATCGAACTTCCGGGAATGGAGAAGGGTGTTGATGAGTTTATTGTGGCAAAAGGTGCGGCTGCTTTCGATAAAATTTATTACCAAAGTCCGGATTTAGAAGTTTATCTTGCTCATAGTAAGCCCCACACTAATTTAACTATTCCGGCAGCAATGACTGTCAACCGTCGTTATTTAGGTGAAATACCTTTTCCAACCTCTGGATTAGTTGGTGTGAAGTCAGCAAAGGGCACTGGAAAAACTACTGCATTACAAGATGTTGTCAAACAAGCATTAAATAGAAATAAACCTATTTTATTAATTACTCATAGAATTCAGTTGGGACGATTTTTGTGCGAAAAAGTCGGGATTAAATGGGGTGTAGGTTATAAAGAATCGGGAATTAAAACTTGTAAAAATATTAGTAGTGATAGCATCTTCCTCCCTAATATTGCAGGAAGTGAGCATCATCCTCCCACTACAGGATTATGTATTGATTCCATTTGGAAACTCAATCCTTCTGATTGGGAAGGAGCCATAATTATTTTAGATGAAGTTGAACAATCTTTATGGCATCTTCTACATAGCACTACTTGTAAAGATAAACGAGTCAAAATATTAAAGTTGTTTCAACAGCTAATTTCTACCGTTTTAACAACAGGAGGATTGGTTATTGCTCAAGATGCCGATTTATCAGATGTTTCTTTAGAATATCTCCAAAAATTGGCAGGAATTGAATTGACACCTTGGGTGGTTGTAAATCAATGGAAACCCGAAAAAGCTTGGGATGTAACTTTTTATGATTCTCCCAATCCGACACCGCTAATTCAACAGTTAGAATTAGATTTACTAGCTGGAAGAAGGTGTTATATAACTACAGATAGTCGTTCTGGACGTTACAGTAGTGAAACAATAGAACGTTATTTAAAAGAGCGTTTGGATAAATTACGACATTTATATCCTAAAACTTTAATAGTCAGCAGTCATACTACTAATACACCAGGGCATGAAGCGGTTGATTTCGTAGCATCAATTAATCAAAAAATTCCCGAATACGATGCTGTTTTTGTAACTCCCAGTCTTGGTACTGGAATTAGTATAGACGTGCAGCATTTTGATAGAGTTTACGGAATTTTCCAAGGGGTAATTCCAGATTCCGAAGCCAGACAAGCATTAGCTAGAGTACGCGATGATATACCTCGTGTCGTATGGTGTGCCAAACGAGGAGTTGGTTTAGTTGGTAGCGGTAGTAAAAATTATCGCTCGCTGTCTTTTTGGTATCAAGAAAATCAAAAAGAAAACTTAGCTTTATTAAGTCCGATGCATAAAATAGATGTTGATTTACCATTAGTTTATGACCCCATTCATTTAAGAACTTGGGCAAAACTATCGGCAAGGGTAAATGCTTCCATCAATTTTTATCGTCAATCAATGAAGGAAGGATTAACGGCTGAAGGGCATAATTTATGGGTACGTACTAACGATATTCAGAAGAATATTATTAGAGATTTACGTTATGCATTTTTAGCCACCGATAAAGAAGATTCAGCAAATCGTAGAAGATTGATTTTAGAAATTGTTAAAGCTAAAAAAGACTGGGAGCAAAGCCGCCAAAAATCTCAAGAAATTAACAACAATATTAAGAACATTAAACAGCAGAATCAGTTAGCTGCGGCAACCGCTGTAAGTCAAGCTCCTGATATAGATTATTTGGAATACGAACTGCTATTAAAGAAACATTCTCTCACAGATAACGAACGTCACAAAATCAATAAATACTTTCTCAGAAAAAGATACGGTGTAGAAGTCACTCCCGAACTGAAATTGCAGGATGATAGAGGATATTATTATCAATTACGAACCCATTATTATTTAACTCATTCCAGCGACTATTTTCATCTCCGAGATAAACAAGAATGGAATCAACAATTATCCTGCGGTGAAGGAAAAGTATTTCTGCCAGATTTAAAAATATATACTCTGAGAATAGAAGCCTTGCGAGCATTGGGTGTTTTGCAATTACTTGAACCCAATAGAGAATTCACCGAAAATGATGCCGATCTAATATTGTTGAAAAATACTGTACTGCAATGCAGCAGGCATATTCAGAGAGCGTTAAATATTAATTTAGTAGTAGAAAATGAACGGGTTTCGACAATCAAAATTATTCGCCGATTGTTTAATTTATTGGGTTTGAAGCTGAAGCGAGCTAATAATATGTATTGTATCGATAGCCAAACCTTAAGCGACGGCAGAGAGAAGATATTTTCCGTATGGTGTCAGCGAGATGAATTGATGTTGACACATTTGAAAAATCTCGCCGATTCTCAGGTAGAAGTTAGGAATGAAGTTGTTTTAAACCATTTATAGATAGTTTACTAAGTAAGTTAGAAACCCGGTTTTTTAAAAAACCGGGTTTCTAAAACATTAGACATCTCCGAAAAAGAATGTAGAGACGCGATATATCGCGTCTCTACAAGGTTTCTGGGTGACGCATATCTAATTTCCGGAGATGTCTATTACTAATTATTAATTGATAATTGATAATTGATGTTACCGATTTCTTGCATATCGGGGGCGGCAGGGTGTACCCCAACAAACCTGCCCGTCAGGCATATCTGTCAAAACACTACTGCGGGCACCAATTACAGCATTGGCTCCAATTGTGACTCCTAGACTCACAAAACAATCTGTAGCAACCCAAGCGCCGTTACCAATTGCAACCTTTGCAGTTTGTAAACCGAAGGCTGGATCTTTAATATCGTGGCTACCAGTACAGATATAGGTTTTCTGTGAAATTACACAATGAGAACCGATATTAATTTCATCGATACTATATAAAACAACATCATCGCCAATCCAACTGTAATCGCCAATAGTTACTTTCCAGGGATAGGTAAAACGAGCAGTGGGACGAATTAATACACCTTTACCAATACGCGCACCGAATAGACGTAATATAGCGCAACGTATACCGCTCATATTGTGAAGGGTTAGAGGAAAAGTTATAGCTTGCACGAACCACCAAAGCAATATATACCAACCCGCACGCCCTCTATCAAAATCGGATTGGTCATATTTACGTAAATCTACAAAAGGTTCGGCATTTAATGTTGTGGGAATTGGGCATTGAGCATTGGGCATGGCTAATTGGGCATGGTGAATTGGGCATTGGGCATAGAAATAATTAGGAGTTGGGAGTTAGGAGTTAAGAGTTAGGAGTTAGGAGTTAGTAATTGCCAATTGCCAATTACTCTATGCCCTATGCCCTATGCCCCATGCCCCCTTTTTTATCAACTTACGGGCTGACTAACCTTGGCAGCAATGGCGGGCTGGGGGTTTTTGGAAGCGTTTACAGTATTTAAACTACCGCCGCAGCTACGTAGCTCGAAGAGTTTTACGCCGATTTGATATTCGTATTGACTTAAAAGTCTTCCGTAGATATATCCAGCCTTGCCATCTAGGAAGCCGCGTTGAATGATATAGAACAGCAGGAACCGTAAAAAAGGCTTAAATGGCAATCTTACCCAGATTTTCTTTAAGAAACGCTTGCGCTGTACTGCATCACCAAATAAACTCGCGCCAATGGTGCCGTCATCGCCTTTACCAGTTAACAAGTTGTAGTAAACCTGAGCTTCCCAATTGGAATAACGATTGTGTCTGGCTAACCAGTGATAAAGCGAGCGAAAATCTTCATGAAGCATATCTTCTTTTAGATATCCAACTTTATTACTTAAAACAACATGTTCGTGAACTTCATTGTCTCCAGTGTTGGGAATATCTTCAGTATTTAGGTTTTCGTAACGACCTTCTTTATGCTTGAATAAACGCAGATTCCAATCGGGATATTTTCCACCGTGGCGAATCCATTTACCTAAGAAAAATACGCGGCGATTTAAATAGTAACCGCTGTATTCTGGGTTCTCGATTGCTTGAGCAATTTCATCCCATAGTTCGGGAGTTATGCGCTCATCACAATCAACTATCAATACCCATTCATTACGAAAAGGTAAATTTTCCAAAGACCAATTTTTCTTTTTTGGCCAGCCTCCGTTAAACTCAAACTGTACGACTGTTGCACCCAAATTTTCAGAAATTTCAATGCTTCTATCAGTACTTTGAGAATCTACAACAAAAACTTCATCCGCTCTAGCAACGCTCTTTAAACAAGCGGGTAAATTTGCTTCTTCATTTTTAGCCGGTATCAATACGGAAACTGGAATTTTAGAAGACATATAATTATATTTTAGTTATTAGTTATTGGTTATGAGTTATGAGTTATTAGTTGTTAGTTGTTAGTTGTTAGTTGTTAGTTGTTAGTTGTTAGTTGTTAGTTGTTAGTTGTTAGTTGTTAGTTGTTAGTTGTTAGTTGTTAGTTGTTAAGTTAATCGACAACTATCCACTATATACTACCTACTATCCACTATCCACTATCTACTATCTACTAACTACTATCCACTATCCACTATCCACTATCCACTATCCACTATCTAATAACTACTATCTACTAACTACTTTTTTTTGATAGAAGTCCCTGAATAGCTGCGTTTAAATAACCTATTTGACCGTAAGCATAGACAAGATTATCAAAACGTACTGCTGGATCGGAATAATGTTGCAATGCTTTATATAAACCCCGTATAAGCCTTTCGCCACCACGTTGCAATTGCCCCGTACCGGCTTTTCCGGCAAGCTGTTCTCTGTAACACTCGCTTATACCTTGCCACCAACCTCTGCTGATAAACCAGGAACGCTTGAGACGCTCTGGCGATACATTATGGGCTGCTAAAGCTTCAGGAAGATAGGCTACTTCCCAACCTTTTTTTAAGGCTAGTTCGGTCATTTGCAGTTCTTCATTGGAAAGTAAGTTTTTCCCTACTCTTCCAAGCTTGAGATCGAAACCTCCGATATCGTCCAAAAAACTGCGCCTTATCGAATAATTCAAGCCTCTAGGAGTGTCACCAGGGTTTTCGATTTTTACAACGCGATCGCCTAAATCGTAAGCCCCTAAATTACCTGCTAATCCTGATGATAGCCAGCCAGGTGGATTTACTTTATCGGGCCATAACAATGTGACTTTACCACCGGCTATGGCTAATTTAGAGTTACTTTCATAAGCTCCGTACAGTACTTGTAACCAGCTTTTGCTTGCTACGGCATCATCGTCAAGATATGCTATGATCTCACCGCTGGAAGCTTTCGCACCAGTATTGCGAGCTACCGACAATCCAAGAGTAGGCTCGTAAATATACTTAAGAAGACGATTGCCAAGCCGCTGCGAAACAACTTGCTTAGTATTGTCTTTGGAGCCGTTATCTATCACCACCACTTCAAAGCCTCCGGCAAAATCCTGTGATAAAAGGCTATCTATGGCCGCGCCCAGATAATTATCTCGATTGTGAGTACAGATAATGGCAGAAATTTGCGTGTCTGGCATTTTGATTGCAATTTTAGAGACAGCCGAATTTGAATTTTACTTACGCTAACTGATTGTAACTTTACTGCTACTCAACCAAGGGTAATGAGTAAAATTCAACCTTCGCCTGCACAGAATCTTAACTAAAAATTTTATACACACCAACCGAGTTTTTTCGGATATAAATTTTAACAAGCTCTACTACTCTATTTTTCTTGTTTAATATGACCGTGTAAAACTACTAGAGTTTCTGCTAATTGGTTCAAGCGATTTTCTAGTTTTTGCTTGCGTTCGAGATGTTGACGTAATTTCTGATAGCGAGCGATCGCCATACTAACCCCGGGAACTTCTTCTGCGGGGCAAGGACGAGACCAAACTTCACCTGAAGCGTCTAAACCGCACAAACGGTAGCCAGTACGGGAAGAATCGGGTGGATGTTGTGTTTCTTGTGCCGCACAAATTTCTTCCACATAATCCATCAAGCGGTCAACTTCTGCATGACGTAGGGTTGCAGTAGCTTCCGGTTCTGGTTCCTTTTCATGAGATTCTAGCCAGCCATTCACAATCGGGCCTTGTGAGTATATATCCTGAATTTCTCGTAACACTTTGTACAATTGTGTTTGCCAACTAGTAACAATTTCTTGAATTTCCTGTAATACATTGGATGCTAATGCCGGATTAGGAGCATTGCGATGGCTACTAAAACTAGGAGTTTTGAATTTAGGAAGCGATGGTGCTTTAATCTCCTCATCCTGTGCCGAAAAAGTTTGAACTGAGCTATCTTCTGATGAGTCTTCCAAAACTTCCTGACTAGGACTATTTTCAGTTAACTCTTCTGATGATAATTCGGTCGCATTTTGATTCGATTCATTAGCGCGATCGTGAATACGAAATGATAAGGATTGCTGATTTAAACTATTATTATCAACATTTTCCTCGATCGGATTCGTAACACGAATGTCTAAACCATGCAAAGTCTCTTCAATACGCTTCAAGCCTGCTTTCATAAGACTATTCGGTGAAAGTTGGTAATTGGTACTGTTATACAACAATGCTTCTCCAAGCTGGA
Organism: Cyanobacteria bacterium J06633_8; assembly: GCA_039820645.1. Classification (GTDB taxonomy): domain Bacteria; phylum Cyanobacteriota; class Cyanobacteriia; order Cyanobacteriales; family Nostocaceae; genus Rivularia. Next base: position 21,644 of record JBCBPQ010000066.1, on the reverse strand, counting down.
GTTAAATTTTCAAGTCACCTTTGGGGAACTTAAAAAAATTCGGCGTTGCAACCCTAGGATTACGGTTGCGGGATCGGAAAACGCGCAACGGACCATTCCCTATGTTTAAAACGAAGGGCGCATTTATAAAGCCTGCCACGGCATCCCTAAGAAATTTTTTTTGACAAAAAACTTCTTGGCGTGCCCCTGCCCCATTTTTTTTGCGGAAATTATTCGTCAAGCTATTGTTTGCATTTACCGGTTTGGTTGTATTTTTATCTATTAAAAGTTATTTGTAACTATAAATCATACCTTTGAGGTTACAAATCTAGGAAAAAGTGCAACAGTCAGATGAACTCTTAAAATAATGAGTAAGTTTTAAAACAAGTTAACTGGTTGTGTATCTAGCATTTAGGAATAACTAACCCTTATATTGCTTAACTTGCGGAAATTGCAACCCTACTTTATTAAAGATACTGAGGAAACAATTTTGAGTAAAGTTATTCTTGTGACTGGTCCGGCACGCTCGGGAAAAAGCGAATGGGCAGAAGCTTTAGCAAATCAGTCTAGTAAAAAAGTTGTGTATGTTGCAACAGCACTCTTATCGCCAAATGATAAGCAATGGCAGCAACGTATTATACAGCATAGAAATCGCCGCCCTGAAAGCTGGACCACCTTAGAAGTACCTTTTGACTTATCATCTACTTTAAGTAATGCAAAACCCGATACTGTTATGATAGTAGATTCTCTTGGTACATGGGTGGCAAATCATCTAGATAAAGATGATAAATTCTGGCTTGATATTGTTGAAGAATTTTTAGAAATAGTGCAATTGGTTGCAGCGGAAATGATTTTTGTTGCCGAGGAAACCGGATGGGGAGTAGTACCGGCTTATCCCATAGGTCAAACTTTTCGAGATCGACTTGGTTCATTAACCCGTAAATTGGGCGTTATCTGTCAAACAGCATATTTAGTAACTGGAGGACATGTAATTAATTTGAGCGTGCTTGGTAGCCGTTTGCCTTGCTGATACAGGCATTGCATATGAACAGATGAAGAGACGGGAAAGTTTTTCGACTGCCATAAGTAACTTGATGATAACTCCTATTGGATCGAGTTAAAATTACTGGGTATTGGGGGAGAGGAGTTAGAATGTTTTTTGATATTTTCCATACATCACTCAAAATTGATGAGATGCTTTACTAGTAGGTAATAGACGGTTCAAAACACCTGTCTTTGAGACTACAAATTACTTACTATTTATTCAAAAATCTTTACTAATAAACTCTTGTCAATGCCCAATTCTAAAATTCTTAATTCTTTATTCATAATTCACCCTCCAAAATATAGAATTTAAAATCTAGAATCTAGACATGGCATCCAAAACAGAAGTTAAAAAATATCTAGCTTATTGGTTTCAGTTAGGTAAAAAGGTTTTCATTAACAACGGTGTGGCAAGCTTGCAACCCCGAAATGTTATTGATGGCGAAAATTATAGCGAGGATTTTGAAGAGTGTTGGCAGAAAATTATCTCGCCAACATCAGGTGAGTGTTATCTCGAAGGAACTCAACAAACTGTTGCTGAATTGCTTTCATCTGAATGGGATATGACTTCCTGTTCCCGTTGCGAAATGCCGGTACCTTTGAAAAATTTAGGTATGCCTGCTATATCATGCCCTTGTAATGATGTATTAAATTGGCCTAATACAGAACTTCCAGCACCAAGAGAACCCGTTAAGTCTCAAAGCCAGCTAAATAAAATCCGCGACAGGCTTTTATTTAATGAAAAATCGGAGATAACTGATTAATTATTTGAAATAAACGGCGTTGCTGATTTGAAGTATGAATTGATTTTTTTCCATAACCGAAACTCTTGTAGAGACGTAGCAGTGCACTTTCCGAAATCTAAATTCATACCCGGATTCAGCTACGCCAAATAAACAATAAAAAGCCCAGTTGTTGAATCAACCGGGCTTAAAATATGACAATTTAGACTACACAATTAATCCCAGAAAATTTTAATTAACTCTCCGACAAATTAACCTTGACTACCTTGTTCTTTTCTTCCTCAGCTTTAGGCAGTGTCAAATTCAAAATACCATCTTTATATTCAGCGGTAACATTAGTATTTTGAATTCTTGCTTTTAGAGGAATTAGGCGCTGATACTTGCCGTAATAAAATTCAGAACGGATATCTTGTTTATGTTCATTTTTACGCTCTGCAATTACTTTAACTGCATTTGCGGTAACTTCAATATCTACATCTTTTGCTTCGATTCCAGGAAGTTCTAATCTTAAGTGAAGTGCGTCTTCAGTTTCGGTTAATTCGGCTGCTGGAGTTTTAAATGTAGGTGTTTGAATATCATCAAATGCTCTATTTAATTGGTTTTGCAATGCGCTCATTTCAGCCCAAGGATTATAACGTATAATAGCCATATCTTTAATACTCCTAGATGTAAGGTTTACTTAATTAGGACTTACGCACGGGTAACGTAACTATAGTCATTGCGACGTAAGGAAGCAATCCCAAACCTTGAATAATCATGGCGAGTGCGTAAGTCCTGTTAATTCAAGTTTTAATTTGTTTCTTTGATTCCTATATTAGTGATGATTAGAAATAGTGTAAATTCGGTTTTTCTCACTTAAATATTGATGAATACCGACCAATTAAATAGGGTTAATGATTGTGTTCGGTGAACTGTAAAATATTAGTACGGTTAACTCTATTGATAATATTTATTCTAATAAAAACAATCTGCTATTTCCAATTTTATTTACTATCTTGTGGCAGGTACAGATTATTAATTAGGAATTACGCAACTGGCATATTTTCTTGTAGGGTGCTTGTACACTCACTGATTCAGTACTTACGCAATCGTAACCAAAAAGTAGGCATTCCAAACTGTAAGATCCCCCCAACCCCCCTTAAAAAGGTGGGCTTTGCGTAAGTCCTATGATTGTTAAGGCAATATACTGCTTGTAGTACGGAAGATGTCAAAAACCGGTAAGATATCTAGGTGTGGATGGAATAGCTTTTTATATATAAATAATCAGAAACCTTTAGCACGTAATGGAACAATTAAAAAGTTTGTTATCAATGACGCTGGATGAACTTACTGAATACAGCACTGATGCCCGCAAAATTGAAAAACTGCGACGGAAAATTTGTTTAGCTCTACCAATGGCAGAACAGCGAAAGGCAAAAGAAGCATTATTGACTCAAATGCCTTCAGGTGAGCTAAATAGAATTATTGAAGAACAACGGCAAACAGTAGCTTTACCTTTTTGGGGAATTGGTGGATTGGGTTTGTTGCTAGGAATTTCACTTCATCAACCCATCGGTTTATTGGCTGCTATTGGTGGTACTTTTGCTGCCATCAAAATTCAAAAGTTAGGCTGGGAAATGCAAGCCAAGCGTCTTTTACTGCGAACCCTTGAAGATATCGAAGTTCGTGCCAATCAATTGAACTAAAATGTCGGGATAAAGTAATGCTTTGCCCGGCGCTGTAATTCTATGTCTCAGGTATCGCTCCCCCAACCCCTTGATCCAGAACTACCCCTCACTGCTCTTGCACCCATGCAAGACGTGACAAACCTCTGGTTTATGAAAATTCTTGCCCACTATGGTAGTCCCGACTACTTCTTTACCGAATATTTTCGCGTGCGCGACGACTCGCGACTCAATCCTAAGATTTTGGCTTCAATCACCGAAAACGACACAAAACGCCCCGTTTTTGCTCAAATGATTGGTGAAAGCATTCCAGATTTAGTAAGAACAGCGAGGGAACTCTGTCAGTATAATATTGCTGGAATCGATTTAAATATGGGTTGTCCGGCACCTAGAGTTTATCGCAAAAATGTCGGGGGCGGGTTGCTGCGAGAACCGGAAAAAGTGAATCGGATTTTGGGAGAATTGCGTTCTGCTCTGAGCGATAAACCTTTGACCGTTAAAATGCGTGTAGGGTTTGATAACACCGATAACTTTGAAGAAATTCTAGATATAATTAATTGCCACAATATTGATTTACTAAGTTTACACGGCCGCACGGTGAAAGAAATGTATCGGGGGGAAGTGAAATACGATTTGATAGCCCAAGCAGTCAAAAAGGTTAATTGTCCGGTACTTGCTAATGGCAATATTGACTCTGCTGCAACTGCCCTGAAAGTGCTTTCTGAAACCGGCGCGGCAGGGGTGATGGTGGGAAGATGGGCGATCGCAAATCCTTGGATTTTTAATCAAATTCGCCTCTGCTTGCGTTCCGAGCCGATTTCTCTCGTTCCCTTAGTCAAAGTACGCGAATATATTGACCGTTTACGACAAACTCCCGAAGCAATAAAGACACCACTGCGAGCACGTGCGGGACACCTCAAAATGTACCTCAATTATATTGCACTTTTGGTTGATGCTGAAGGTGATTTTCTGAGGCTGATGCGAAAGGCGCAGACTGAGGTAGAACTTCTTAAACTCTGCGATCGCGTTCTCCTTCATAGCAACAAAAACTTAGCTCTAGCACCCAACACATCTTTGTTACAGCGCAATGTTAATTCCAGATACTTCAGTTTCAAAAATAATTATTAATCCCCTTCCACTCCTGGCGATTTCCGGGTAAAGATTTATCCCTTACTCCCTTCTCTCTTAGAGGTAGTACTCTGAGATTGGAGAAATGAACAGCTAATTAAAGGATATGGCAAGCATTCGTCTTTAAATTCGATAATTAATCTCAAATTAATCCTAAATATAGCTGCGCTGTACATAATTTACGACTCAAGGCTAAATATGCAAAGTTTGCTTGTTAAGTAACATTTGTTCAAAATCAGAACTTTGCAAAGGCTGACTAAAAAGAAAACCTTGCATAGCATCACATCTTAAATCCCGCAGAATATTAAGTTCGCTAACGGTTTCTACTCCTTCTGCAACAACCTTTAAATTCAGATTTTGTCCCATTTGAATTAAAGCTTTAGTAATTGCTAATTTTTGAGCATCTTGAGGTAAATTATAAATAAAATAGTTATCGATTTTTATAGTATTTAAAGGCATTTTTTTCAAGTAAATTAAAGAAGAATTGCCGGTTCCAAAATCATCCATTGTAATCTGTACACCCAATGATTTTAGTTCTTGCAAGATATCAATGATTTGATTCACATCTTGCATAATTGTGGTTTCGGAAAGTTCTAATTCTAAATAGTGGGGTGCTAAATTATAAGTCGATAGACAATTTGCAACTTTTTCAACAAAATTAGCTTGAGTACATTGAGCCGCAGATATATTTACACAGCCTGGTACGGCATCTAAACCATTATCCAACCAAGTCCGGGTTTGTTTGCAAACAGTTTCTAATATCCAATCACCCAGAGGTACTATTAAACCAGTAGATTCCGCTAAAGGAATCAACTCCGCAGGGGAAACTAAACCTAATTTAGGACTCCACCAGCGTATCAGGCTTTCCACTGAAATTATCTTGCCGGACTTGATATCAACAATAGGTTGATAGTACATTTGAAATTCGCGAAAATTACCTTTCTTGATGGTGCTACGCAAAGTACTTTCTATAATTCGCATTTCCCTTGGGTATGCTTTCACATCTGCATGGGAAGCTGGATTTTTTATAATAGCTGCTTGTCTTTCCAATCTGGTAGAAATTGCACTCAATAATTCTCCACGTGTAAATGGTTTAGTTAGATAATCATCAGCCCCTAATTCCATCCCTTGACGAAAATCTGCTTTTGCAGAACGAGCTGTTAAAAATATAAAAGGTACAGCAGAAGTGTTAAAATTTTCGCGTAATAATGCTAATACAGCAAAGCCGTTGATTTCCGGCATCATCAAATCGCATAAAATCAAATCTGGTGATTCCTTGAAGGCTAAATCAACTCCTAGTCTACCGTTGGTAGCGGAAATAGCTTGAAAATCTTCAGCTTCTAATAAATCTAAAATATTTTCGCGTACTGATTCTTCGTCTTCGATTACTAAAATCTTAGTCATTGTTAACCCCTGGTAATAAATCAATTAATACCAAAGCAATGACAAAAGTTTTTCTTTTTACAACTTCTATGTAAATCATTATTACGCTTTGGCATCATAGATATATACCTTTTTACAATCGCCAAGCTTAAATATGTATCGGTAATAACACCAAAGTTACTTAGATAATATAAAACCTTGGCGATATAATATAAAAAATAGTATTAATCGAATAAATAAATCGCCAGTTGCGAAATCAAAAATCATTTTTGTTTGTCACAATCCGGCAAACCATTCATAACCTTGATCTTCCCAATAGCCTTGAAATCGCGATAATTGACTAACTAAAGTTACTCTTGTAACCCACTTACTTTGTTTGTAGCCAAGTTTGATAGGTGAAGCCAAGCGTAAAGGAGCACCGTTATCGACTGGTAAAGATTCGCCGTTTTTCTCATAAGCTAATAGTGTTTGAGGGTGTAAAGCTGAGGCAATATCCCAACTAGAATAATAACCATCGGCAGATTTAAAATAAGCATATTTGACGCTTTGTTTTGGTTGTGCTAAAGCTACAAGCTCCCGCAAACGAATGCCACCCCATTGGACAATTGCAGCCCATCCTTCAACGCAAACGTGACGAATTATTGTAGAAGTTGAAGGTAAATTTTTGATATCTTCCATGCTCAAGCTGAGAGGATTTTCTACTTCACCATCAATAATTAAACGAAATTTTTCTTGGTTAATAACTGGAGTAAATCGATATGTATTAACAATCAAAGCTTCCGGCTCGATTTCATCAGCAGAAAATTCCGGTACTGGTGTTTGAGGTTTTAATAATAAAGATTGTAAATTTTGATTCAACGGCTCTGAAAGGGTACCCACTAAATCTTCAAATAAAGGAGTACCGCAGCCACCTAAAAGTAAACTTATGCTGGATAATCCAGAAATTTGCAGTAATTTACGGCGGGTAATATATAAGTTTGGTTTCATAGTGGTAGTGCTTAGCTATATATTTAATTGTAGGGTGAGCGAGGCTTTAATTAATTTTGTGAAGAAAGTTAAGTTTTTTTAGCTGAAAATTGAAATCAAAATCCTATATAAGTTAAATAGAAGTTAAATATTTATTCAATGTATAGATTTAAACAATAAAATTAGCAAATTTTTTTTATATTGACTTTTATAAGCACATTAATATTTGCTCTAGCTAAAAATAGCAATTACCGCACATAATACCATTTATTGATGGGTAGGTTGTTGTCAAGATTAAGTAACTTTTTGCAAAGTTTTCTAATGGTATTCAACTATATCAAAAATACCAGGTGTGTATTTAATCCGCCAGTGAACTGCGGTGAAAATCAGTTAAGTTTAATGGAATAGAACACTAGTACAAGTCGGCGTAAATAAGGTAACCATAAAAAATGGCTGAAAAGTCTAGAAAATCAAACTTCTTACTTCTTACTTTTTACTTCTTACTTCCGCGCAGCGGTACTAGTGCTTTTCTAAATTGGTTGTAGCGATTTTCATAATTTCCGAATCATACAGTGAAGTATATATAGCAGGACTTACGCAAAAGCAACCTAATTACGTAATTACGAGCTACAGCAAAGTAATCCCAAAAACTCTGCTATTGCTTTCCTACACTGCGTTTCGGTCGCAATGACAAATCGACCGTGTGTAAGTCCTATATAGGACGAAATATTCCTTTAAATAATTTTAGATGACGAAGTAGCCCGTCGCTTACAAATGTTAGAAGATTAGGACTCTAAGCAATTACCAGAATAAGTCGATTGATAAATACAGCAGATTTCATCTATATGAGGTACATTTTAAACCGTCACATAACCAATAAATCTCTCCCCCTGCTTCCCCTGCTTCCCCTGCTCCCCCTGCTTGTCCTGTACCTCATTTACCTGCAAAGTGCTGTAAATCAGCAAACTAACAAACAAATTAACAAATTAATTAAGTTTTATGAGTAAAAGAAGTGGTCCTGCTCCAATTGTTTTTATACTTTTAGCTTTAGCTTTAATAGGTGGTGGTTATTGGTGGTTTTTCAAACGCGACACCGCACCACAAATAAGCAATCAAATATCTTCTGATAATCCAGTTTCTGAAGGTAATCAACCTATCGCTGAAGCTTTTCGGGCTCCAGATAGCGTACCTAGCGGTACTACCATAGATATTGATGGTGCCACTAGCATGGTGACAATTAATCAAAATCTCAAAAGAGGTTTTGAGAACAAATTTTCAGGTACAAATGTGATTACCCGTGCGCGAGGTAGTATTAATGGTATTCAGGCACTGATAAATGGTACAATTGATGTCGCTGCGGTTTCTAAACCTTTAACTCAACAAGAACAAAGTCAGGGATTGGTTGCAGTACCCATTGCAAATGATGCAATTGCAATCATTATCGGTATAGATAATACTTTTATTAAAAAATTAAACAGCAATCAAGTAGCAGATATTTTTCAGGGAAAAGTTAATAATTGGTCGCAAGTTGGTGGCTCAAATGGAAATATTCAGGTAATTAATCGTCCTCCAGTTAGCGGTACCCATCAAACTTTTAAGGAATTAGTGCTACAAGGAAATAATTTTGGTACAGCATCAAATATTACAACACTACCAAGGGATGAAACTACAGGATTAATACGTGCCCTCGGAAATAACGGTATCGGTTATGCTACTTATGCTCAGGTTAAAAATCAATCAACAGCAAGGGTACTTCCCATAGATGGAATTACACCCCAAGCTTCTAACTATCCTTATACCCGAAAGTTGTTTTACGTTTACAAAAATCCCCCCAGCCCTGAAGTAAAAGCGTTTTTAGGTTATACAACTTCCCCCGAAGGGCAACAAGCTGGATTTTTTGGTAATTAGTTGATAGTAATTAGTTGTTAGTAATTAGTTGTTAGTAATTGCTTCAGAAAATTTGGAAAACACCTGTTTTTATATGGATGCTCAGAAATCGCCGCTATCTGGGCTTATCGATGGCAGTTTCTCATACTTATCATGCTGTGGCTTAGGTTGGTTTATGGTTTGTGACTAATGGTGCTGCTCCCCAAGTTGAACCTTTGGGAACTTTGGGTTATGTTTTACTGATTGCTTTGACTATCACTTCTTTTAAAATTCCAGCGAAATGGTTGGGTAAACGCGGATGGAAGATTTTGCATAAAACAGCGATGCATTATTTATGGTTGGGTTTGCTGTTTGAATATGGTTTGAAGCTTTCTAAATCGGATTATATTGCTTTACCTTTTTTGATTTTGCTAATTTTAGCGATGGTGTTGAGATTTGCTGCCGCGAGAAGGGAGAAAAAATTAGCTTGAATCGTCAAATCATTAAATTAATTAACATTTTAGTCCAGTTGATGTTGTTAATATCAAATTAGAAGGTTTACAGATTTGATTTATAAATAGTGCAGTTTTCAGTATCGCAACACAAGACTAAAACTCATACTGCTGTAGTTATGAGCGTGAAAAGCGTCGGTTTGGCTCGGGTTAATCAGCAGTAAAATGCTAGAGTGAATATTGACAACTGGTTACTGTTAACTGTTCACTGTTAACTGTTAACTGTTCACTGTTCACTGTTCGATAATTTGCTTGGTTTCTTAAATCTCGATAAACCTTTTGATTGGACTTCTCATGATTGCGTGGCAAAAACACGCAGAATTTTGGGTATCAAAAAAATAGGACATGCTGGAACTTTAGATCCCGCAGCGACTGGCGTTTTACCTATCGCTATTGGTAAAGCAACTCGATTGTTGCAGTATCTTCCTAGTGATAAAGCTTATAAGGCGACTATTAGGTTAGGCGTGCAAACTACCACTGATGATTTACAAGGGGATGTAATTCAACAAGATGCTGTAAGCGGGTTGAATTTGGAAACTGTCAAAATGGCGCTGAAGCAGTTTCAAGGTAAAATTGAGCAGATTCCTCCAAGTTATAGCGCGATTCAAGTTGATGGTAAGCGACTTTACGATTTAGCCCGTAAAGGTGAGAAAGTTGAAGCTCCCGTGCGGAGTGTGGAAATATTTAATATTGATATTTTAGATTGGCGAGAAGGTAGCTTCCCCGAATTAGATGTGAATATAGCCTGCGGTGCAGGTACTTATATTAGAGCGATCGCCAGAGATTTAGGTGCGATATTAGAAGCGGGGGGAACTCTAGCAGCCTTACAGCGTACTGTTAGCAGCGGTTTTAATTTGGCAGACAGTATTACTTTAACTGAGTTAGAAGCTAAGTTGAAAGCCGATGATTTTCAACCAATGGTTGCTGATGCACCCTTAAAGCATCTTTCTGAGATAATTTTACCTAGCATAGAGGCGCGTAGATGGTGTCAGGGACAGAAAATTTCTCTGGGGGGGCAAGTCTGGGAAATCGTAAGAGTCTACAATGAGCAAAGGCTTTTCTTAGGTATTGGGGAATTGAAAGAAGAATTATTGATTCCGCGAATGGTTTTGGAAGGGGTTGGCTGTAGTTAGCCAAAAGTTTACCCAAAGTTACGCTCACGTTACCCAAGGTTACCCAACATGTGTGGTTGTTCCTAACTGATGATTTAATTGTGTTGAGGAAGCGATTAAAACTATTTGACGAAAGTCTACTTGCATCCTTTCCCAAATATTTTCTATTACCTTGTGTAAACAAACTTTGGTTTTGCTTTCATATTCTTGTACTGTATAGGTACATATTGCTTATCTTTTCCAGCACGGCTTACCTAATAAAAGGGAAACACCACTGGTCTCATGAGATAAGTTTAATATCAATACCAGTGTTAACAGCACCCCAGTGGTCAAGCTTTACAGGTTAGAGTCGATGACAATACCCTGCAACGGCAAGCCCAAGTGGCACTTCTGGTGGTAGGTGAAATTCCTATAGGGAATCCTTGCATCGCCGTTGGTGTAAGGTGTTTGTTCAACATTGGGCAATGTTTTTACAACGGTTTCTTGAAACTAAGATGCGTCTCAAATAAAATTCGTAGATTTTTAAATCCCCCTTATAAAAGGGAGACTTTACCCCCCTTTTATAAGGGGGGAAGGGGGGATAATCCAAAAAGAAAGCTAAAAACTATACTCTTGAAATATCCTCTAAAAATTCACAACTCACTTTCAATTAAGCAATCCTGTTAATTTCGATAACGATATCGTTGAAATCTTGGTCACCACCATTGGGTAAATCCTCGAAACCGAAGGTGTTATCATCCAACAACTTGATATGGTCAAAGTTACCGTTATCAGTATTAGCACCCAAGTATGGGAAGTAAACTTCTGCTTCACCGCTTAGTGCTTCAGTTAAAGTACCATCAGCGATAATTACCGGAACCACGATAGAACCCGCGTCAAATTCAAGACTTCCGGTTTCTGTATTATCATCGCTGGTGGAGAATACAGGAGAAACTAGGCTGTTCAAAGCGGCTTTCATGTATCCATCTTCACCAACTGCTACACCGCCAACAGTACCCGTAATATCATCAACTGCATAGAAATAGACTTGATTGTTGAAGTCAGCTTCTCTGCTGATGGTGTAATCTACTGTTACTTGCTCAGTAGCGAAACCAGTTAAATCAATGGCTTCAATTGTTGTTCCATCAACATCTGTAGTGATGATTGGATTCGGATCTGGTTCATCAATATCTACAGGAGCAAGATTAACAACAAAACCATCCAACAATCCTTCACTGGTAAGGGTAGTGTCGCCAATAGTTATAGTGTCTTCAAATCCTCCAGTACCATATACATTTCCTTCATTGCCAGCAGCTATATCTAACAATGAGTAATCTAATTGTTCAGCTGACAAGATATTACCGTCGGTGTCTAGCTTGACGATAAAGCCATTGTTAACGTTAAAACTATCAAAGCTATCGTTTTCACTACTACTGGTAAGGGTAGTGTCGCCAAAGGTGACTGTATCTTCAAAGCTTCCGGTGACGTAAATATTGTCTTGCTCATCAACGCTAATCTTAGCTCCAGAATCTAATGAGGTACCCCCAAAACTTTGCGCCCATAATATGTTGCCACTGTTGTTAAGCTTGGCAACAAAGGCATCCCTTTCACCATTGCTGGTAAGGGTGGTGTCGCCAAAGGTGACTGTATCTTCAAAGCTTCCTGTAATGTAAATATTACCTGCTTTATCCAAGCCAATACCGTTACCAGTGTCAGACAAAGTGTTACCTAAGCTTTGACTCCACTCGACATTTCCATCACTATCGAGTTTTGTCACGAAAATGTCAGTATCCCCAGAACTCAAAAAAGTCTGATTTGCCAGAGTTATATCATCCGAAAAGGTTCCGATTACATAACTATTGCCTACTGCATCACTAGCAATATCTGTACCTGAACTGAATGATGTGCTATCAAAGTTTTGAGTCCAAACTAAGTTACCACTACTGTCAATTTTGGCTATGAAGGCTTCACCGTCAACAGAAGTTGGATCTGCTGATATATCAGATAAGTCTGTCTCTGCCTCAGCACCTTTGATCCCTGTGACATAAGAGTTACCTAAATTATCAGTGCTAATAGTTGAGCCTAAGTCTAACCCTACTCCTGCATCTCCTATCTGCTCTGCCCAGATGACATTACCATTACTATCAAGCTTGGTGACGAAAACATCAGAAAGACCAACGCTAGTGAGGCTGGTATCGCCAAAGTCAACAGTACCCGTGAAAAACCCTGTAGTGTAAGTGTTGCCAACTTCATCACTATCAATACCAAAACTCAAACTAATAGATTCAAGAGATGTGCTGTTAAAATTCTCTGCCCATTGGACATTACCGCTACTGTCGAGCTTGGCCACGAAAGCATCATTAATACCGGTGGTACTAAGAGTTGTGCTACCAAGGCTAGCGCCTAATTGAAATGATCCTGTGACATAACTGTTCCCTGCTCCATCAGTAGCAATACCAAAAAGGGAATCAGCCAATGTACCAGCTAATTGCTCTACCCACTCTACCTTATTAATACTTCCGTTCATCAGTTTCTATCCTTAATACTTTGGTTTTACAAATTAAACAAACATCACCAGCAGAAAATACACCAGAAATTAGAACTAGTTGTTATCTAGCTCCCAATCATCAAACGCAGTACTGTGAATAAATGCGACGCTGTCAACAAGCTTTTAGTTAAATGTCTTACTAAGAACCTGGTGAAAATGATTTTTTCCTTTCACAAGAGTCAGGCTCCTTAATCCTCATAAAAACTCGGCTTTGACTCACAATAGATATAATAATGGTTAAGTACCGTAGTTTGTTGTCTAAAAAATCACAATTAAACTAATTTTAAATAGTTTTGTATCTTCTGCTAGCAGAGAAATACGTATCAAATAAAAATACAAGGAGTTTTTCGGAGGATATCTTGCTACACTTATGAGCGGATGACAGTATCTAGATAATTACGATAAACACAATAAAAACATTTTTGTCAGATAAACTACATTAGTGAGAAACAATCAACTCATAATTGTTTCTACAAAACTGTAGCTTTCACAAATTAATGATGTTTATCAAGCGCTTTCGCAATCGTCCGGTATCATTAATAAGTATATTTATATGTGTTTTCTGTATAACTTTAATGTATGGGTGTTTACCAAATTCACAACCCCCGAGTTTAAAATCTACTGCTGAAGCTTCATCTTTGTTGACGGAACCTTTTTTACAATCACCAACAAAAAATTCGGTAAGAGTAGTTTGGTTTACCGAGTTTCCTGGAAATCAAAATATTGTTGCTTATGGTGAAAATCTTAACCAAACTGTTGAAGCTACAACTATTAAATTAAGCCATACTCGGGAAGATCAAAAATCTAGAGTCGGGGAACAAACTGAAGACAAACAAGTTTACCAAAAACCAGTTCAACGCGATATTTGGCGACATGAAGCTGAAGTTACTGGTTTAGAGCTTGGTGAAGAAGTTGATTATCAAGTCATGAGTAAACCCAAAAATGGCGGTGAAGCCAAAAGTAAAGTTTATAATCTTGCATCTGCACCTCAACTGGGAAAACCATTAAAAATTCTTCTTACTTCCGATCATCAGCTTAAACCAATGACGGCTGCAAATCTACAGAAAGCTAAGGAAACAGTGGGAGATATTGATGCGGTATTCATGGCTGGGGACTTAATAAATATACCAGACCGCGCCAGTGAATGGTTTGATGATAATCGCGGTGGTGCATTTTTTCCGGCTTTGCAAGGTAGAGCTAATTATGAGATAGATAAAAACGGTGTGAAAACAACTTATACTGGCGGTGAAATACTCCAAGAAGCTCCTATTTTTACTGCTATTGGCAATCATGAAGTCATGGGAAGAAGAGGTAAAAGTGAGAATTTAAATGGTGAATATCGTGATGCAATTCCCCGCGCAGTTGCTAAGAATTTGTATGATGAATCATCTGTAAAAGCCAACTCTTTTAATACCGACACCTACGAAGAAATTTTTACTTTACCTGAAAGTAAATCGGGTGGGGAAAATTATTATGCAACAACTTTTGGAGATATACGTTTAGTAGTACTTTATGCCACAAATATCTGGCGAGTTCCTAGTTTAGAACCCGACGCAAAAGGTAAATATCGGGAAAAGCAAGCAGATTTTAAAAATCCCGAACAATGGGGTTACGGACAGCATATTTTTGAACCTATCGATAAAGGCAGCGCTCAGTATAATTGGTTGGTTGAAGAACTTAATAGCCCGGAATTTAAACAAGCAAAATACAAAGTTGTCATGGTGCATCATCCGGTTCATTCCTTGGGCAATAATATTGTTCCAGCTTATACCAATCCCGTACAAACAATTGAAAAAGATGATAGCGGTAAAATTATCAATATACGTTACGAATATCCCTTAAAAGAAGATTATTTGATTCGATATATCGTACCTTTATTGGAAGAGAATAACGTCCAACTAGTTTTTTTCGGACATTCTCATTTATGGAATCGTTTTCAAAGTGAATCGGGAGTTAATTTCCTTGAATCATCTAATGTTGGTAATAGTTACGGTGCTTTTATTGGCGATAAAAAACGTAACGTACCCGAAGGATATAAAAAGCAATATATTGAAGTTGGAGACCCAAATGGTTTAGAACCAATAGTACCATCAATTAAACCATTGATAGGGGAAGATGGTAAACCTATGCCTTATATTGCCAGTAAGGAGATTACCGCATTTAGTATTTTAGATACTGGCAAAGGTACAGTTAGCAGTTATTATTTTGATACAACCAAACCAGAAAGTGAAGTAGTAAAATTCGATGAATTTAAATTGCAATAATAATTTTATTTTTGAATAAACTAGTAACTAATATAGAGACGTAAAATTTTACGTCTCCCAAAATTTGGGGTTGATTTCAGTTTCTTTTGGTGCATTAAGCTGTTGCGACAACGCACCCTAGATAATCTCAACTTTGGCAAAAGGCGAGTAATTGTAAAGGGGAAGTTGAAAATGCCGAAACCCTATAAACCTAGGGGTGAAATTGCGGTTTGAACTGGAAATTTATAGAGACGTAATATATTACGTCTCTACATTCGTGATAGTTTGATTTAAAGTTTTCCGGTGAATACTTTTTCTGCTGGTCCAGTCATATAAATTCTTTGGTCAATTTCCGACCATTCTATTAATAATGGCCCTCCAGGAAGTTCTACAGTTGCTTTTCTATCGCATTTCCCGGTTAATACTCCAGCCACTAAGGAAGCACAGGCACCCGTACCGCAGGCTAAAGTAATACCAGCACCGCGCTCCCATACTCGCATTTTTACGTAATCAGGACTTACTACTTGAATAAACTCGGTGTTGATTCTTTCGGGAAAAGCCTGGTGATTTTCAAACTGGGGACCAATTTTTTCCAATTCTATGGCTGCAACGTCTTCTACAAAAGTAATGCAGTGAGGATTGCCCATATTTACACAGGTGACATCCCAGGATTTACCCGCAACTTCCATAGTTTGGTTAACTACCTTTTCATTTTTAGCAGCAAGGGTAGTCGGAATTTCACCCGCAGTCAATCTTGGACTTCCCATATCCACTTTAACTTGACCGTCAGACATTAATTCAGGTGTAATCGTACCACCTAAAGTATGAATGCTGTACTTATCGCTTTTTTTTGCATCTCCTTCTAACTCAGCTAGAAAAGCAGCCATAGTTAGAGTCGATGCCTGGTATTACCCAGGGCACCTCTCCTTCAGATCCGTGCGTACCCGTTTCCGTGTACACGGCTCCTAGATATTCTGGGCATTTGCCCTGCTCATGTGCGTGTATTGATGGCATGATTGGTGAACCATTTCTAAGTTCTTTGGTTTCCAATTATCATGGTTTCCATCAATATGGTGTAGGTGAATATCTTCACCGGGAAGAAATTTCATCCCACATCTGGCACAAGTATGGTTTTGCTTCTTTAAAAGCTTAGCTGATGTTTCGTCATATAACTTCGATTCCCGTTGGCTCCAATAAATTACATCTCCGTCATAAGGTGATTTTTCGCCTTTTACGTTGACAAATTTGTTTTCTGACCATTTGACCGATGGAAAGGCTTTTCTCACTAGTGATTCGGCTTTGTGTCGGTTCATTTTCTTCTGCTTATTGAATACCTTGAAAGTTCTGTTGTTTAAAAACCACAGTTTATCCCTGGTGTTACTCATGTTGCAGAAGCGGTGATAATTACGCCACCCTCTTATTACGGGAGTAAGTTTTTGTACTTTTACTTCAGCCCCATAGTTAGAATTGTTGACGATGCTTTTGACTTTCTCACGCATAGCCAAGAAGTTGTCCTTTGCTGGAGTACTTCTGAATTTACCGTTTTTTTGGACTTTAAAATCCCAGCCCAGAAAATCAAAACCATCTGTCGTAGCTGTAACTTTGGTCTTTTCTTCGCTTAGTTCCATACCGCGTTCTGCTAAGAACTCGGATACCTTGGTAAGTACTTTCTCCGCATCGTCTTGTGGTTTGAGGAAGAATATCATATCGTCTGCGTATCTGACGCTTGAATGTATGTCCTCAATACCATTGAGTGCTATGTTGGCTAGTAGTGGACTTACTACGCCGACCTGTGGAGTTCCTTGTTCAGGAAAGCTAGGATCTGTTCCTGCTTTTACACATCGGAAGATTCCTAGTTTTGCTCCTGCGGGTGCTATAAGTTTATCCATGATTGATTTATGGCTGATTCGGTCAAAACATTTCTTGATGTCTAGTTCAATGACTCGTTTTTTGTAACCTTTAGCTTGTGATCTTAAGTTAAGGAATACAATTTTTTGTGCATCGTGAGCGCTGCGTCCCGGTCGGAAACCATAGCTTCTCCCGTGGAATGTAGCCTCGTGAGCAGGTTCTAGAGCAAATTTTATTAGACATTGCCATGCTCTGTCCGAGATTGTTGGCACCTTGAGGATGCGAGTCTTGCCATTCTTTTTGGGAATGGGTACTTCACGTAACCCTTGGTGTTTCCAATCCTTAACCCCAGAGAGCTTATTGTACAATTCAAAGCGTTCTTTGAATGTTAAGGCTTTCTTACCATCAATTCCCGCCGTTTTTCGCCCTTTATTAAGTTGGGTTACTTGGCGGATTGCCAGCAGTTTAGCTGATGTGGATTTCAGAACAAGCTTCTGTAAAGACTTAGCTTTGGCTATGTCACCAGTTCTAACAGCTTTGAATATTCTCTTTTGTAAGCGGAAAAGGTTCTTCTGGAATTTCTTCCAAGGTAGATTCTTCCAAGATTCACTAGTTGTTTTACTGTGTCTAATCATGCTTTACGCCATTAAATATTTTCTGAATACCCGACAGCAGTTTGAGCTGTCATCCTACCCGCTACCAGGAATTCGGCTCAATCTAGCTTACCGGGGGTTCGACCTTCCCCAGACCTGTATAGCGTTTTTACTCGTTCCGCAACAAAGATACTTTCGTGTTGAAAGCTTTTCTGAAACTTAGGGCGGTTCATTTTGCCTAACATCTTCCCAGGATTGCAGGTCATTCGCTGATTGCCTGCGGGATAGTTCGATGTTAAAGTCCACATTTTGTATTCAGGTTGTGGCTTTGGTATAAGACACTTTTCTAGAACCTGTTTACCCATATTTCATCCCCGTTAGCGCCAGTGTAGCTACCTGCATAACTTCTGATTGCGCCCTGTTCCCAGCTTCGCTCTGCGGTTACGATTGTTGCCGCTCGGCGTGGGCAGGTAGGGAGTCACGTCATCCCGGACGGGTGGGACTTTCACCCACATCTTTGAAACAGTTATAGATTTCGGGGCGTTCCCCGCGAATCCACCTAACTCATACCCCTTTAGTTTCTAAAGGCTCCGGCGTTAGAACGAGCCGCACCAGCGAATACCATTACCGCACATTTCCGGTTCCGAACCATCGGAGTTAAAAATACGCATAGTATAGTCAGTACCGTTCTCTCCAGGTAGTGCAAAAATTACACCATCAGCACCGATACCAAAATGGCGATCGCACAACTTAATTGCATCTTCTGGAGTCACTGCTGGTTCTGAGCTTGAGCGATTATCAATCAAAATAAAATCGTTACCTAAACCCTGATACTTAGTAAAATCAATTGCCATTTGTCTATGAGATGAATTATTACAGATATTAGTTGTTGGTTGTTGGTTGTTAGTTGTTAGTTGTTAGTTGTTAAAGGCACTACTCACTATCCACTAACCACTATCAACTATCCACTATCAACTATCCACTATCTAACATTCATATACAATATGTTGACAGAATTCGATACCTCACTACCCAGCATCAAGCAAGTTCAAAAGTTAATTCAAGAAAACACCCAAATTGAATTAAAGCTAATAACCGGCGATGTAATCGCAGGGAAATTATTATGGCAAGACTTACAGTGCTTCTGCATTATGTCAGAAGACAATCAAAAAACCACCGTTTGGAAACAGGCGATTGCCTTCTTAAAAGTTGGAGAATAGGAAATAGGGAATAGGGCATTGGGCATTGGGCATTGGGCATTGGTAATTGGTAATTATTCTCCCCATTCCATATTCACTGTTCACTGTTCACTGTTCACTGTTAACTGTTCACTGTTCCTATTCCCTCAACTCATCGAGGGGTAAATAATCCCGTAGAGCTTCTAATTCTGCGGCTTTGACTACTGGGATTGATAATACTGCCCGATTGTTTTTAGGCGAACATAATTGTTCTATTTGATTTAAAGCGGTTAATCTACCGCACAATAATAATTGATCGCGGTTTTGCAGTTTGGTTTTGCCGTTGGGATAGCGAATAAATTTTCTTTCTCTTCTGACTGCTTGTATTTCTACTCCGTAATTTTGGCGAATGTCCAACTCACCCAGGGTTTTTCCTATAATCAGTGATTTGGTGTTCAGTTTTACCCATTGACAGGCACTGTTTTCTCCGGGAACTGTTGCCTTTCCAGATGCGAATTCGTCTAGAGCTGATATTTCTTCGGATGAACCAACGACTAAAAGCTTATCACCTTCTTCTAAAGTGGTTTTTGCGTCGGGATAATCTATTTCTAGCCCGTTGGTGCGCTTAATTGCCATGAGACTGACTCCGGTTAAGTAGCGCATATCAGCTTGTTCTAAAGTCATTCCTACTAAAGGCGAGTTCATCGGCAGGGGATACCAGCGTTTGTTTAAATCGGCTGTGGCTCGTCGCAAATCTCGGGCTACTTCGGAGGCTGATTGTTCGGGACGAAAATCTAAATAGTGACGTTTGCGGATTTCCTGCATTTCTTGCTGTACTGTTGCTGGTGAGAAGCCTACATCCGTTAGCAGAAACGAAACCATTTCTAAACTAGCTTCAAATTCTGGCTGTACGACTTCTCGCGCCCCTAGTTGGTATAGTGCTTCAATATTTTTGTTGTTTGTAGCCCGTACTACTATATTTAATTCTGGAAATAACTCTAAGCCACGCCGCAGTGATAGACGAGTACTCATAGGATCCGGGAGAGCGATCGCCATTGCTTGGGCTTGGGCAACTCCTGCTGTTTCTAAGACATGAAAACTAACGCAGTTACCATATACATAAGGAATTTTAGCTTCCCGCAATTGTTGAATTATCCTTTCGGATTGGTCTATAACTACAACGGGAAGTTTATGAAAAAGCAGCAGTTTTACTAAGTTTTTACCGACTCTACCGTAACCGCAAACTATAATATGGTCTTTTATCGGTAAGTCTTCAGCAACATCGAGGGGTTTGCCTTCACCATTAAGATAAGGCTTTAGCCAAGGCATTGATTCAGCCCAATCGAATACAATCGGCAGCAATCGCAATACGAAGGGAGTTAAGATTAATGTGACTGCTGTAGTTCCTAAAATAAGTAAATATACAGAGCGAGAAACTAATCCTAACTGTTGACCTTCGCTAGCCAGTACAAAGGAAAATTCACCAATTTGAGCAAGTCCTAAGCCTGCAATCAAAGCAGTTTTTAATGGATAGCGGAATATTTTTACTAAAGGAGTTATGATTAAAAATTTACCAATAAATACTAAGGTTACTAATCCTAAAATCAATTCCAGATTGTTCCATAAAAAAACTGGATCGATTAACATTCCAATTGCAGCAAAGAACAAACTAGCGCAAATGTCTCGTAACGGCTCAACATAAGTTAAAGTTTGGTCGGCATATTCCACTTCGGAAATCATCAAACCGGCGACAAATGCCCCCATTTCGATGGAAAGTCCTAATTCTTCTGTTAATAAAGCGATTCCCAAACATAAAGCTACTACACCCAACAAAAACAACTCCCGGCTTTCAGTTTGTGCCAGTAATCGCAATAAAGGGGGAATCAACCATATACCTGTAGCAACAGCACCTGCGGCAAACAAGCCAATCTTTAACAGAGCCATCAGTACGGCTACACCAAGAGTTTCCACGGGTTGGTCAAGAGCAGGTAATACTGCTAGCATTAATCCCAATGCTAAATCCTGTACCACTAGGATTCCTAACATCACCTGTCCGTGGGGAGTTTCTGTTTCATTGCGCTCCATCAAGCATTTGAGAACTACCGCAGTGGATGACAAAGATAAAATCGCTCCCAAAAATACACCTTGAACCGGCGAACTTACCCAGCCAACTCCCACCGACACCAGAGCAGTAACTGCGATAGTTAAAATAATTTGTAAACCACCACCACCCAAACTTATTTTCTTAACTTTGTTGAGTTCGGCAAAAGAAAACTCTACCCCCAGGGCAAACAGTAAAAAAGCGACACCGAACTGTGCTAAAGTCTCAACTTGAATAAACTCTTTAATTAAACCGAAACCTGCTGGTCCAACTATCATGCCACCTACGAGATACCCTAGTAAAACGGGTAAACCCAAAAGCGAAGCAAACAGTCCCCCACCCGCAGCCACAGCGAGAACCGAAACTAAATCAACTATTAATCTAAAATCTTCCTGCACAAGCTTATTGAAAAAATATATTCTTCCCTTGTATCCAGCATACAAAGTTTTGTGAAGACTGTCTCATAAATCAGCGAACAGCGAGCAGTACCATGACAGTACCATGACAGTTAGCAGTTGCGTTCATTCCTCGACTAACTACTCATTACTCATTACTCATTACTCATTACTCATTACTCATTACTCATTACTCATTACTCATTACTCATTACTCATTACTCATTACTCCCTACGATATGGGAATTTCAATTACGAATTCTGCACCTTCGCCAATTGTAGAGTTGTAATAAAGTTTACCGCCGTGTTTTTTCGACAATAATAGGCTTTATTTAACTAAATTGTTTGACCAGCAAATTATT
>JBCBPQ010000065.1:0-30605 GCA_039820645.1 Cyanobacteria bacterium J06633_8 | reverse complement strand
GGTTTAATGCGCGGATATCTAAATAAACCAGAATTAACCGCAGAAAAATTAATTCCCAATCCCTTCTCTTCTTCCCCCTCCGCTTCCTCCGCTCCCTCCGCTTCCTCTGCTCCCTCCGCTCTTTACAAAACTGGCGACTTAGTACGTTATTTACCATCAGGAAAAATTGAATACGTTGGTAGATTAGATAGTCAGGTCAAAATTCGGGGATATCGGATTGAAATTGGTGAGGTGGAAGCAGCTTTAAGTCAACATCCCCAGGTGCAAGAATCTGTGGTAACTGTTGGGGAAGAAGGAGAAAATAAGCTGTTGATTGCTTATGTTGTATTTAAGGATGTTGAGGATAAAGATAATCAAATATCAATTTTACGAATACGTAATTTTTTGTCCGAGAAACTTCCCGCTTACATGATTCCTTCTACCTTTGTAGAGTTGGATGAATTACCACGTTTGCCCAATGGTAAGATAAATCGGCGCTCCTTACCCGTACCAGATGCAATCCGTCCGGAATTAGAGACGACTTTTGTTGAACCACAAACAGAAGTTGAAAAGGCGATCGCCAAAATCTGGCAAGATGAATTAAATGTAGAACGAGTTGGTTTACAGGACAATTTTTTTGAGTTGGGGGGACATTCTCTACTAGGAATCAAAATCATCGCGGAGATTAACGAAAGTTTACAGATTGATATTCCTTTACGTGGTTTGTTCCTAAATCCAACTGTTGCGGGATTGGTTGAACAAGTAGAAAATCTCAAAAATAATCAAGTAGCACCACAATCTGCGATTTTACCGAAACTGGTACCAGATTTAAATCAACGTTATGAGCCTTTTCCCCTAACTGATATTCAACAAGCTTATTGGATTGGACGCAATCAAGCTTTTGAGTTGG
Organism: Cyanobacteria bacterium J06633_8; assembly: GCA_039820645.1. Classification (GTDB taxonomy): domain Bacteria; phylum Cyanobacteriota; class Cyanobacteriia; order Cyanobacteriales; family Nostocaceae; genus Rivularia. The sequence continues at coordinate 29,716 of JBCBPQ010000065.1, read as the reverse complement.
GGAATGTTTCTACTCACGGTTATCGAGAAATTGAAACACTGGGGTTAACTGTTGAACAGGTTGAACAAGCTTTACAACAGTTGATTAACCGTCACGATATGTTACGGATGATTGTGGAAACTGACGGTAGACAAAGAATTTTACCGGAAGTTCCACCCTATGAAATTAAAACCTGGGATTTACGTGCTTCATCTGGGGAAGAGATTGATAACGAATTAACAAACTTACGGGATAAACTTTCTCATCAGGTGTTGTCTACAGATGAATATCCTTTATTTGATATCCAAGCAGTGTTGTTGTCAGATGAGAAAATCCGATTTTTGATTAGCTTTGATGTTCTCATAGGTGACGCTTGGAGTTTACAAATCCTAGCACTAGAGTTAGTAGCGTTGATTCAACAAAACTTAATTCCCGAATCCCCTTCTAACCTCTCCTACCAGGAAAGGGAAAAGCATTTAAAGCCTCTCTCCTTGCAGGAGAGAGGTTTGGAGAGAGGTTTCCCACCTTTAGAAATTTCCTTCCGGGATTATGTCTTAGCAGAAAAAGAATTTCGTAATTCAGATAAATATCAACAATCTCTAAACTATTGGCAAAATAGACTAACCACCTTACCAGCTTCTCCCCAACTACCGCTACAAAAAAACCCTAGTACTATAGAAAAACCTCGCTTCATTCGTCGTACCCATACCTTAAACCCAGAGTTGTGGAAAAAAATCAAACAGCGTGCAACTCAAAATAATATTACTCCTTCAGGATTATTGCTCGCAGCTTTTGCAGAAATTTTGACATTTTGGAGCAATAGTCCGCAATTTACCTTAAATTTAACCCTTTTCAATCGCCTAGCGTTACATCCCCAAGTAAATCAATTAGTTGGGGATTTTACTTCATCAACATTATTAGAAATCAATAACAGCGGTAAAGATACATTTGCGACTAGAGCCAAAAGAATTCAAGCCCAATTATGGTCAGATTTAGATAACCGTTATGTCAGTGGAGTTGAAGTATTAAGGCAATTAGCTCGCACTAAAGGGCGAATGACCGGCGCATTAATGCCCGTTGTATTTACCAGCACCTTGACCCAAAATAATTACGAAAAATCATCTATAAATAGAACTTGGGAAGGAGAAGTAGTTTATAGCTTGAGTCAAACATCCCAAGTTTACCTCGACCATCAAGTTTCCGAAATCAACGGAGCATTAGTCTATAACTGGGATACCATCGACGAACTATTTCCCTCGGGAATGCTTGATGATATGTTTACGAGCTATAGTAATTTTCTAGAAAGTTTAGAAAATGAAGCAGAATGGCAAAATACCACAAGACAACTACTACCATCAGCACAACTTGAAACACTCACACAAGTAAACGCTACACAAGCTGCCAACGTAAATAATTTAATAAATACAGATACACAACCACTTTTACATAAATTATTTTTCCATAGAGTTACCCTCAATCCAGATAAACCAGCAATAGTCACCTCAAATCTTTCTCTTAGTTATCAAGAATTGAGCGATCGCACTCAAACACTAGCGATAGAGTTACAAGAATTAGGAGTACAGCAAAATCAACTAATTGCAGTTGTAATGTGCAAAGGTTGGGAACAAATAGTAGCAGTCTTAGGAATCTTAACAGCAGGTGCAGCATACGTTCCCATAGATCCAGAATTACCCAAAGAAAGACGTTTTCAAATACTCCAACAAGCACAAATAAACTACGTTGTCACCCAACCCTGGTTAGATGATTCCTTGGAGTGGGAAAATAACATCACCCGAATTGTAGTTGAAAATAAAAATGTAGAGACGTTCCATGGAACATCTCTACATTTGAAACCTTCTTCACAACTCGCCTACATAATCTACACCTCCGGCTCTACGGGATTACCGAAAGGAGTAATGATTAGTCATCAAGGTGCAGTTAATACAATTTTGGATATTAATCAGCGCTTTAAAGTAACCGAAAAAGATTCCATTTTAGCCTTATCTTCCTTGAGTTTCGACTTATCTGTATATGATATTTTCGGAACCTTAGCCGCAGGAGCAACTATAGTTATTCCCGATGCTGATTTAACAAAAGACCCCGCACATTGGGCAAATTTAATACATCAACATCAGGTCACAATTTGGAATTCCGTTCCCGCTTTAATGCAATTGTTAGTAGAACATTTAGAGTCTACCGAACAAAAAATTGATTCCTTAGGTTTAGTATTGATGAGCGGTGATTGGATACCTTTAAATCTTCCCGAAAGAATTTGGAATAGTTGTACCAATAAAGGAACAAATACAGAAATTATTAGTTTAGGTGGAGCAACCGAAGTTTCAATTTGGTCAATTGCTTATCCCATCAAAGAAATTAATCCCGATTGGAAGAGTATTCCTTACGGTTATCCATTAACAAATCAACAATTTTATGTGTTAAACGAAGCAATGGAACCCTGTCCCATTTGGGTAACAGGACAACTTTATATCGGGGGAATTGGATTAGCCCAAGGATATTTAAATCAACCCGAATTAACAGCAGAAAGATTTATTCCCAATCCCCTTGTAGAAGATACCTCACCCCGTCCTGACGGACACCCCTCTCCTTATCAAGGAGAGGGGAAGGGGGTGAGGTTATACAAAACCGGAGATTTAGGAAGATACCTCCCAGATGGTAGCATCGAATTTTTGGGAAGAGAAGATTTTCAGGTAAAAGTAAATGGTTATCGCATTGAATTAGGAGAAATTGAAACAGCATTGCTCAAAAATCCCTTGATTCAAGATACAGTTGTCACAGCAATAGGAGATTTTGAAAATAAACAATTGGTAGCTTATATTGTCCCCAATCCTGTAGAAAAAATTGATTTTAAATTACAGCAACTTGGTATTCGTAGGGATGAAGATAGAAAACAAATAGAACTTCCCCAACTGAAACGGGATGAGAACACAACTCAAGCTTATTTAAGAAGACAAAGTTACCGTCAGTTCCTTGAACAACCAATTAATTTAAAACAATTTAGTCAGTGGATTGGCAGTTTAGCACAAATGCAATTAAAGGATTCTCCACTACCAAAATATCGCTACGGTTCTGCTGGTAGTCTTTATCCCGTACAAGCTTATTTACACATCAAAGATAATCGTATTGAAGGATTAGAACCTGGAGTTTATTATTACCATCCCGGAAACCATAATTTAATTTTACTCCATCAAGAATCAGTCATTGAAAATCAAATTTATAGCAGTAACCAAGAAATTTTTGAAAAATCTGGTTTCTCCTTATTCCTAATAGCAGAACTAGCAGCAATTACTCCCGTTTACGGTGAAAAAGCCAGAGATTTTTGTCTGTTAGAAGCAGGTTATATCAGTCAACTTTTGATGGAAACAGCACCAGATTTTGATATTGGTTTATGTCCCATTGGAATATTAGAATTTGAAAAAATACGAGAATGGTTTAACTTAGCAGAAAGTCAAATTTTATTACATAGCTTTGTGGGTGGAAAAATTGACCAAACTTGGACACAACAATGGATGTCTTCCGAACCCCAACAATCAATATCCATATCGGAAAGATTGCGTCAATATCTCCAACAAAAACTTCCCGATTATATGGTTCCAACCCACTATATGCTATTAGATACACTACCATTAACAGCTAATGGTAAAATTGACCGTCGTGCCTTACCACAACCCCAATTACACGGTCAAAACAACGTAAAATATGTAGCGCCAGAAACAGAAATAGAAAAGGCGATCGCACAAATTTGGCAAAACGCTCTGAAGCTAGAACCCATCGGAATTCATGATAATTTCTTCGAGTTGGGTGGTAATTCCTTATCTGCAACTCAAGTTATTACTCAAATGCGACAAACCTTTCAAGTAGAAATTACAATTCGTAACTTTTTTGAAGCACCCACAATTGCTGAACTTGCCCAAATAATTCAACAACAACCACAACAAACTATCCAGGAAGAAACAATCAAAAAAGTAGAACGAAATAACAGCGAAGAAATATTAGAAAACCTTGAAGAAATGTCCGAAGAAGATATTGATGCCTTACTCAAAAAAATGATGGAAGAATAGGCTCGTAGTAGCGCTTCAGCGCATTACCTCAGCTTATAGCATATGTGAATACCTTGACAAATCATTGGTTTTACGAAGTGATTTAAAGCTGTCTTCACGCACCTCCAGGTTTTAATAGATAACGAATAAAAGTTATTAATCTTTAACAAATATAACTTGATTTTTAAAAAATAATTAAAATGTATGAAAGATAACATAATCATCCATAAAAATCTCTTTAGGGAACACCAAGAAATAAATTATCCCAATGCAGGAAAAATGTAAAAATTTTTATCCTCGGCTCCTCAGCTCCTCAGCCCCTCAGCAATCAATATGATGGGTTATTTTATTTTGTGGAAATCTCTTAACTCTTTTTTGTCCAAAATCAAAGAAGGAAATTTTTGAGGTCAAATCAATTTTTTTAATTTTATTTTTGGGATTACATCTAAAGAAATAAGCCTCAAGGTAGGAATTTTATTTCCTTGATTATTTTTGGGGAATATGTAGCTTAAATAACTTGAGTATTTGTTTTCTGTTATGTAAAATTCATGAGAAATAGCTAATAAAAAATTAAGTGTTCCGATTAAAGAATAAGGAACTTCAATATTTCCTAATTCTTGTGCTTAATTTCTTAGCATTTTTATTTTTTGTTTGGCATTACACAATACATAAGTAAAATTTCCAATGGTTAATTACTTAGCATTTCTTCCTCCTTCTCTTACACCAGGGCAATTTAGTCTAGTTTATAATTCCTTCTCATTGTGTATTGCTGCAATGATTGCGGCAGCTTTATTTTTCTTTAACGCAAAATCTGAAGTTGCTGAGAAATATAGACCCGCGATATTGGTTTCAGGTGTAGTTGTAACTATCGCTGCTTATCACTATTTTCGTATCTTTAATAGTTGGGATGCAGCTTATGTCTTGGAAAGTGGAGCATATACGGCAACAGGTGAAATATTTAACGATGCTTATCGTTATGCCGACTGGATACTAACAGTACCACTACTATTGATTGAAACTATTGCAGTGCTTGCTTTACCTAAAGAAGTGGCAAAGTCATTGTATGTGAAGTTGGTAATAGCATCTGTATTGATGCTTGCTACAGGTTATGTTGGTGAGGTTTCAGATACCATAGCTGCTCGTGCTATCTGGGGTGGAATTAGTACTGTTCCTTTTATTTATATCCTCTATGTATTGTGGATAGAATTGGGTAAACTACTTGACACTCAAAGTACTGAAGTCAAATCATTGCTCAACATAATGCGTCTGCTTCTATTGTTTTCTTGGGGTGTTTACCCAATTGCCTACTTACTTCCTGAGTTAGGAATTGCAAGCACAACAGCAAGCATTGGTGTTCAAGTTGGATATACCATTGCAGATTTATTAGCTAAACCTGTATTTGGTCTGTTGGTTTTCTCTATCGCAAGAGTTAAAACTGAAGCTGATGCTGTTGAGGCTGCACCTGCTTCTTCAGAAAACTAAACTGCCTTCTCAGTTCAGTTACCACAACTATCTGCTGTAGGTAATGGCTCTTTATCTTATAGAATATACAGCCAAAGCCTACCTCCTTCAGGGGGTAGGCATAAATCAATTTATGACTCTTAATTTATTGAGGGTAAGGGGGAGCAGGGGAAGCGGAGGAAGCAGGGGGAGAAGAATCTTTTTATTTTATGGTAAATCCCCCAAAGTTCGCCCTTGCTAACCACTAGATTGAGAAGAAAGTAGATAAAAAATCTGTAAGTAGGAAGAAATAGATTTTGTGGGATATTTTTCGCCCTTTAGTAAAGGAAATCACAACTGGGGAACTAGAAGTTAAGGGTTATATTCCACCGTGCTTATCAGGAACCTTATATCGTATTGGACCGAATGCTTTATACCCAAGTCCACATACTAGTCACTTCTTTGATGGTCATGGAATGATTCATTCGATATCATTTCGTGAAGGTAAACCTCTAGAGTACAGAAATCGCTGGGTTCAGACTCAAGCATACATCACAGAACGGCAAGCGGGTAGAGTTATTTTTTCTGGGGTTGGACAACCAGACTTGTTAGGACAATTCATCCGATTTGCACGGTATTTTATTGACTCAGATAGTAAAGATATTCTCCGGAGGTGGTGGCAAAACCATCCCCGACGTATTTCTGATTTCTCGCCCTTTGCTAATGTTGCAAATACAAATATCGAATGGCACAATGGTAGATTGCTAGCTCTTTGGGATGGAGGATTTCCCTATGAGGTGACTCCAGAGTTAGAAACTGTGGGCAAAGTAGATTTTGGCACAAAGATACCTCGTCATGCACTGGGTTTCTGCGCTCACCCTAAAATTGATGATGATACTGGAGAACTATTGGGAATAGGGACTTCCTTACTACCACCATACTGGTTCTACTACGTCATAAATCCGGACGGTTCCGTTGCTCGTGTTTGTCCAATACCAATCGAGCAAATGAGTTTTATCCATGATTTTGCGGTCACGAAGAATTATGCGATCGCGATTGACATACCCTTATCGTTTTCTATCGTTGATATAGTCAAAGGTGTTGGAACCTTCCGATGGAATCCAAAGCGACCAACCCGTATCGGGTATTGGTCTAGGAAAGGATATGGGGAAGTGTCAGTACAATGGATTGAAACTGACGGGTTTTTCTTTCTACATACTGCTGGAGCATATGAAGAAGCGGACGGAACCATTGTGGTTTTGCTCTGTCGGTATCCCCGTTCACCTTTGGATATGAGTACCTGTGCTGCTCAAAAATTTAGAAGCTCTGGGGAATTTCAAGAGCGAGGAGTACTTGTTAAGTTAAAAATTAATCCCCAACGGGGGACTGTTATCCAAGAACAGTTAGACGATTGGTCAGTAGAGTTTCCAGCTTTAGAAAACCAAAGCCTTGGTGCTAAAGTGAATAATATTTACTTCTTAGCTACCGATTCAGCTTTTAATTTTAATGCCAAAGTTGGTATTCGTAAGCTTGACTTAAATGGTGGTAATTCTAGCTTTTGGGAACCAGAACCCGGACAGATTCCCGGTGAACCAATTTTTATACCTGCTACAGAGACTTCATACCGTACAGGTTGGATAGTTACTGTGGTAGCCGACCGAAAATTACAGCAATCAAGGGTTGTTATTCTAGACCCCGAATCTATCGAGTCCGGACCCATTGGGGAGGTAATTCTACCCGTAATGTTACCCATGACCTTTCACGGTTTGTGGTTGCCAGAAAAACCAAAAGCTCAATGAAACAATAGATGCAGAAATTTCACAATAAATGAGTAATGAGCCGAAATCCAATTATTAATTAACCCAAATATGGTTCAATATATCCTAGATTTAACAAAAAAAATATAGCAAAATACTTCATGCGTCGAGATTCGTTATTTTATAAATTATTTCAACAATACCCAGCTTTACTGTTTACCTTGCTGACAAACCCACCAGAAAATGCTGATGAATATAAATTTGATTCGGTAGCTGTCAAAGAACCAAGATTTGAAATTGATGGTGTATTTCTACCACCGGAAAATGAAATTCCAGGAGTTGTATATTTCTGTGAGGTACAATTCCAAAAGGATGAAAGACTTTACGAGCGGGTAGATGCAGAAACTTCACTGTATTTCTACCGCAATCGCGATAGATTCAGCGATTGGCAAGTAGTTATAATTTATCCATCCCGGAATATTGAGCAGAGTGATATTTATCCACATCGTTCATTCCTCAACGGTGGACAAGTATATCGGGTTTATTTGGATGAATTAGGAGATATTCGTCAATTACCTTTAGAATTAGCGGTGATGCTGCTAACTACAGTTCCGGAGCAACAAGCACCCGAAGAAGCTAGGTATTTATTACAAAGAACTCAACAGGAAAATCCTCAACCTTCTTCTCAAGCCATAATAGAACTTATAACGACGATAATAACTTACAAATTTGAACAATTAAGTCGAAGGGAGGTAGAAGAAATGTTAGGAATTACGCTCAAGGAAACGCGAGTTTACCGTGAAATTAAGCAAGAAGGAAGAGAAGAAGGAGAACTATTGCTAATTCTCCGACTACTAACCCGACGTGTGGGAGAATTATCTCCACAAATGCGCTCCTCTGTTGAAAATCTCTCCCTAGAACAATTAGAAAATCTTGGTGAAGCTTTGCTTGATTTTAGCAGTATGGCTGATTTACAAGCTTGGTTGGAAGCAGTTGAATGATGATAAAAGAAAGTGGAGGAGAAAGAGAAATAAAAAATCTTAACTCCTCACTTTTTTCTAATTCTCTTTCTCGTTTATTTAATTATTAATTGTGGGTTGTATTTATAAGTTTGGTTGATTGGGAATAATTATTGTTATTAAAAAATTGAAAGTATTGAAAAATGTCCAAAGATTCTCTAGAAAATCTGACTCCAGAACAAAAACGTCAACTACTAGCAAAACTCCTCCAAGAAAAAGCCAATCAACCCCAAAACTTCCCCTTATCTTTTGCTCAAAAAAGACTGTGGTTTCTCGATAAACTGCAACCAGAATCATTTGCTTACAATATTCCCGCAGCTTTACATTTAACTGGTGAACTGAATTTTATTTGTTTAGAGCAAAGTCTAAATAAAATCATTCAGCGTCATGAAATATTACGCTCCAGCTTTACCATAGAAAAAGATGAGCCGATACAACAAGTTTATCCCCCATTAAACTTACAAAAACAATTAAAACTTCCTTTAATTGATTTACAAGCATTATCAACTCAGCAGCAAGAACAACATATAAAACAGCTAATTAAAGAAACAGCCACACAACCATTTGATTTATCTAAAATTCCTTTATTCCGAACAAAATTAATTAAATTAAATCCCAAAGAAAATGTGTTGTTATTTACCATGCATCACATTATCTCGGATTATTTTTCCATGCGATTATTAATTCGAGAACTAGCAGTCATTTATCAATTTTTAACTAATCAATATTCAAGTAAAGGAGAAACATTACAATTACCAGAATTATCCCTTCAATATGGTGATTATGCAACTTGGGAACAAGAATGGTTGAAAAGTGAAAAACGTACCATTCAATTAGAATACTGGCAAAAAAACTTAGCTAATTACTCACCTTTATTAACTCTACCTACAGACTATCCTCGTCCCCCCGTACAAAGATTTCACGGTGCTAGAAAATCCTTCGCTCTTTCCCAAGACTTATCAAATGCTCTGAAAAGTCTCAGTCAAGGTCAAAACACTACATTATTTATGACCTTGTTAGCAGCATTTAAAATATTACTCTATCGCTATAGTAATCAAGAAGATATATTAATTGGTTCTACAATTACAAATCGAGAAAATCGCGCTGAAATTAGCAATTTAATTGGTTTATTTGTTAATAACCTCATTTTTCGTACCAATTTATCAGGTAATCCCAGCTTTACCAATTTTCTCCAACAAGTTCGGGAAGTTACCTTAAACGCATATGCTAATCAAGATTTACCCTACGAGTATTTAGTAGAACAACTACAACCAGAAAGAAATCTTAGTTATAATCCATTGTTTCAGGTGATGTTCATTCTTCATAACACACCTACACAGACAATAGATTTATCTGGATTATCGTTAAAATATCTCGAACCAGAACACGAAACCTCCAGATTTGATTTGAGTCTGGATATGTACGAAACAGCTTCGGGTTTGACAGGGATTTTTGAATACAATACCGATTTATTTGCTGTGGGGACAATCGAGAGAATTATCGGTCATTTTCAAACCCTTTTAACAGCAATTGTTGCGAATCCAGAACAAAATATTTGCGAACTACCTTTATTAACACCCCCTGAAGAACAACAGTTACTGGTTGAATGGAACAATACAAGTTGTGATTATTCGGAGCTTTGTATTCATCAACTATTTGAAGTACAAGCAGAGAAAACACCGGATAAAATCGCAACTGTTTTTAAATCGCAACAGTTTACATATAAAACGTTAAACGAAAAAGCAAATCAACTTGCGCGTTATTTAAAATCGGTTGGTGTAGAAGCAGAAACACGAGTAGGAATTTGTTTAGAACGTTCTGAGAAAATGCTCGTGGGATTATTAGGTATCTTGAAAGCAGGTGGAACTTATATTCCTTTAGATCCAGCTTTTCCCGAAGAACGTTTGAGGTTTATGGTTGAAGATTCGGGGGTGGATTTTTTAGTCATGGATTCAAAAACCTCACCCCTAGCCCCTCTCCTTCTTAAGGAGAGGGGAACAGTATCTGCAACTCCTTTCTTTGATAAGGAGAGGGGAACAGAATCTACAACCCCTCTCCTTGACAAGGAGAGGGGTGATAAAGCACAGCTTTATCGGGGTGAGGTTATTAATCTCGATAATGATTGGGAATCAATTGAAAAACAATCAACAACTAGCCCCCAACGCATCGGGGGGTTGGGGGGATTAGCTTATATTATCTACACCTCCGGTTCCACGGGTAAACCAAAAGGTGTGCAAATTTTGCATTCTGCTTTAGTTAACTGTCTCGAATCAATGCAGAAAAAGCCAGGAATTACATCAAATGATATTTTACTGTCGGTGACAACGTTATCTTTTGATATTGCTGGATTAGAATTATATTTACCTTTAATTACAGGTGCCCGTTTAATTATTGCTAGTAGAGAAACTGCGACTGATGGAAAGCTTTTAAAGCAAAGTTTAGCAGATAATCAAGTAACAATAATGCAAGCGACTCCAGCGACTTGGAGATTATTGTTAACAGCAGGTTGGTCAGGAAATCAACAATTAAAAATTCTTTGTGGTGGTGAAGCTTTAGATAAAAATATTGCAGAAGAATTACTTCAACGCAGCAAAGAAGTATGGAATTTATATGGTCCGACGGAAGCTACTATTTGGTCATCTGTCGCACAATGTAGAGACGTTATATATAACGTCTCCAAAGATAACGTCTCCAAAGATAACGTCTCCAAAATACATCAGGAAGATGTTACATATAACGTCTCCAAAATACATCAGAAAGACGTAATGTATTACGTCTCTACAAATGTTCCGATTGGAAAACCAATTAATAATACTCAATTTTACGTTCTTGATGATTATTTACAACCAGTTCCAATTGGTGTTCCAGGACAGTTATATATTGGTGGTGCTGGTTTAGCAAAAGGTTATTTAAATAAACCACAATTAACAGCAGAAAAATTTATTGATAATCCATTTTTTGAAAAAACCTCACCCCTTTCCCCTCTCCTTGCTAAGGAGAGGGGTGTCCGACAGGACGGGGTGAGGTTATACAAAACCGGAGATTTAGTACGCTATCTACCCGATGGAAATTTAGAATATTTAGGAAGAGTTGATTATCAAGTTAAGTTACGAGGTTTTCGGATTGAGTTGGGGGAAATTGAATCAATTTTAATGCAGAATCCATCGGTAAAACAAGCGGTGGTAACGTTATATAAAAGTAATGATGATGAAAGATTGATTGCTTATATAGTTCCATCATCAGATGTATCTCAAACTGATTTACGGCAATTTTTACAGGGTAAGTTACCTGCTTACATGATTCCTTCTAACTATATGATATTAGAAGAATTTCCTCTGACACCAAATCGTAAAGTTGATAGAAAAGCTTTACCAAATCCAGAAAAAAATCAGTTCCAAGAACAAAGAGATTTTGTTGCTCCCCGTAATCCGGTTGAAGAAATTTTAGTAAATATTTGGTCAGAGATTCTGGGAATTGAAAAAATTAGTGTTGATGATAATTTTTTTGAAATCGGGGGACATTCTCTACTCGCTACTCGTGTTATTTCTCAGATTAGGGAAGTATTTGAAGTAGAATTACCTCTAAGAAAATTATTTGAAAATCCTACAATTGCTGGAATAGCTGAAGCGATTACTATAAATAAATCCAATATAAATAAATCAGAATTATCACAACCCAAAATTGAGAAAATTGAACGTCAAGATAAATTACCGATTTCCTTTGCTCAACAGCGTCAGTGGTTTTTATCTCAACTAGAACCGGAAAGTCCTTTTTATAATATTCCGGCTGCGATAGAAATTAGCGGTGAACTTGATATCTTAATATTGGAACGCTGTTTTCAAGAAATTATTTATCGTCACGAAGTTTTACGTACTGCTTTTCTCACTGTTGAAGGAAAACCTGTCGTTCAATTATCATCTATAAATGAATTTCAATTATCAATTGTTGATTTAAGTCATTCAACAGAAATAGTTCAAATACAACAAGTTGAAAAAATTGCACGAGAAGAAGCACAACAACCTTTTCAACTTGATAAACCTCCTTTATTACGAGTCAAATTACTACGTCTTAATTCTGAAAATCATATAATACTCATCACATTGCATCATATTATTGCTGATGCTTGGTCGATGGGAGTCTTGGTTAAAGAATTGGGAATTTTATATCAAGAGAAAACCTCACCCCGTCCTGACGGACACCCCTCTCCTTACCAAGGAGAGGGGAAAGGGGTGAGGTTAAAAGAATTACCAATTCAATACGCTGATTTTGCAGCTTGGCAAAAAAATTGGTTTCAAGGAGAATTACGAGATAATCAGTTAAATTACTGGCTTTCTCAGTTAAAAAATGCTCCTAATTTATTAGAATTACCTACAGATTATCCCCGTCCTGCTGCCCAAACTGCAAAAGGTGGAAGTATAAGATTTGAATTACCATATGATTTATCTCAAGCTTTAAAACAGTTGAGTCAGAAATCGGGATGTACGCTTTTTATGACCTTATTAGCTGCATTCCAAACCTTACTATATCGCTATAGTGGCAATGAAGATATTGTCGTTGGAAGTGCGATCGCCAATCGTCAACGAAGTGAGTTAGAAGGGTTGATTGGTTGTTTTGCGAATACCCTTGCTTTCCGCAGCGATTTATCGGGAAATCCCAGTTTTAGCGAACTTTTGCAACGGGTGAAAGATACAGCATTAGGTGCTTATGCTCATCAAGATTTACCTTTTGAACAGTTAGTCGATGAATTGCAATTAGTGCGCTCTTTAAGTTACACACCTTTATTTCAGGTGATGTTCCTTTTACAAAATGCTCCTATCCAAACTTTGAGCTTAGAGAATTTAAGCTGGAGTCCGATTATTAGCGACAGTGGTACGGCTAAATTTGATTTAACCCTATCCATGAGCGAGACGGAAAAGCGTTTAATCGGTAGTTTTGAGTATAACCGAGATTTATTCGCAGCCAGCACCATCGAACGCACGATCGGACATTGGCAAATTTTGTTACAAGGGATAGTTGCAAATCCTCAACAAAAGCTGTATAAATTTCCTTTATTAACTACATTAGAACAGCAATTACTTGTTGAATGGAATCACACTCATGTAGAGTATCCTCAAACTACTATTCATCAGCTATTTGCTGCACAAGTTGAGAAAACCCCCCATAGCATTGCAATTGTATGGGAGAATCAACAACTTACATATCAAGAATTAGATATTAGATCCAATCAACTCGCTAATTATTTAATCAAACTGGGAGTAAAACCAGAAAAGCGAGTTGGAATCTGTGTCCAACGTCGTATAGACATGGTGATTGGATTATTGGGTATTCTCAAAGCTGGTGGAGCCTATGTTCCTTTAGATCCAGCATATCCCCAAGAGCGATTAACCTATATGCTCGCAGATGCTGGAGTATCTGTTTTAATTCAGAATTCCGAATTTGAAATTCCCAACTCTGAATCTTTAAATGTAGTTCATCTGACAACTGAATGGAATCAAATTACTCAGGAAAATAGCACGAGTATTGATGTAAAAGTAGAACCTGAAAATCTAGCTTATATAATTTACACTTCGGGTTCCACCGGAAAACCCAAAGGTGTAGCAATTACCCATCGTAGCGCTACAACTCTGATTCATTGGTCACGGGATGTCTTCACCGATACACAAATTGCAGGAGTACTCCTATCAACTTCCATTTGTTTTGACTTATCCGTCTTTGAATTATTTGTACCATTATCCTGGGGTGGAAAAGTAATCCTAGCAGAAAATGCTTTACAACTTCCCTACCTGAATACAGCAGATTCAGTTACTTTAATTAATACAGTTCCCAGCGCGATCGCACAATTATCTCGACTAAAAGCCATTCCTAATTCAGTTAACACCATTAACCTAGCAGGAGAAGCTTTACAGCAAAGTTTAATAGAGCAACTTGAACAAAACCATCCCCAGATTCAAAATATTTATAACCTTTACGGCCCGAGTGAAGATACGACTTATTCGACTTATGCTTTAGTATACGAAGGCAAGAGGCAAGAGGCAAGAGGCAAAAGAAAAGAAGAATCAATTACCAACTACCAATTACCAATTACCAACTACCAGTCTCCAACCATAGGTTGTCCCATTGCAAATACTCAAACCTACATTCTTGATACTCATCTTCAACAAGTTCCTATAGGTGTTCCCGGTGAATTGTATCTTGCTGGTTCCGGTTTAATGCGAGGATATTTAAATCGACCAGAATTAACCGCAGAAAAATTAATTCCTAATCCATTTAAAACCTCACCCCCTTCCCCTCTCCTTAGTAAGGAGAGGGGTGATGTAAGAACTTCCCCTCTCCTTGACAAGGAGAGGGGTGCGCGACAGCGCGGGGTGAGGTTCAAACGTCTATACACAACCGGCGATAAAGCACGTTATCTACCCGATGGAAAGATTGAATATCTCGGACGATTAGATAATCAAGTAAAACTTCGCGGTTTCCGAATTGAGTTAGGAGAAATTGAAAGCGTTTTAAATCAACATCCTCAAATTTATCAAGCTGTTACTAAAGTTTGGGAAGACACATTAGGAAATAAACGTTTAGTTGCTTATTTTGTTTTAAAAAATCCAGTAAATCAAGATAATTTTTCAACTCAATTACGTCGCTTTCTTCAAGAAAAACTTCCCGATTACATGATTCCAGCTATCTTTATGATGTTGGAAGAAATGCCGTTAACTCCTAATGGTAAAATTAATCGTCGCGCTCTTCCAGAACCAGATAAAAATAGATTAAATAATCCAAAAAATAATCAAAACAAAGATAATACTAATTATGTAAAAGCAAGAACGGTACAAGAAGAATTATTAGCACAAATTTGGAGTCAATTACTTGGTGTTGAATCAGTGGGTATTCACGATAATTTCTTTGAGTTGGGTGGTGATTCAATATTGGGAATACAGGTAATTGCTAAAGCAAGTCAAGCGGGTTTACGTCTGTTACCCAAGCAGGTATTTCAACATCAAACAATTGCCGAATTAGCAGTAGTAGCGGATACTATTTCTGTAAATGCAGAACAAGGAAATGTAACTGGTATTTTACCGTTAACGCCAATACAACATTGGTTTTTTGCTCACAATTTAGTCGATTCTCATCATTGGAATCAATCAATCATGCTTGAGATTGATAAATCGATTCCGTTTACATGGATTAAGCAAAGTATACAGAAGCTTTTAGTACATCATGACGCATTGCGTTTGCAATTTATAAATATAGAATCTGGTATACAACAAATTAATGCTGATGTAGATAATTATATAAATCAGCAAATTCCGTTATTACAATTTGATTTATCAGCCTTAAACGAAGAACAGCAAAAATCAACAATAACTAAAACAGCAACACAATTACAAACCAGTCTTAATCTTGCAACAGGATTAGTACGTGTAGGATTTTTCCAATTAGGTAACGAAAAATCCAATCGCTTGCTATTTATAATGCATCATTTAGTTATCGATGGAATATCTTGGCGAATTCTTTTATCTGATTTACAAACCATTTTTGAGCAATTAAGTTCTAGTTCCAATTTAGAACAAAAAATTCAACTACCACCGAAAACCACATCCTTTAAAGTTTGGGCTAATTCTCTACAAAATTATTCCTCGCAAATCTCGAAAGAAACAATAGAATACTGGAAAAATATCTGTCAAATACCAAAAATTTCCTTACCAGTAGATTATCCACAGGCAAATAATACCGTTGGGACAACAGATACAATTTCAATTACTTTCACGGTTGAAGAAACACAAGCTTTATTACAACAAGTACCACTATCTTACCAAACCCAAATTAATGACGTATTGCTAACAGCACTAGTACAAACCTTTGAAAACTGGACTGGTGAAAAACACTTACTAATTGATTTAGAAGGACATGGAAGAGAAGATTTATTTAATGAAATAGATATATCTCGTACCGTGGGTTGGTTTACTACAATGTTTCCAGTGTGGCTGGATTTAGGTACAGCAAAGGATTCCCAAAAAGATGTTCAAAAACAAATAATTTCTGCTCTTAAAATTATTAAAGAACAACTACGTCAAATTCCCAACCGAGGAATTGATTATGGAATTTTACGATATTTAGGTAATCAAGAAATACAAACACAACTGAGTACAATTTCTCCAGAAATTCGGTTTAATTATTTAGGTCAAGTTGATGGAGTGTTCGCAGAATCATCCTTTGTCAAACCAGCAACAGAATCTACAGGTTCAACTCGGAGTAAACGCGGTAATAGAGATATTGTGATAGAAATTAATAGTATCATTAGCGCAGGTAAATTACGCTTAGATTGGATTTATTCCCAAGCAGTTCATCGTCAAAATACGATTATTAATCTTACCGAACAATATAAAACTAATTTGAGTAATTTGATTCAACTTTGTTCCAATGAAATTGGTGGTTATACACCTTCGGATTTTCCGCAAATGGAATTGAGTCAAGATGAATTGGATGATATTTTGGATGACTTATAGAGTTCACTAATAAGTAAATCGGCGTAAAAAAATATTACTATGTTAAGAAAAGTAACGAAGGTAATACCCTTGTACCTATTGCAAGACAGCCTCTTGCCTTTTGCCTTCTCTAAACTATAATTTTTCTTGCTAACCTATTTAGAAAGCCCTTCACGTTCCAGAAAAGCGGTAACAAGTAATCAAATTACCTCTCACCGCTTATGATTAAGGAAGATATATCTATGGAAAATTAGCTTGTACCAAATAGTCTTTAACCGACAAAGTCTATACTAATGCAGGCTGCTTTTCCATTTCCTCACTGTAAGTTCCTGCACTAGCAGCACTATTTAACTTCGCTCTTTGTACCAAAAGTTTTTGAGCTTCAGCAACATTCTTCTCATTACCACACCAATAGTCTAATGCGGGTTGTTGAATAGCACGAGCATAAGAGAAAGTAACTCTCCAAGGACATTGAGACCTAAAATTGGCATTCATATAGTTCAGATGTGCTGAGGATTTTTCCTTAGTTTGTCCCCCAGATAAGAAAGCAATTCCCGGTACAGCAGGAGGTACGGTATTGAGTAAACAGCGAATTGTTTCTGTAGCTACCTGTTCTACATTTGCTTGCACAGAACAGTCTGCACCAGAAATAACCATACTGGGTTTAAGAATCATTTGGTCGTAGGCAACATTCTGTACAGCTAACTGACGAAATACTTCGTGCAAAGTTTTTTCTGTCACTTCATAACAACGTTCGATGGTATGGTTGCCATCAATTAATACTTCAGGCTCCACAATTGGTACTAAACCACCGTCTTGACATAAAGCAGCATAACGAGCTAAACCATGAGCGTTAGCCTCAATACAACCATCGCTGGGAATTCCTTCTCCAATGGTGATTACAGCACGCCATTTCGCAAAACGCGCACCCATTTCATAGTACTCGGCAATGCGATCGCGCAAACCATCTAGACCTTCTGTTACCTTTTCGTTATCACGTAGGACTAAATCTTTCGCACCTGTATCTACCTTGATTCCAGGAATCATTCCAGAATCTTGCATCACTTTGACGAAAGATACACCATTCGCTGTTGATTGACGAATAGTTTCATCATATAAAATTGCTCCGCTAATATATTTGCCCAAATCGGGAGCAGTTAAAATTAATTCGCGATAAGCGCGGCGATTCTCAACTGTTGCTGCAATACCCAGCTTTTCAAAACGCTTATTACAAGTCCCATTACTCTCATCCATAGCCAAAATACCTTTGCCTTCAGCAACCATAGCTTTAGCGGTATTTCGTAATTCTTCTGAGTACTTGCTTATCATTTAGGTATGTTTCCTTAAATCTTTCTTAAAAAATAATATATCATAATTGTTGAAATTATTTCTCAATAATTTTAGGATTGGGTTATCAGGTTGTATTGTAAGAATTGCCAATGATTTGAGAAGGTAGTCCCTTCGGAAAAAATTTCACCATCAATAATGAAAGACCTCACCCCGTCCTGTCGGACACCCCTCTCCTTTTAAAGGAGAGGGGAAGGAGGTGAGTTTACTTTCAAATCAGAACTTATAGGGATAGCGATTGTTGTCAGATTAACAGCGTAGCTGAGATATCGAGAAACATATATTTAATTCGGCACTACCAGAAATGGTGTCAAATATCTAGTTTTAAGGAGTAAGTAAGGATGAATGCCTTCGAGCAAATTAAAAGTTTAACGATGATTAGTAAGATAGAAGCTATCGTGTATTTGTTTACATCAGAGTTTCCGGAATGCTTTGCTGATTTAAAACCTTGGGCTAAAAACGATGAAACTAAACAATTCAACGACCCTAACTCTATTGATATTGGCTTTCATTTTGGTAATCCTAATTTTTGCTGTCACTGTTGTAGCATCTTGATGCAGGTTAGAATTAATCGAGACTCTAAAAATGAAGTTTATAAGGCAGTGGAAATAGAGCTTTTAGGTTATGAAGCGTATCAAGAGCAATGGCAATTTTCCACTATTGAATCTTGGGAATTTTCGGGACAATCCAAGCCTAAATCAGAAGCTCAAGAAATATTGAAACAAGTTTGTTCACAAATTCTACAATTATTTAATAATCCTCAAAGTAAATTCTGAAGACAATATGAGTGAGTTGTCCGTAGTCTCAAACCGGATTTAGTCATTACTGTTCAATGAAAGTATAAATTACTCTCGCTCTTTAAATGACAATCCGATTAAAATATACATCGTAAATAAATGTAACAGATAAAACAAAAAAAATAATGCACGGGATATTTGAACCAATTGAAAGTAAATTACATGAAATTGAAGACTTAGATTGGGGTAAACAACGCAAAAAAATAGTCATTCTTGGTGCTGGGATGGCTGGTTTAGTTTCTGCTTATGAATTGTCTCGATTAGGACATCAAGTAACTATTTATGAAGCAAGTTCAAGGGTAGGTGGTAGAGTTTGGACAAAAAGATTTTCTGATGGACAATATCATGAGTTCGGTGCTATGAGAATTCCTCAAAGTCACGACCATACAAGATATTATGGGAAGGAAGTGTGTAAATTAGACTTTCGTAAATTTGTTGATAATCACGACTCAGATGATGGTTTTTATTATATTAGAGGAATTAGTAGTAAGCATAGTGAAGTTTTAGAGAAACTAATTCCTAATTTAAATTTAAGTCTGGGAGAAAGAGAAAAAATCAACAGAGCAATTGCTAATGGGGACAATCTACAGGTATTACTTGGTAGTCCATTAGATTCCTTGATATCAGAAATTGAGTCTAATAAAGCTGATTTAGAAGCATTATTTAATTGTGGACCAATCACTCAAAAAATCAAAGAACTAGAGAAATTAACTTTAATTGATTATCTGAAAAATTTTGTTGACAGCCAAGATGCTTTAGAATTAATTGGTGCAATCACTGGATTAGAAGTTAGGTGGGATGATGCTCTAACATTATTTCTGCGCGATGAAATTTCTCTCAAACCTCGCGAATCTAATCAAGATGGTTCGTCAGATGAAATAATTGGTGGTTTTGATAAATTACCTACAACTTTAGCTTCTAAGTTACCTGAAAATACTATTATCTACAATCAAGAAGTAATTTCTATAAAAAAACAAAATAAAAATATTCAAATTATCCTGAGAAATACTAAAGAGAAAAGAGACATAAAATCAATTGATTGCGATTATGTAATTTGCACTATTCCTTTTCCTGTTTTAAGAAGAATTGAACTGATTGGACTAAGTGAAAGCAAAAATCGAGCAATCAGAAATTTAAGTTATACTTCTTCAATTAAAGTATTACTCCACTGTAAGGAAAGATTTTGGGAAACTAAATATAACATCGTTGGTGGTGGCTCCCAAACAGATTTAATTAATCGAGCCATTTATTACCCATCTGATAATTTTAGACCTGTCAGTATTCGCAAAATTAGTAAAAACAAGGGACTACATACTTCATTTGTACAATACGAAAGAGAAGTAATTGATGAAAATGTTAGCAAAGGACCTGGTGTTTTACTTGGTAGTTATTCTTGGAGTGTAGATGCAAGAAGATTAGGTACTTTATCTCATGAAAAAAGAGAAGAAGTTGTGAAAAAAACTATCGCTAACTTCCATCCAGAAATTATGGAACAAGGTATGGTGGATGATAGTGCTTCAATGTTTTGGGATGAATATGAATGGGCTGGAGGAGCATTTTGTATTCAAAAGCCTGGAGATGTGATTAATTATTATGAAGACACTATTTCTCCGGAAGGAAATTTATTTTTTGCTGGAGAACATTGTTCTCTTGATAGAAGCTGGATTCAAGGAGCGATAATCTCAGCAATTAGAGCGATAAAAGATATTGTTAGTAAATAAAAATTATCTCAAGAATGAAACCTTTTTGGTAATATTTATAGTAAATAACATTGATGCAAATTTTATCCTCAATCCATGCAGGAGCCAAATGGAATCCGTCAGCGTGAGCTTTGTGACTTATTAGGGCTTGATTACAAAACCGTTGCAACTTCAGCCAAAAAACTGGGGATGAGTACCCATGCTTATCTACAACAAGAAACTGGCTGGATTCTCAAAGATGAACTTTACTATCCACCCGATACCAAAGACTTATCACCCGCTCAAACTGAGCAAAACAAACCAAAATCCTCATCCCAACGCAGAAAATGGATTGACATTTTGGGATTATTTTGTATAGTAATTGCTCTTGTGCTGGCGATCGCCTTTGTGAATCGAGTCGGAATTGAGGCAATTCGTGCTAATGTGGACAAATTAGGAATCTGGGCACCTTTTGCTTTATTGTTACTGCGAACCGTAAGCATTGTGATTCCGGCAATTCCCAGTACAGCTTATTCAGTCTTAGCAGGTACTTTATTTGGCTTTTGGAAAGCAATCATTATAATTTTCATTGCTGATTTTGCAGCCTGTTGTTTAAATTTTTACATTGCCAAACGTTATGGTCGTGGCATTGTACAAAGATTTGTCGGCGAAAGGTTTATGGGTCAAGTTAATTCCCTAGCCTCGAAACATCTAGAAAATAATATATTTTTAGTAGCCGGGTTTTTGATGACCGGATTATTTGATTTTGTCTGTTATGCCGTCGGACTTACGCAAATGCCCTGGCATAAATTTATTCCAGCTTTGATTTTGGGGATAGTGGTTTCCACTCCTCCGATTGTCGCTTTGGGTGCAGGTATATTTGCTCAAGGAAAATGGATGCTTGGACTTGCTTTGTTAGGTATGTTTGGTTTGGCTATTCTAACGGGATGGTTAAATCAGAAACGGAATCAAAATTAGGAAATATGTCAATCCTACACCTATATCCCTCTTTCCCTTCACTCAACACCAGTAATTTTCCACCGGGAAGAAAGAGTAATCCCCGGTGGCAATTTATAAGCTGCTACGCATTGGGAGCAACGCGAAAAAGTGAAATATACGCATTTAGGTGAGCAGGGGGAGCAGGGGAGCAGGGGGAGTAAATCCAATCGAAAACTATTAATATGCAATGCCCAAAAGCATACTATATAAGAAATACAGGGATTTTTCGCTCTGATTGACTGATTCTTCCTTTGCTTGGCGTTGCTCATAAAGCTCACAAAATCGCGTTGCTCCCCTACGCATTTAAGTTGTATATTAATCTATTCGATAGTTATGCCTCAAAATTTCTTCACTTTTGACTTTTGACTTTTGATTTTTGACTTGCTGTTGTGCATTTTGAATGCACAACAGCTTATCCTTACTGATTAAATACTTGAGAGTAGTTGAAAACTGTTTTTAAAACAAAGAATACTCTAGCTCCTAAAGAACTTTTGAATTTCCTGAATAGTAGGCTTACCAAAATTGATCGCATTCCAAATAACAGAAAAAATCAGTGGCAACAATACTAATAATACTGGTGAATCGAACCCAAAAATTTCAAATTTAATCGGCTGTTCAGGGTTACGGACGATAAATTGCATTGCACTAATTGCTCCCAAAAACCACACTGTAGGCACTCCCAAGGCATGGATTGATAACCATCGAATGGTATAGATGGGATACTGTATTTGTGGCTGATTAGATTGGTTAGAAACATTAGCTGTCATTGTCTTAAATCTCCTTCAAAATCTTCGTTTACATTTATAAGACGGCCCTGGCCAGCTTTTCCTTGTAGGGTGCTTGTACACTGACTAATTGTTAAGCCAATAATAAGGTAATGAATGTAAGGCACCACTCAAATCTTGTGACAATTGCTCCGGTCCTGATTTAGCAAGAAAAGTAGTCTCAATGAAAAAAAATTTCATCAACATCTACAGCAGCTTGCAATTAAATCAGGTACAGAATAATTTTTATAACTCTTGTGGTACGAGCAAGGATGCCCGTTTTAATCTAGTTCAGCAACCTCAAGTATGCTGTATGAAAGTGTTTCTTCCCCTACCTCCCCCGTTTCCCCTGCTCCCGAGAGTTTTTTCAAACCCTGCTCCCCCTGGTTTGTACTGGAATAGGCTTTTTGAGGAAGCTCTAATCAAGTGGCGGTGCTGAACCCGTAAACTGTTCTTGAAAATATTCATCAAGCTGTTGCTTTGCATCAACTCGATTTTCTACGATGGGAGCTTTTCTTTGCTCTAATCCATAATACTGGTCAGGTCGAGGTGTACCAAAAGCATCATAGGCAAGCCCTGTACTAACAAACAACCATCCTGATATAAACACAGCCGGAAAATTAACAACGTGGAGTAACCAAAACTGTGGATCGGTAACAATGTCGGATAAGGGACGCTCTCCAGTTGTACCTGACATATCACAATCTCCTATTAGAAGGTTAATATTTTTAAATGCTAGGAATGGCCGCAACCGGCATATTTTTCTTGTAAGGTGCTGTGACACTTCGACTAATTTTCAACGTATTAATCAGTCTTGTGATGTCACGCACTTACGTAAGTCCTGAATGCTTTATCCCATCAGCAAACGCTTAGGAATCATTTTCTTAACGAGATTAATTGAGACTAAATTAAATTATTTCTAATAAAAGCTTAAATTAAATGAAAAATATTATCAATAATTTTTGCATTAAGATTTATTAATTTTGCAATTATTGCGACTCGAAGTAGAATCTCTCGTTATTACTTCCTTTTTCGGCAAATATTGCCTAATCCTTGAATAGAGAGAGTTAGGGAGGCTGTGAAGGAGAAATTTTTAGCCGGTAATCATAGAGCGGGATAAGAGTAAGTCCGTTTAATTATTTCTATTTATACTTATTTTCTAATTTTCTGATAATTATGATAATTATGAATAATTATCAATAATATTATGCTAATTAAGATACTTGATATTTCCCAATCTGCCGGAAGTAACGAGGATGGGAATTTTTTATTCACTGGGAGAAACTTTACTCCAAGTTGTCGTGTAGGGTCTTGTAAATATTCAACATAACTTCTTAAATCTTCTACTGATTATACACTCGTCAAAAGCTCAAACTCTCTTCCTTCCTAAATTCAAGCTTTGCCAGCACTACCGAACAACCTTATTTTCTCAGCAATTACCTCTTGCATAGCTTCCGTTGCTGCTTTTTGACAATCTAAGAGGTCACTTTGAGATTCAGTTTTTCCGAACTCTCGCCAAAACTGGAGATACTTTTGCCGTACTTCAGTATTAACGTTAAACTTAGAAACTCCTAATTCAATTGACTGCCGAATCATTCTAGCAGGTAAACCAGAAGCACCGTGTAACACCAAAGGAATATCAAGTTGCTGACGAACCTCCTTCAGACGCTGGAAATCTAATTGGGGTTCACCGTAATATTTACCATGAACATTACCAATAGTGACAGCGAGAAAATCTACTCCTGATTCTGCTACGAATTGCTTTGCCTGGTAGGGATTGGTCATTTTTGCTTCTTTTTCGGCAACAGTCATTCCATCTTCTGTACCGCTAATTCTGCCTATCTCTGCTTCGACTGTAGAACCATTATCATGGGCTAGAATCGTCATTTCGGTGGTGAAAGCAAGATTTTCCTCAAAGGAATGCTTAGAGCCATCAGCTAAAATTGATGTGACTCCTGCTTCTAAAGCTGTTTTGATAATAGTGCGATCGCCACAATGATCTAAGTGAACTGACATCGGAACTTTTGCTTCCTTTGCTGCTTCTAAAAAAAGCGCAATCATCGGAGAACCGCCGTAATTTAATACATCAGGCAGTATTTGAATAATGGCGGGACTATTTTCAGCTTCGGCAGCATTAACAACTGCTTTGACTCCTTCGAGATTATACAAGTTGAAAGCACCAATGGCATAAGAATGTTTTTGGGCTGTCTCTAGAAGTTCTTTGGTAGAAGTAAGCATAAAGATAGTTGCCGTTATTATCGGTTTTTATTAAGATACCAAATTACTCCCTTCCCGGCTTTATGATTACCTATAAAAAACCGCAGAGAGCGCAGAGAGCGCAGAGGAAAGAGCAAGAAATAGATAGGTAATCTTAGAGTGAGATAAGAGTAGTTTTATTAAAAAACATACAAGTGCGAAGCGTTGGCAATATGTCTGAAGCATCACACTCTGCATATCGCTTCCGGGAAGTAAGAAGTAAGAAGTAAGAAGTAAGAAGTTTGATATATAAAGGCTTTTCAGGCATTTTTAATGGTTGCCTGATTTACGCCTACTTATACTAAATATTTTATATTGCAATAATTTCTTATTTACTAAAAAGTTATTGATAATTTTAGCTTTTTATATGTATCCTCCAATAAGTTGCAAGAGACTACTAGAAATCATCAATAATAGGATTGTTACCAGATTCAGGTTAAGGACTGAGGGCAGAAGGCGGGACTAATAAAGTAACTTTTAATACTTTTTTATTTAGTTATATACTCTCTTGTTTAAAAATTAAAGCGTCTTTTTTCAATAAAATAAAAGTATAAATATATTGAAAAAATTTCATTTATCGTATTTATACGTAGACAAACATAAAAGCCTCATATCTTCATATTTCTGCCTGTTTAAAATCGCTTTTGAAAAAAAAGATACAATACTTAACATTATACTATTTACAAATGAGAAAAATTATCATTTAATAGATGTTGTTAACGAATAATAAAAGCTTCTAATTCAGAGGATATTTTGGAATTAAGGTAAAATGAACTACATATGGTCAGACCCGCGTCTCCTGATAATTATGTCACCAATATTCAATGCAATTATTTGGGGTTTAGGTGTCTATATATATTCAGAAACTCTTCTTGATAAATAATTTCAGGCATTGCGGAATCATGGGATGATTTAGTTATATTTTGAACTTCGTATTAATAGTTTCAGACGCTAGTTCATGCCACATTTATGCAATTCCTAATTTCAGACCAGTACTATATTATGATGGTGTGTTTATAATGTTCATACCTGTAGCCAAGTCTTTGATAATTTTCCTTTTTGCTATAGTCTTTAGTATTTGTGCTAGCATTGCTCCTGTTCATGCAACGACATTTTCTTTTAAATCACCTGGAGAACCAGGAAATGAAGGAGTATTAACGGGTAAAATTACTTTCGATCAAGATGCTGTGAATCTTGCCTTAAACAAACCGAATAGGAGAAGTAGTTCTTTAAAGCTAGAAGAGTTAGGAAAAGATTCAGAATTCAAGTTTGAATACATTTCTCCATATTCAGGAGTTAAGCATACAGAAGAGACTATTTGTGATAGGAGTTTCGCCAATGATATTAATGATACGGCCTCTAATTCATTATACTCTTCTATAGATAAAAAAGGTCCTTTTTTCCAGTTTAGTACTCCTGAAGAGGTAGGTTCTTTTTATTTCGTATCATGTGTGGGCGATAGCGGTAATTTAGATTCATCAATTTCCGAACGTGATAGCTCAATAGCTTTTAGCGAACTTCAAATTGTATTCGGACGAGGATTACTGATTGATGCAAATAATACGGGGATAAAAGCTGGTCGTGTGTATCAGAAAAAATTTCCAATAGATTTTGAATTTGAAAGTGATTAAGTAGGTCGGAACGGAAAATTTAGCCCTCGAAAAGGCAATAGGCTGTCTTACAATAGGCAATAGATACAAGGGTTGAAGTTTAATTTATTTTTCTTCACATAGTAATATTTTTTTATGCCGACTTGCTTAAATAAAGTTGATTGTTTTAGGACTATGGTGAATAGTGAGTGGAGCCTCCATCACTTTTATTCGTGGTGATGTTAGCGTAGTGTTTCCGTAGGACATAGTTATTTGATGAAAACCGACTTTTAATTCAGGTATTCCCTTTCGGAAAAAATTTTTCATCACCACGTATGAAAAAGATTAATGTTTGCGTTCAAACCCTGTCCCCTGGCTTTTTTCCATAATTTTTGTGTTTTAGAGAACTCTTCTATAATATTGCAATAAAAGCATGAAAAAGCAGTTTATTTTTAAATTATTCTCAGTTTTTATCATTTTATGGATAAACTGGTTAAATGTAGCTTACTCTGAAACAATTAGCTCTTCTGAAAATCAATTATTAAGATATTCAAAAAATGATATTTCAGTGCAAGATTTACGCAAAAGTTGTACTTCTTCTGATGGAATAGATGGTATTTTTTTCTGTCAAGAATTAGTTAAAAAGACTCCATCTGACCCAGAATCTTGGAATTATTTGGGATATAAATATTACAAATACCAACAATATAAGGAAGCTTTATTAGCTTATGGACAAGCTTTACATTTTAACCCAAAGTATTCTTTAGCTTTAGCGAATATGTGTGGTTTACTAAATCAAATTAAATCTTACGATTTAGCTCTAAAAGCTTGCGATTGTGCTTTAGAAAATGATTCCTTTTGGGGCTTAGAAGGGAAAGCTCTAGCGTTGGATCATAAAGGAAATATTTTGTTTAATTTAGGTCGTTACCAACAATCCTTAAATGCTTTTAATAGCGCTCTTGCTGCTAACCCTAACTACAATAATGCAAGTATTAATCGCTCTATTATATTGAATCATTTAAAATATTTTGCTCGTAAAAAAATCTGGCTCTCCAGTACCTAGTATCAATATTTTCCTCTTGCCTCTTGCCTCTTGCTTCTTGCCTCCCCACACAAATAATTTAAAAAATCAAACCGGATTCCTAAATTATTCTATATTTAGTTTCCATTGTCTGGCTTTTTGTTGGGAATTCCACAGTCTATTATATAATCCATCAGCATTTCTGATTAATTCCTCATGTTTCCCTTTTTCTACTACCTTGCCATTATCTATAACTATAATTTGGTCAACTGAAGTTATAGTAGAAAGACGATGAGCAATAATTATTAAAGTTCTAGATTCTACTAAGGAATTGATAGCTTGTTGAATTAAAAGTTCATTTTCTGGGTCTACTGAAGCTGTTGCTTCATCTAGTAAGATTATGGGAGCGTCTTTTAAAATTGCTCTGGCGATAGATACACGCTGCTTTTCACCTCCGGAAAGACTTGTTCCACCTTCTCCAATCACGGTTTCATAACCATCAGGTAAATTAGTAATAAACTCATGACATTGAGCAGCTTGAGTTGCCGAAATAACTTCTTCAAAAGTCGCTTCAGGTTTACCAAATTTAATATTATTCAAAATGGTGTCATTAAATAAGTAAACATCTTGAAATACAATACTAATTTTAGATAAAAGTTCATCGATTTTTAGATTTTTAATATTTACACCGCCAATCAAAATTTCGCCTTTATCAACTTCCCAGAATCGAGCTATCACATTTGTAATTGTAGTCTTACCAGAACCAGAAGGACCAACCAAAGCAGTTACAGTGTTTTGTGGAACCTGAAAATTAATTGATTGCAATACATTTAATTTTTCGTAGCTAAAATCAACATTTTTAAACTCAATATCAAATGAATTTAGTTGATATGATTCATTTGGTTCAGGTAATTGCGGCTGATTGAATATTTCAATTACTCGTTCTAAAGCCACATCCATCATTCTTGTCATACCAGAAAGTTCAAACAGTCCAGATAAAGGTTCGTAAAATCGTAAACCTACTACAAGAAATAGTAAGAAGGTAGAAGTCGTTATTTCTCCACCAAACATGGTGTAAGTTCCAACTATAATGATGGCAACAAAACCTAATTCCAAGAAACCAGAAAAAGCAATTGAAGGGGTTGCTAGCTGATTTACTAAATTAAGATTAGCTTGCTTGTAAGAATCCAAAGCTTTCTCTAATTTTTCAAATCTAGCTCCGGTTTGATTGAATGCTTTAAGAACAGGAAGCCCTTGAATATATTCAATCATTCGAGAGTTGGCTTCTACTAAAGATTTTTTTTGCAATTTGGTTAATTTATTAAGTAACTTCTGATTGCTAAAATAAATTGCAATTGCAATAGGAAAACCAGCAATAGTCGCTAAAGCTAAGCGCCAGTCAATCAAGAAAAGAAACATGGCAATGAAGACAGGTGTTGCCAATCCGCTAACAATTTTGGGATAAACTACACTAGGAACATCCTCTATTTTGCACATATCATCTGTCATAAGTACGTTTAAATCGCCAACTTGCTTAGAATTGAAAAATCCCATAGGTAATTTACGGATATGATTGCCTAGTTGTAAACGCAAATCGCCAATCATTTGGGTACCATTGACAAAATTAACAGAGTTCGCAAAATACAGGAAAATTCCTTGCAATATAAGACATATAGCAGTAGCTCCTGTTAATAATAAAGCTCGTTGAATATCAATTGATTTTTCAAATAATTCTTTAAGGATGATATAAACGAAAAAATAAGGAGCTGCTGCGAATATAGAAGAAATCACTTGCAGTACAATTCCCCGAATAAATAAAGATTTTCTCTGGGGGGCTAAATCAAATATATTGTTAGTCATGATGAGTTTTTTCAGTAAAATTAAATGAATTGAAAATTATTTATAATCGGTATTTTATGATTTGAAAGTCCAATTTTGTGCAGTCTCGTGGGCTTTCCACATTTTTTGGTACAGATAGTTCCTATTAAGTAAGTCTTCGTGCTTACCTTGACCATCAATTTTACCTTCATTGACTACGATTATTTGGTCTGCTGAGGTAATTGTTGAGAGTCGATGAGCAATAATCAGTAATGTTTTATTTTTGATTAATGTGTTGATACTTTGTTGAATTTGGGCTTCATTTTCTGGATCTATATAAGCAGTCGCTTCATCTAAAATAATTATTGGAGCATCTTTCAAAATAGCCCGAGCAATAGAGATTCTTTGTTTTTGTCCACCACTTAATTTTGCACCTTTTTCTCCAACAATTGTTTCATAACCGTTAGGCATTGCCTCAATAAATTCATGACAACGAGCAGCTTTTGCTGCTGCAATTACCGCTTCTTGATTTGCATCATGATTACCCATACGGATATTTTCATAAATACTGTCATTAAATAAAACCACATCTTGAAAAACAACAGCAATTTTTGACATTAAATCTACTGTTTTTAGGTTTTTGATATTAATACCACCAAGACAAATTTCTCCAGAATCAACATCCCAGAAACGAGCAATTAAACGAGCGATAG
>JBCBPQ010000064.1:0-30740 GCA_039820645.1 Cyanobacteria bacterium J06633_8 | reverse complement strand
TTCACATTTAATTTGATAACCAGGACCACCTGTACCGGTACCCTGAGGGCAACCTCCTTGAATCATAAAATTAGGAATAACACGATGAAAATTCAAGCCATCATAAAATCCTTTTTCACTTAATTCAACAAAATTTTTCACCGTATTGGGAGCATCATTATCAAACAATTCTAAATTGATTGTTCCCTTATCAGTTTCCATGATAGCTCGTGTCATTTTTTGAATTTCTCCTAAAGTTAATTAGTGGCATTATACGCCAAATGTCACGTCAGACGTAATCGCGGACAGCATTTGAAGTTCGATAAAGCATTTAGCACTGGTAATAATTTTGATGAAAGAATTATTCGGGTGTGGCTGTTTTATTAATCGTCTCTACTATTTCTGAATATCTTGTATAGCTACTAAACCCACATTCGGCAGCCCAATCTGTAGCATTCGTTTATCACTTACAACAAATTAAACCAAAAGAATTATAAAGTACAAAATTAGATTTTATGTAATATATACTAGTTGATTAATATTACATAATTATTTCTGTTTACGTCACAACTCTAGGAAATTTAGTCTGGTATTAATAGTACCCTCCAGGGTCCTATTATTCGTTTGTAGCAAGAGCGATTTTTTTGGCGCTCCAGCTTCGGATTCACTATCTGGAGGCATTTTAATTAACGATTTTTTTTTGGAGAATATTCTGCTTAAAGGCTTATGATATAAGCTTGGATTAATTAACCCATTCCAAAGTAATCTCGATATTACCGGTAGAAGAATCCTTGACGAGCAAAGGTGTAAGTTTTCCCGATTCAATACCAATGTCTATGCCAAATCTGACACAAGCTTTGTCTGGCTTGACCTTTTGTACCGTTTCCGCAATTTCCTTTGTCAAAGACTCAATAGCACTAGCTGCTTCACTAAAAGGTCGCGTTTGAAAAGTTAGTTTACGATCCCCAATAAGAGTAGCTTCAACTCTTACATTTGTTCCATCACTCAACTCTACAGTAATAATTTTTGTTTGAAGTTCCATTCTTATGTAAATAGGTGAACCTGCGGTTATAGGATATCAGGGAACAGTCAACAGTTAACAGTTAACAGTCAACAGTCAACAGTATCCAGTTTTCAGTTGAGTCTAATACATGAGGGAACTTCACCGCTTCCCCTCTCTTTCCGAAATTAGCTATATTATCTTCTATAACCAGTTAATCGCATCCAATTTTTTGGATTAGCTAAAATTTCTTAGTTTTTATTTAAAAGCTAACCCCTGATAACTGCTCACTGTTGACTGTTGACTGTTGACTGATAACTGTTCACTGATTCATCGCGGCTAAAAATGCTTTCTGACTAGCATCTTTATAAAGCGAATTCAGATATTTCATGACGATATCTGTAGAATTAACATTGGCAATATTTTCATCTTCTTTAGCTAAGGGAATAGAACCCAATACATCTAAAACTGTTTCTCCGGTTGATGGTGCAATAACAACTAAAGATGATTCTAAAGGCTGATTGTATTGCCAAAAATTATCTAGTTCTAAGGATTTATTTTGTTCTTTGATTGGTTTCCGAGCAGTTGAAATTTCAGCTTCTGCATTAAGACTACGTAATTTTCGCAAATCATTAATAATTTTTTCTTTACTACGTCCTCGTAACTGAAAAAGTACAAATGGATCTTCACTAAAACGGTCGGCTAATTGATAGTAAACAGCACCAATATGTTTACAGGGATTAGCTTTATCGGGACAGGAACATTTACTGTGTACTTCAGATAAGGTGAAAGGAAATAGTGATAAACCGTTTGCTGTAAATATTTCTTCTATATTTTGCGGCATTTCTCCCGCTAATAATTTTGCCGCAAATATTGCTTTTTGGGACATAGTTTCAACAATGAAACCCCATTCTTCATCGCTGAAGGGATCTAGGGAAAGAGAAAGGCTATAAGGTTCTGGTTCGCTACCTTGTACTTTAGCTAAGACTTTAGCATTTTCAAATTGAATACTGAGAATATTTCCTTGCCGTGCATAATTTCTGGCACGTTCTAAACGCTTTTTAAAACGATAAGAATCTAATAGTTCTAACCATCGTTGCGACCACCATTCTCTTGATGCTTGTAAATCGTAATTTGCTTGCATGGTATTATCAATTAATAATGAAAAACTAACAATTATCACGGATTAAATGGATGACACGGATGACACTGATTGAAAATGTTATCACCAACCACTAACAAATAACCACTAACAACTAACCACTAACAACTAACGCCTAACAACTAACTTTCTTTTTCAATAATTGCATCACGATCTAGTATTAATAAGTTACGAAGTTGGTCGGTATCCATTTCGGTTAACCATTCTTCTCCTGCTCCTACAACTTGTTCTGCTAGTTGCTTTTTGCTTTCAATCATGTCGTGAATTTTTTCTTCTAAAGTTCCGGTACAAACAAATTTATGTACCTGAACATTTTTTGTTTGACCGATACGAAATACCCTATCAGTAGCTTGATTTTCTACTGCGGGATTCCACCATCTATCAAAGTGGAATACATGATTTGCTTTCGTTAAATTTAATCCGACACCGCCAGCTTTCAAGGAAAGAATCATTACAGGTGGGGCTTGTGGATCGTGTTGAAAACGGTCTATCATTTCCTCACGTTGCTTTTTGGTTGTACTACCATATAAAAACAAAGTCTCTCGGCTCAATTTCTCTTCTAGATGGGGTTTGAGTAATTTTCCCCACTCTGCAAACTGAGTGAAAATTAAAGCGCGATCGCCGTTTAATATGACTTCTTCTAACATTTCGTCTAAACGCTGAAGTTTTGCTGAATCGTATTGCTCTAATTTCTTTTTTTTCAAATACTGTGCTGGGTGATTGCAAATCTGTTTTAATTTTACAAGTAAACTTAAAATCATTCCCCGACGCTGCAATCCTTCTGCATCATCAATTTCGGCGAGGGAATCTTCTACTACTTGTTGATAAAGCTTTGCTTGTTCGGGAGTTAAACCGCAAAAAACGGTCATTTCCTGTTTTTCTGGTAAGTCTTGAATAATATCTCTGTCTGTTTTCAAGCGTCGTAAAATAAATGGTTGGACTAAGGAACGCAGTTGCGATAATGAAGAAGTATCGCCGTATTTTTCAATCGGCATGGCAAACCGTCTTTGAAAAAACTGTTTGTTTCCTAAATATCCGGGATTTAAAAAGTCCATTATCGACCACAATTCTTGCAGTCTATTTTCTACCGGGGTACCAGTCAAAGCAATACGAAATTCTGGTTCTAACCGTCGTATTGCTTGCGATTGTTTAGATGAAGAATTTTTTATATTTTGGGCTTCATCTAACGCGATTATCTGCCAAGAAATGTCCTGCAATAAACTTAAATCGCGATGAACTAAGGAGTAACTTGTAATTACAATATTTTTATCTTTGACGGCAGTTTGAAAAGCCTTGCCTTTGGGACGTTTGTCACCGTGGTACTGTAAAACTTTAAGTTTAGGAGCAAATTTTTTCACTTCTCGTTCCCAGTTTCCTAATACGGAAGTCGGACAAACCAATAATGTCGGTTTTTCTAAGGCTGATTCTTCTTGGAGGTGAAGTAGGAAAGCAATGAATTGAACTGTGTTGTGACAAATAATATTGTTAGCAACGAAATTATGGTGTTGTTCAATTTCAAAATCGTAAACCCATCCTTGATAATTTATTTCTTCAATGCTTTCTATTTTGATGTAGGAGATTTCTTGGTTTATTTTTGGTTTTTCTTGTAAAGCAATATTGGCTGTTTGAGGAAGAGGAGTTGTATTTTTTAAACGCAAAGGTACGCCAAGGTTTTCGCGGAGGTTCGCTGAGGGTTTTAAGGTAGGTGTAGCAACTGATTCTCCAATTTCAAGGTGATTTGTCCAACCTTTATTTGTCAGTAACTTATGACGATGGGTAATGGTAATGCTGCTACCATTTTGTAATTTGATTTTTCTTAACTTTTCTTCAACTTTTTGGCGGTAAAGTCGTCGAATTGGAGCTTGGATAATTTCACCAGTTGACTCATTTAGGGAATTAACTACCAACTGCTGGGTGGATTCAGCCCAAAATCCTTCACCGTCAAATTGTGTTTCCCCTGCATAGCTTTCCCAGATTTCTTCAGCGGTGTTTAAACTGCCATTGATGTAAATTTGAGTATCGGGTGCAACGCATTTCCCCAAACCCATGTCATCTGCCAAACAAGCACCCAAACCCCAACGTTCTAAAAATGCTAGCCAAGACATTCCTCGTTTTTGATAGGAGCGCAATTTCCCGTGAAAACTTTCGGGAGTAGGTAATAGTTGTAAATCTTGATTATCCGTAAGATTGTTTATTAATTCTTGTAAAGCACCGGAAGCTTCAAAGCTGACTACGGGTAATTTTTCGATTGTCTGAGTATCACCAGAACCCAATCGTAAAGCATCTTCTAGGGATAAAGACATTTTTTCTTTTCTACCGGCAAAAAATGTCTGTGCTGTCTTGATATCTTGGGGACGCAATTCTACCCACTCATCATTGATTTGTACTAAGGGACTATTTAAAGCCACAAGTTTGTCAAACTGTTGCTTGGAAAGAGTTTGTCCGCCAATTGCTAATTCCCATTTGAAATTCAGCAAGCTTTGTAAACCCAAGCGTTCGGTTTTTTTCTTGGGGGTTTGAGCGCTAACTTTCAAGCCTAAACGATTAGCCCAACCATCACGATTTGCTAAAGAATCGGGTAAAACTACACCCAAACCGCTATCTTCAAATCTCCAAGTTACTGACTTGATAAAATCATAAGCCTGCATCGGTTGAAGACGACAAGATTGAGGTAAAGCCGTATCCAAACTTGGTGCAATAATCGGATAAAGCCGCGAAGCTAAACCCAATCCCCTTAAAAAAGTTTCTTGGGGTTTGTTAATTGTGCGATTTTGATAAACAAATTGTTCAAAGGGATGATTCCAAATTGTTTGTGCATCTACCAAAAACTTTTCATCGTCAATTGCTTGCAGATAATATTTCAACAACCATTCTGTATTCCCGGCTTCGGGAGTAAGCAATACAAAACAAGTACGAAAAAGACTTCTGGTTCCAAGTTGATTTTGTAAAGGTAAAGTCCAAGATTTTAGAGTGCCTTCTAGCCTTTCAACTTCAGGGAGGTTTGTACCAAGTGAATTTTTCTTGCTTGTTAAAGAATGCAACCACTGTTTTACTATAGATGGTAAAGATGACAGCAATCTAGTTTCTGCTGCATCTAGAGAATTTACCATTTCTCGCACTTGAGCATCCACAGTTTTATTTAAGAAATCTAGTAGTAGTTGCTCGGATTGAGGAGGTAAATTAATTGATTGGTAATAATCTTGAATATCACCTTGAATTTGTTCTTGATAAAGGCGACAAGATAAAGGCATTAATCGCGAATACTTATCCAAACGACTGCCGTCAACAGCACTATCTAAAAGCGCTTGCCAACTAGCAATTTTAGAATTATCCGGTAAGTTCTCAACTCCAGGCAGAAACTTGCATCTTGCAACTAAATCTAAACCCCACCGGGCAATTTGCGACCAAAAACGTAAATCTCCGCCAATAAAAGCTTGTTCATCATTAGTAACGCTCATCGGTAAGGAAGTTAAAAGTTTTACTGCTTCTGTAGAGTTCAAGCAAAAACCTTCAACTTGCCAAGAATATAAATATTGCTCCCTTGCACTTTCGTTAACAACTCCCGAATGTAGGGGATGTATGGAGTCAATATCCTTTTTCTTTTTCTTCTTTTTATTTTCTTGGGGAATATGGCTAGGTAAAGCGATAACAAAGGATGAAGAAGGTAAATTTATATCTTCTTTAGTAGCTTTGGTTTTTTTTCTAGATTTAGTTGTGGAATTTTCAGCTAGTAATTTTTCCCACTCTTGCGGAATTTTAAGATTGCGTTTTTGCAATAATTCCAATAATTCTAACGGTGTTATACCGAAAGGGTGGGGCTGTACTTTTACTAATTCATCTTCAGTCGAATCGCTACTTATAGAACGCCAAGTTTCTCCCCATATAAAAAGACAACTGCTTTGACCTTGTAGTAACCAACTACCGTGTAAAATTGCCATATTTCAATTACAATCTTATTTTTTTGTAGAACTTTAAATTTCGACTACTTTATTTTGAATCAAATATTGTTTAGAGCTTATATTAGAATCGATGAAAGCTGATTAAATATAATTTAACAATAATAATTTAACAATAATAAATTGATAATATAGGAATCCTACTTGAAAATTGAAAAAATCAGTACCGCTTAATCTCCTATAATCCTTTTGCATCTAGCATGAGTGCCTTTTGCCTACCCACACAAATAATTATGGCTTCGCCACGCTGCGCGAACAAAAATCAAAACAGATTCCTATATGTAATTAAAGTGGATATCTTACTATAGATGTTACTGAATAATTATGCATTTGAAGTCTTTGTTGAGATATTTTTATACATATAATAAATATATTTAGTTATTTGTAAACTGAATAAACTTTATATCCCAATACAGTTGAGATAAGCATTATTCTCTCCCCCTGCA
The DNA here is from genome assembly GCA_039820645.1 of Cyanobacteria bacterium J06633_8. GTDB lineage: Bacteria > Cyanobacteriota > Cyanobacteriia > Cyanobacteriales > Nostocaceae > Rivularia. The sequence goes on along the minus strand of JBCBPQ010000064.1, from coordinate 24,197 downwards.
CCTACTGCTCCCGCTCCTTGTCTGAACAGACAAGTTCTTAACTGAACCGTATTGCTTTATATCCCCCCGCATCCAGTGTAAAACTTGCTAAAAAATTTATGTTGTCTGATTTTTCAACTAAATCAATAATTGTAAAATATAACTTAATCAAGATTAACAAAAATGCAGTTACCAGCTTATACAAATTTAAAAAGTGGGATAAAAGTAGAATTAGATTATATGCATTCTCACGAAACAGAGGATGTCATAAAATTGCTTAATCGCATAATTTTAGAAGGAAAATCATATCCACAACAACAACCTTTAACAGAATTAGAATTTAAGACTTATTGGCTTGCGGGAGATTCCTTCGTAGTCAAAGCAGTAAATACAAGCAATCAATCTCCCTCACCAGAAATACAATCGCTGCTTTTTATCTCAAACCAAACTTTCCTGGGAAGTGCAGCCATATTTGCAACGCTGGTTTTATTGTACAACCACAAATGCAGGGTCAGGGAATTGGGCGATTTATGGGTGAAACTATGCTTGGAATAGCCCAGGCTCTTGATTATCAAGCAGTAATGTTTAATTTGGTGTTTGAAACTAATATACCTTCAATTCGGCTGTGGCAATCTTTAGGATTTCAAACTATTGGACGAATTCCCGCAGCAGTAGAGTTAGAAAATAGTACATATATAGATGCTTTGGTTATGTATCGTCAATTAGGAGTTAGGAGTTAGGAGTTAGGAGTGCTACGTCTCTACAGTTAGGAGTTAGAAGTTGGGAGTTAAGTAGGTTGGCATTGAAAATAGTAATTGGGATAAGGCTGTCTTGCTGTCTTGCTGTCTTGCAATAGGAATAAGGGTTTGAGGGTAATTTACATTCTGTAATGTAGCTTGGTTTATTTGTGCCAACTTACTTAGTAGGGAGTTATAAATGAAAATTCTAACTGCTCACTGTTGACTGTTGACTGTTGCCTAGAGTTAAGAATTATGAATAAAACTCAAAGAAATTAAACAATAGTCGCAGGTGCCTGTTAACTGGTAACTGACTTACAAACAACAAAGCGGCAAGCTAGAAAGCATAAATGTTAGGATTGCCACTGAGAGCGAATAGTGCATAGAAGGAAAAAGAACTGAATGGAAGAATTTGAAAAGTCAATATCCTTTGACGGACGGGATATTCGGCTAAAAGTAGGCGTGTTAGCTCCCCAGGCTGGCGGGTCTGTAATGATACAATCTGGGGATACCGCAGTATTGGTAACGGCGACGCGATCGCAAGCAAGAGAAGGAATTGATTTTTTACCTTTGACGGTAGATTACGAAGAGAGATTATATGCAGCAGGTAGGATTCCAGGGGGTATTTTAAGAAGGGAAGGACGACCTCCCGAAAAAGCGATTCTTACCAGTCGTTTAATCGATCGTCCCATGCGCCCTCTGTTCCCTTCATGGTTGCGAGACGATTTACAAATTATCGCAACAACTCTTTCGGTAGATGAACAAGTACCGCCGGATGTGCTAGCAGTGACCGGGGCAAGTATCGCTACTTTGATGGCGAAGATTCCCTTCAACGGACCGATGGCTGCGGTAAGAGTTGGCTTAGTGGGAGACGATTTTATTATCAACCCCACTCATGCAGAAGTCACTGCCGGAGACTTGGATCTGGTTGTTGCTGGTTCGCCAGACGGTGTAATCATGGTAGAAGCCGGAGCAAATCAACTACCAGAACAAGATATTATCGAAGCTATTGAATTTGGTTACGAAGCCGTACAAGATTTAATTCAAGCACAGCTCGATTTACTTGCAGAATTAGGTCTTGAAATTATTTCGGAAGAACCACCGGAAGTAGATACCACTCTGGAAAACTTTATTAGCGATCGCGCTACCGATAAAATCAAAGCAGTTTTATCGCAGTTTGATTTTACTAAAGCCGAACGCGATGATGCTTTGGATGTCATAAAAGACGAAATTTCGGCAGCGATTGAGGAGCTATCGGAAGAAGATCCAATTCGAGTTGCAGCAATGGAGAACGGTAAAGCTCTTGGTAACACTTTCAAAAGTATTACTAAAAAGCTGATGCGCCGTCAAATTATTGAAGACGAGGTTCGCGTTGATGGTCGCAAACTGGATGAAGTTCGTCCGGTATCTTGTCAAGTAGGGCTTTTACCCAAACGAGTTCACGGTAGTGGTTTGTTCAATCGAGGACTCACCCAAGTACTTTCTATTTGTACCTTGGGAACTCCCGGAGACGCTCAAAACTTGAACGATGACCTGCAATCAGACCAGCAAAAACATTATCTCCACCATTATAATTTTCCACCATTTTCCGTTGGAGAAACTAAGCCTTTACGCGCACCGGGACGAAGAGAAATTGGTCATGGTGCTTTAGCAGAGCGAGCCATATTACCTGTATTGCCACCACGAAATGATTTTCCCTACGTACTTAGAGTAGTATCAGAAGTACTTTCATCTAACGGCTCTACATCAATGGGTTCGGTATGCGCTTCCACATTAGGTTTAATGGATGCAGGGGTACCAATTACAAAACCCGTTAGCGGTGCGGCAATGGGTTTAATTAGAGAAGAAGACGAAGTACGTGTTTTAACTGATATCCAAGGTATTGAAGACTTCCTTGGCGACATGGACTTCAAAGTTGCTGGTACCGATACAGGCATCACAGCACTGCAAATGGATATGAAAATCACTGGCTTATCCTTGGAGATTGTAGCCCAAGCCGTTCATCAAGCCAAAAGTGCTAGATTGCACATTTTAGAAAAGATGCTTGCTTGCATCGAAAAACCGCGTGAGGAGATGTCACCTTATGCTCCACGTTTATTAACAATCAAGATTGACCCAGAGATGATTGGTTTGGTAATTGGTCCCGGAGGTAAGACCATCAAAGGAATTACTGAAGAGACCGGTGCTACAGTTGACATTGAAGATGATGGTACTGTAACAATTGCCGCATTAGATGAAGGTAAAGCTAAGAAAGCCTGCTTGATTATCCAATCAATGACGAAAAAACTCAATGAAGGCGACGTTTATGCTGGTAGAGTGACTCGAATTATACCCATCGGTGCCTTCGTGGAGGTTTTGCCAGGAAAAGAAGGGATGGTTCATATCTCCCAGATAGCTGACTACCGAGTTGGCAAAGTTGAAGATGAACTTGCAGTTGGCGACGAAGTAATCGTTAAAGTTCGGGAAATTGACAATAAAGGTAGAGTCAACCTTACCCGTCTAAACATTCACCCAGATGAAGCCGCTGCGGCGCGAGCAAACAACATGGTGTATACATCATAACTAAATTACTAGGATTTTAGATTTAAAGGACACCCTTACTCGCAAGCAGCTTGCCTGCGTTGTAACAAGTGTCCCGGATTATGAATTCACAAATCTAAAATCCGCACTTCTGTTTTAAAAATGAATATTAACTGAGATTAGCCACCAGGGACATTGAGAAGTTTTTGAGTTAAATAGTTACTCTTTCCATACTCTCTCTAATGTATTTATTGCTTGGTGGTTCAATTTAAAGAATTAATTATAAAAAATCTTCCTCATACTAAGTAAGTCGGCACAAATAAACCAAGCTACATTACAGAATGTAAATTACCCTCAAACCCTTATTCCTATTGCAAGACAGCCTATTGCCTATTGCCTTATCCCAATTACTATTTTCAACGCCAACCTACTTAAGTCCGGTTAATTGCTTACTATATAACCCAGAGCTATCATAATTTTTTATTACCAATTAATTACCAATTACCAATTACCAGTTTCAGGTAAAAATCGCTCTGCTAGCAAAATAGACGATTTATAAGACAAAAATCGAAATTTTGGTATACCAATTTGACCTAATTTAAATTTAAGTTATGTTAAGTATAGGATTTACGCAACACTAATAAAATCTTTTCTTACGGGTATCTTCGTCTGAGAGGAACTGCGTTAGCGTTATCCGATAAAGGTAATGCTGCTTCCGAATAATCGGAGCCTGTAGTTCCGAACCGACGATAACTTTAGTCCGTCACTCCGAATCCTTGAGAGCGATGCAGACTAATTCAGCCAGTAAAAGTAGACTTGCAACCTGTCCTATTTTTTTAAGGGAGATCCAAGAAATAAAATGTCCCACCGTTTTACAAATATTCCGGTTAAAACCCAGATATACTGGGGTTCGCCCCAAAGGCGACACCGACGGTGGTGAAGCAGCGCATAGAGCGCGGGGTTTTCCCCCGAAGTTTGGGGGAAGAACATCTTCCCCCCAACTTCTCTCCACTCGCTGTTGCTGAATCCGAAGGGGACATTTTATTATCTGTAAGTGCCTAAGGAAGGATTTGCGTACATCATAGGTAACAGTACAAATAATCAACACTGCGGTATTGCATAAATCGTGAGTTCTAAACGACTACCGAAAACTACAGCCCACGTGCGGATTACTCGACAATCGTGGGAAGACGGTTTACTCAAAGGAGAAGTAAGAGCGGGTGAATTTCAATGGCAATTTCAATGGCATTTTCGTCAAGGAGATTTGTTAATAACACCTTCTCAAGGTAGAGCCTTAATCAAAGAGCCTCTTAGCCGTTTTCTAGAGCAAAAAGACTATCAACTAGAACCCGGAGGCGATTATGCTTTTACTATCCGAGCCGAAATTTAAATTAGTTTATAGCAAATAGTTAACAATTAAAACTTATAAGTAAGAAGTTGGGGGTTATAGGATTTTAGATTTTAGATTTTAGATTTTAGATTTTAGATTTAGGAGTAGTAATTTAACAATAAGGAGTTAGGAATTTTTATTTAAATCCTTTCTCCTCATTCTTTTTTTTAATTTGTACTATATCTCCCCATACTAAGCTACTGAGTCAAACGGTTGAGATATCTTTCGATAAGCAAAATTGCAACAATATCATCAATTGGACGTGGTGGAGTCCGCATTCCTTTGGGCAATAGCCTAGTCAATCCTTTTGGTGGGTACATTATCCAGTAGCGATCGCGCGCTTCTAAACTTGAATAACGCTCATCTACTAAAATAATATTTACCGTCGCGGGTAATTTTTCTTGTATTTGCTGCTTCCAGCGCTTTGATGTAGTTTGGTTGCCCATTACTAACAAAGAAATTGGGTATTTTTTATACAAATCCCCAATAATGTCTATTGCCTCAGGAGAGGAAACAACTTCGTGATACTGAAGTTGTCTATCAAGCCCCATTACAGCCACACCACATTTATCTTTTCCAGGATCGAAACCCAAAATCACCGAATCGGAAGGTGAAAAGTTACGGGAAGTCATATAAAATGCTGCTAATTTTACTTATACAAGTTTTGCTATGTTACTTAAAGCTAATATTAAAAAAGCAATGGAATTTTAGCAATCAGGGAATCCGGCAATAGCTTGTGAAGACTATTTATGCTTTGTAATACCATGACGGCTTAAGTTATGACCAATTACCAATTACCAATTACTAATTATCTATGCTCACAAATATGATAGATGTTGGAGCGAACGTAATATTATTTTAAAATCGATTATTTCTAAGTACTAAAAATTATTTTTCCGTTTAATATTGCTACCAGTTTAACTTTTAAAGGTCCGGCTCTGTAAGTATCATTTGCCGCAACAGCTTTGATATCTAATGATTGATTGTACTGTCTTAATAAAGATGCAAATTTAATAAAAGTACGCTCTATTTGAATACTTTCTAAAATACCAGCATTACGGGCACGAAATTGAGAAGCAGAAATTAATAACTCCAGTCGCTGTTTGAGTTGATTTGGTGTCATGTTTTGAGGATCTGCTGTGGTAGTGGCTAGTACCTCACCTCTTTGAAAAACTACTTGATTGGGTGCTGCGTCAGCAAAAAATTCGATACGTTTTTCTCCCCGGACATAATTTCCTGCGGAAAAAATTCGTACCACATATTCTCTACCATCATCAATCTGCTTGCTTAATTGCTCAATTTGTTTTGCAGTCGCAAAAAGAATTGATGATTTTCCATCTTGTGATAACTTACTTCCAGGTTCGCTTAATTTATTAAGAGCAGAACGGTTTGCTTCCTGCAATAACTTAATTACCGCTTGTTTGGCAGCGGCGGGTTTTTCTACACTAACAACTGCTTCAGCAATCACTTGTCCCCTTACTAAAGCTAACTTACCCAAACGCAAATCCCGATTGGATTGTCCTAATTTTGCTAGTTGTCGCTCTAGGGAAGATTGCTGTTTTTCCAACTCAGAAAGTCGCGCCTGCTTTTCGTTGATTACTTTCTGCCGTTGAGCAATCATTTTCTCGCGGGCTGTAATCTCCGAGTTGCGCTCTTGAATTTGTTTATCAAGCCGAACAATTTTTTCATCCCGCTTTTCAATCGCTTCTTGGCGTTTAGCTAATTCACGATCGCGTTTGTTAATTGCAGTTTCTGCTTGAGATAGAGCTTTTTTGGCATCTGCAATTAATCGTTTTCGATCTTGTTTGAGTTGTAAGCTTTCTGCCTTAAGCTGCTTAACTTCCTTAATTTTATTGTCTCTTTGATCGATTATGCTTTGCAATTCGTCAATAGCTTTTTTGTAGCGAGTTGCAACTTGATTGAGCTTAGTTTGAGTATCTTGCAACAAAGCTTGAGTGCGAGCTTGCTGCTTAATAGTTTGATTGAGTTGGGCTTGGGTTTGACGTTGTTTGGTGTTTGCAGCTTGCAGGGAGCGGTTAATTGCTTCTAATCTTTTCTGGGCTTGCGCCTGTTGGTTTCTAGCTTCTGCCAACTCTCTTTTAGTAATTTCAAGATTAGTTGCAGTACCTTCAAGCTGCTCTCGCTTCCTTCTCAAATCTTTTTGAATATCCTCAAGCTCAAACACACCTTTACGCAATCCTTCATCAACTAAAAACAAACTCGCTAAAGTTGAAGCAGAAATACCGATTCCCGTTAAAATAGTTACCACAACGGCAGTCTTTTTAGGACGCAGGTTGAAAAGTGAGAGCCTTTTTTTGCCCACCCGCGTGCCAATGCGATCGCCGACGGTGGCAATTACGCCTCCCAAAATTAGAATTGCGGTTATGAGGATAAACGCGGTAGTCATATAATCGTGCCGAATTCATCCTTACACATACTGTTTACTATTTTCAGTTATTGTGTGTGAGAAAAAGCAAATAAGGCAAGAGCTAAATATACTTTATTCTCAAGTGTGCCTTACCGACGTAATACTAAAAAAATGGGCAGGCTTTAAAAGCCCATTTTTTTTACAGAGGAATTGTGACTTCAATTGCCAAAAGCTTAGATTTAATCGCTATTTTACACTTTGCTCTATGTAATAAGCAGAAAAAATTACCTCTTTGATTCTAAATAAATTGGTAGCAGCCTTAATTATCATTCATCTGCTACCAATTTAAAAGCATCTGTAATGTTAACCGGATAATTGAGTTATCGTCGTTGTTGTTCTGATAATTTCAGATGTATTTTTCAACAATGTTATTCAACAAACGTTTTTGTGACCTCCTATTATCAGACAATTAACAGAATTTGAACTTTAATCCCTTGGAGATGCTTTAAGTAAATTGCCGACTCAAAGTCACTGGTTTGTGTACGGTAATTTTCTTCTTGTGTATTGAAATCATCTTTTTTTCTCGTAAGTCACCTAGCAATCTTGTAACAGTGACGCGAGTAGAACCAATTGCTTCAGCAATTGCTTGATGAGATAACTTTAAATCGATAGTTATTCCATCAGCGCAAGGTACTCCAAAATCTCGACACAGAATCAGTAAAAAACTGACTAATCTAGAACCCATATCTCGGTGAGCAAGAGTTTCAATCATCATCTCAGTTTGTAATATCCGCGAAGAAAGTCCTCGCAGCATCAACATAGATAATTCTGGGTTTTCTTTGAGTGCTTGCTCTACTTGTTCAATTGGAGCCGAGAGTAATTCTACTGGCGTGAATGCTACCGCATGATAAAACCGATCGGATTTGTTTCCTGTTAGTAAGGATAAAACACCAAAAACGCTGTTTTCTCGCAGCAATGCCACCGTTATTTCTTCTCCTGCCTCATACACCCTGGAGAGCTTCACGGCACCTTTGAGAAGAAAATAAACTCGTTCGGCTGGATCGCCCGGAAAAAATATAGTTTTGTTCCGTTCAAATGTTTCTACAACTGGTGGAAAAGCTCCAGTTGCCATTTGTCGAAACACATTTGCTAGGGCTTTATCTTGTGTCACAATCATCTCCCTTCCCCTACCCAATGCCGGAATAATTAAAACAGATTACCGTATATTACACTTGAAAAAAAAAGATTGCATTGTGAACCTTTTTGTACTTTCCTATACTTAACCTCCTCACCTTCTTACTATTTGTTCATGATGATACATAAATTTTAGCTCAAGATAGCTACTAATTTTTAGCGCTATTCAGCTAGTTCATAGAACTAATTTAATTCGATGAAGAAATATTTAAAATATCATAAAAAAAATGGTGATTAAATTAGCAGAATTTTAACAACATTTATTATTAGCACTGAGCAAATAGTATTTAAAATTGAGAGCTATGGGTCTAATATCTAGTATGCTCAACCATGAACCATTGAATAAATAGATCATTTTTATGCTGGATTTGACAGGAAAAAACGCGCTGGTTACAGGTATTGCGAATAACCGTTCTATTGCTTGGGGTATAGCCCAACAACTGCATAAAGCAGGAGCAAATATTGGTGTTACATATTTACCTGACGAGAAAGGAAAAATGGAGAAAAAGGTCAAGGATTTAGTCGAACCGCTTTCTCCTAGTTTGTTTTTGCCATGTAATGTCCAAGATGACGAGCAAGTAAAATCAACTTTTGATGCCATCAAGGACAAATGGGGTTCTATAGATATTTTGATTCATTGTCTTGCTTTCGCGAAAAAAGATGACTTAACCGGAGGTTTTAGCGAAACTTCTCGCGAAGGCTTTAGTTTAGCTTTGGAAATTAGTGCTTATTCCTTAGCTCTATTAGCCGGTGCAGCTAAACCTTTGATGTCCGAAGGAGGCAGCATTGTGACTCTCACATACTTGGGTGGTGTCAGAGCAATTCCTAATTACAATGTTATGGGAGTTGCTAAAGCAGCATTAGAATCGAGCGTGCGTTATTTAGCAGCAGAACTCGGAGAACAAAAAATCCGCGTGAATGCAATTTCGGCTGGTCCCATCCGTACTTTAGCTTCAAGCGCGGTGGGTGGCATTTTAGATATGATTCATCATGTAGAGCAAGTGGCACCCTTAAAACGCACCGTTACCCAGCTAGAAGTGGGAAATGCAGCAGCTTTCCTATGTAGCGATTTAGCAAGTGGAATTACAGGTCAAGTTTTGTACGTTGATGCAGGATATGAAATTACAGGAATGTAATATGCAGAATTTTCGATTTTTTTAATATTTTCTTTCTTAATTTGCTCTATGCGGAATTATTAACCATCAGATTGGAAATTTGGGCTTAAACTCACATCTTGCATGATTCTCAATAATTGAAGGCAGAGCCTTCAAACCCTAATTCCCAGCCTGAGACTGGGAACCAGATTGAACCAGATTCAACAAAGTACGCAGCTTAGGCAGAGCCTTCAAACCCTAATTCCCAGCCTGAGACTGGGAACCAGATTGAACCAGATTGAACAAAGTACGCAGCTTAAGCAGAGCCTTCAAACTCTAGTTCCCAGGTTCAACCTGGGAACCAGAACACGGTTTGAAAAAATTCTAAATACTAAGATAAATCAACAGATATTTAGATTGAAGAAAAAACATAATATTATATTGCGATAGCCGCTACTTACCTGGATTATTTAATCATTTATTTATGTCAGAAAACGAATCTGGTGTAAGATCATCTATCTCCGAACAAGAACAACATTTTTTTGTGGTTGGTATTGGTGCATCTGCAGGGGGACTCCGCGCTTTAGAAGAATTCTTCGAGCATATGCCAACTGATAGCGGGGCTGCTTTTGTGGTGATTCAACACCTTTCACCAGATTTCAAAAGCTTGATGAAGGAGTTGCTGGAGCGGCGTACCCGAATGGCAATATATCGGGTAACCGAAGGAATGGTGTTGCAACCGAATTCGATTTATTTGATTCCTCCCGGTAAAAATTTAGTCTTAGAAAATAAAAAGCTGCATTTATTAGAGCAAGAAGAGCGCAGCCGTCACGGGCTGAATTTTCCCATAGACATTTTTTTAGAATCTTTGGCTAAAACCTATGTGGAAAGGGCTATTGGTGTAATTTTATCGGGGACTGGTAGCGATGGAACCAATGGTTTAAGAGCTATTAATGAAGCTGGGGGGTTTGCAATGGTGCAAGAACCCACAACTGCTGAATTTGATGGAATGCCTAGAACTGCCATTGCTACGGGGGTAGTGGATAGAATTTTATCACCACAGGAATTAGCTGAGGCGATTAGTCAGTTGATACAATCGCCGGATTTACCTTCTCTATCCGATCGCAATAATCAATTAGAGCTATTCCAACCCCATTATTTAGAGCGTATTGCCAGTATTTTGGCACAGCACGAGCAAACCGATTTTTCTCATTATAAAACCACTACTCTATCCCGACGCATCCACCGTCGCTATTTAATAAGTGGTTGCAATAATCTGGATGATTTTATTCGTCTGTTAAAAATATCTTCCCAAGAAAGAGCAATTTTACGTCAGGATTTGCTCATCAGCGTTACTCAGTTTTTTCGCGATCCCACTGCTTGGGATGTGTTGGAAAGTCAGGTAATTCCTCAATTAATCAAGACAGCTAATGCTCATGAAGAGTTACGCTGTTGGGTAACTGCTTGTGCTACGGGAGAGGAAGCTTATTCTTTAGCAATATTATTCGATGAAGCGGTTACTAAATCCGACAAACCAATCAGATTTAAAATCTTTGCTACCGATATTGATAAAGCAGCATTAGAAAAAGCAACTCAAGGTATTTATCCCCTCACGATTAATAAAAATATTAATCCCGAACGATTAGAACGCTATTTTGTACGGAAAGATAATTGCTTACAGGTAATTCGCAAACTTAGAGAAAAACTATTATTTGCACCCCACGATATAACTAAAGATGCTGGTTTTACCCGCATGAATTTAATTACCTGTCGTAATGTGCTGATTTATTTGCAATCTGATTTGCAACAAAAAGTATTACGTAATCTGCATTTTTCTTTGGCATCTAAAGGATTTTTATTTTTAGGAGAAGCAGAAACTTTAGGTTACACCGAACCAGAATTCCAGCACCTGGATAAAAAAAATAAAATTTATCAAAAACGGCGAGATGTTAGACTGAATCTTCCCGTGAAGAGTATCGACAAAACTTCTCATCAAATACTTCCTTACATACCATCAAAAAGCAAATCGGAAAATAGTCTAGAACCTATATTGGAGAAAGCTTTTAGCGCTTTTCTAGCTAAATACAAGGCTAGTTGCTTCTTAGTAGATAGAGAACATAAACTGTTTCATAGTTTTAATGATGATATTAACATTTTAAAGGTGCCTTTGGGCAGAACAACAACTGATATTACTAAAATGATTGTTCCCGAACTACAACTACCTTTAATTACTGCGCTTCATCGTGCTAAACAAGACCATTCTTCAGTTTCTTACACGGGTATAAAAGTAGAATTAGAAAATCTAGAATGTAATCTCAAGTTGGAAGTTACCTATCATGAAAGCAATAAATTAGCTTCGGATTTTTTTGCAATTGTAATTCAGGAAGATGAAGTTTCCTACCAGCCTGCGGGAGAAAAATTTGAGGCTGATGCTGAAGCTTCTCAAAGAATTATGGAATTGGAGTATGAACTACAGCAAACTCGTGAGAATCTGCAAGCAGTCATTGAAGAATTAGAAACTACTAACGAAGAACAACAGGCTACAAATGAAGAATTAACGGCTTCTAATGAGGAGTTACAAAGCACCAACGAAGAACTACATTCGGTAAATGAAGAATTATATACTGTTAATGCAGAATATCAATCAAAAATCGCCGAGCTAACCGAACTAAATAATGATATCGATAATTTACTGCGGAGTACGGATATCGGAGTAGTATTTTTAGACCGAGATTTAAAAATTCGCAAATTTACCCCCGCAGCTACTGTTGCAATTAACTTAGTTGAAGCAGATATAAATCGTCCTTTAAAACATATTACCCATAACCTCAACTGTAACAATCTAATTGAATTACTCAAAGCAGTAATTGAAAGTCAAAGAGGTTTAGATAAAGAAGTCAAATTAGTAGAAGAAGACTTTCATTTATTAATGCGAGTTAATCCTTATCTGCTCGAAGATGGGAATTTAGATGGGGTAGTAATTTCTTTTATTGATATTGACGAAGTTAAAACGATTCAGCAACAAATTTATTTAGTCAATCAAGAACTTAAAGCTTCTCAATTAGAATTGCGTCAACTCAATCAAGATTTAGAACAAAGAGTAGAAGAACGCACCCAAGCTTTACAAAAATCGGAAGCGAGATTGAGAGCAATTTTATCCACCACCTCGTCCATAATTTATTTGAAAGATATAGAAGGACGTTATTTACTGGTTAACAGACAATATTTAGAATCATTCAATTTTACTGAAAAATATCTCTTAGGAAAAACCGATGGCGATATTTTCCCCCAACAAATTGCTAATGTACTCCTCGATAACGATAGACAAGTATTAGCTAATAAGTCAGTTTTAAGATTTGAAGAACAAGCTTATACTGCTGACGGTAAACTACGCACGTATATTTCTACTAAAGCACCTCTAATTAAGGATAGTGGCGAAGTTTATGCCATTTGCAGTATTTCGACTGATATCAGCGAACAAAAAGAAACCGAAGTGGAATTAAGAGAAGGTGCAGCAAGGGAAAGAACTTTACTTAATGTCGTTGAAAAAATCCGCGAAACTCTAGATTTAGAAGAAATCTTCCGAGCTACAACTGAAAAAATTCGAGAAACTTTAAAATGCGATCGCGTTGTTGTTTATCAATTTAACTCGGATTGGAGTGGCGAGTTTGTTGCTGAATCATTAGTAGAAAATTTGACTCCCTTTATAGGTACTCAATTACAATATGCTTGGAAAGATACCTATTTGCAAGAAACTGCTGGGGGTAGATACAAACACCATCAGACTTTGACTATTAGCGATATTGATGAAGCCGATTTTAGCGATTGTCATTACGAAATTTATCAACAGTTACAAGTAAAAGCCTTTTGTATTGCTCCTGTTTTCCAAAGCAATAAACTTTGGGGATTAATTGCTGCTTATCAAAACGAACATTCCCGTGAGTGGAAAGAAGGAGAGATTCGTCTACTAACTCAAACTGGTATTCAGTTAGGTATTTCCATTGCACAGGTTGATTTATTTACCCAAATTCAAAACCAATCATTACAATTACAACTAGCCAAAGAAACTGCTGAAGCAGCGAATCGAGCTAAAAGTGCTTTTATTGCTCATACCAGTCACGAATTGCGAACTCCTTTAAATGCAATTTTGGGATTTGCTCAAATTCTTCAACAAGAAACAGGTTTGAGTACAAAACAACAACGAGAAATTGAGGTGATTCAACGTTCTGGTCAACATTTACTTACCTTAATTAATGATATTCTCTATGTTGCCAAAATTGAAGCTGGAAAACTCAATTTAGAATTCACAGATTTTATTTTGTCCTCGTTTTTAGATAATCTAGAAGCAATGATTCGGATTCGTTGCCAGCAAAAAGGAATTGAATTCGAGCATCTGATTCTTTCTGATTTACCTTTAATAGTACGGGGAGATGAAACTCGTTTGCGTCAACTCTTGCTTAATCTTTTGAGTAATGCAGTCAAATTTACCCCTTCAGGAAAAGTCACTTTTAGTGTCGGTTATGTTCGAGATTTTACTAAGCATGAACTTGATAATATCGAGCCAGATAACGCCGATAAGATTCGTTTTCATGTCGCAGATACAGGAATAGGTATTCCCCAAGATAAGCTAGAAGAAATCTTTTTACCCTTCCAACAATTGGATTCTCATCAATCTTCCCAAGAAGGTACGGGGTTAGGTTTGAGTATCAGCGAAAGTATTGTCGAGCAAATGGGTAGCAAAATTTATGTTAATAGCACTTTTGGAAAAGGAAGTGAATTTTGGTTCGACATCGATTTTCCTAATCCAGAATCATTTATAGAGTCTTCACCAGTTGAAAATACTAACCTGAAGATTACTGGTTATAAAGGAGCAAAGCGTCAGATTTTAATTGTAGATGACTTAGATAACAACCGAGAGATTTTAGTCGATTTTCTCACACCTCTAGGTTTTGAAATTATTGAAGCGAGTTCGGGTACACAAGCAATCGCTAAAACGGAAGAATATCAGCCAAATTTAATTATTTTGGATTTGATAATGCCTCAAATGAATGGTTTGGAAGTAACTCGAATTTTGAGACAAGAATCAGCTTGGCAAGATTTACCGATTATTATTGTTTCTGCCAGTACTTTGCCTAGGGATGAATCCGAATGTTATCAAGCAGGAGCAAATTCTTTTCTACCAAAACCTTTAAATTTTCAACAATTATTAAAACTTTTACAGCAACATCTGTGTCTTGAATGGACAACTCAAGATGGCTTTACCCAGTCGTCTCAAACTTCTGAAATTTTCCAAGTAAAAGCTAGCACAGGTTCGGAATCGATAGTTATCCCCACAGCATCAGAATTAAACCAACTGTTGGAATTGACGATGGAAGGAGATATTCGAGAGTTGTTATCCCAAATAGAAGGATGGCAACAAAATCGATCCCAATTAATCCCTTTTATCCAACAAATACGACATTTAGCCGAAACTTGTCAGCTAAAAAAGCTCAAAGAACTACTTAAACAATACTTAAAATAACAGTAAGTAATTTTACTCAAATTTTTATTCATATTTTGTATCAGCCAAATCCCTAATTAACGGTGTTCTTGAACCAATATATTTCGAGAGATTTTGACTGTCTTCTGGACTTAGAAAAGATGCTTTTTCTATTTCATTAATCAATTTTTGGATTAATTCAATATCTGAAAGCTTCAAAAGACTGCTGGGACTTAATGTCTCTACAAAATCCCACACCATGCGGATGATTTTTACATCTAAATCCATTTTGCAAACCTATACCAACAGCAATATCATAATCGAGAATCTTAAGAAATTATAAAGAATATACATTTATTTAAAAAAATGTGCGTTGAGACTGAGCAATATCTAGCTACAGGCATAAAGCATCATCTATCTAGAGATAGAATTTTCATTGCAGTCAATTACATTAGGGCTGGTTGAATTTTGCAATAGGTTCGCTCTGTGGGGCGATATAACAACTCGTAAATAATTAAATATTTTAATTAAATACTATAATTCAACATTATTTTAGATTTAGATATGCTTTGAGGCGTTTATAGCAATATCTCCATAAAGCAAAAGTATTATACTATGATTGAATCTTAACAAATACAAACATTTAACAAGAAAATAGTTAATTCTGACTTTGGCTCTGAAACTTATGCGTCATAATCAACTACTGTTGTCCAAATCAACTAAAAGTTTAGCCAAGTTAATGGGGAGTTCATCGGCAGAAAGCTCTGACGAGCAAAACCTTGATGGCGAACAAGAAAAGTTTTACCAGAAGGGCGATAATTTTGTGGCTAAGTTTCAAGACAACCAAGCAATAGCAGAATTAGATGGGCAAGAGAAAAATTCAGAAGTAATCTTAATAGTAGATGATACCCCCGATAACTTACTGGTATTATTTTCTTTTTTGGAAGAAAAAGGTTTTAAAGTCTTGTTAGCTGAAGATGGGGAGAGTGCGTTACAAATTGCCCAATCCAAAGCCCCAGATTTAATTTTGTTAGATGTATTGATGCCAGAAATTGATGGTTTTGAAACTTGTCGGAGGTTAAAAGAGAAGCCTTCTACAAAAGAAATTCCTGTGATTTTTTTGACTGCACTTTCAGAAACTGTCAATAAAGTTCAGGGATTCAAGTTGGGAGGGGTAGATTATATTACTAAACCTAGCGAGCAGGAAGAAGTTTTAGTACGGATTCAAACTCATCTTAATTTGCAAAGAATGCGCTCTACCTTAGCCTTGCAAAATCAAGAGCTAAAACAAAGGTTAGATTTTCAAGCTTTGCAGCGACGTATAACCGATAAATTGCGTGACAGTCTAAATGAAAGCCAAATACTAGAAACCGCGACTCAGGAGTTAGCTGAAGTTTTAGAACTCGGTAGCTGTCAAATTGAGCTTTACAATTCACAACAGACAACAGCAACCATTGCTTACGAACACAGCATTACTTTACCCCAATCTCAAGGGACAAGTAGAAATATAAAAGATTTTTCCCAACTTTACCAACAATTATTAGAAAAAACTCCCGTTCAATTAGTAGAAAAAATTCCTCAATTCAGCCCTAAACAGATTCAAGTCACTCGTTTGGCTTGCCCGATTTTCGACGATAGGGGTATTATTGGTAATCTTTGGGGACTTAAACCACCCACAGAAGTATTTACAAATTTAGAAATCGAGTTGATGCAGCAGGTAGCTTCTCAATGCGCGATCGCAATTCGTCAAGCTCGACTATATGAAGCTTCTAATCGGCAAGTTGCAGAATTAGCGAGACTCAATCAGCTTAAAGATGATTTTCTCAAAACTATAACTCATGAATTAAAAGCTCCTCTAAGCAGTATTCATTTGGCTGCTGAAACAATGGAAGCTTTGTTAGCTAAAGAAAAAAATCCTCATAAGTCTCCTACTTTTAAGCGAGTCATCAAAATTTTTCACGATTCATATAAGCGACAAAAACAACTAATCGACGATTTACTGACTCTTTGTTACGTAGATGCAAAATCTAACAACGTAAAGCTACAATCAATTAATCTTAATCCGTGGATTACCGACCTAGTACAGTTATATTTAAGACGCACTCAAGAGCAACAACAGCAATTAGTTTTAGATTTAGCACAAGAAGAATTACAGATTGTGGCAGATCCAATAATGTTAGAAAGGATTGTCAGAGAACTGCTGCACAATGCTTGTAAATACACTCCGATAGGAGAAACAATTACAATTCAAACTGAAGCAGATAAATCAAACATTTCCCTTTGCGTGATAAATACAGGTGTAGAAATTCCTGTAGAACAACAAGAATTAATTTTCAATCAGTTTTATCGCATCCCAAATAACGATCCTTGGAAGTATGGAGGTACGGGTTTGGGGTTAGCACTGGTTAAGAAACTTGCAGAAACGTTACAAGCAACTGTTGATGTGGAAAGTACAAATGGCATGGTTATTTTTTGTATTAGATTTCCCATTACCGCAGGTTGAGAAAATGCCCTTGAAAGTCTTCAAATCCGCCTTGAAATTAATTTCAAGGCTCATATACAAAGTACGTTAAAACGCACTAAAAGCATTGTCCAGTTCTCTTTAGACGACTTTGTGTATAAAAAAGGGGAATTTATTCCAAGGCAGTTATTGCAACTGCTACGAGATGTGAGTTAAAATCCAAAATTTGAAATCCAAAATTCCCCAAGCATTGAGATAATATATTCACAGTCTTTTTAATTAGTACGGCTACCATGCGCTCAATTGAACATCGCGAAATCTCTTCAAATCAAAATAGTTCAAATTACAACAGTGGTTTTAGTCCTCGTATAGCTACCGTTAGCCGTACTACCGGGGAAACGGACGTGCAAGTTACTCTAAATTTAGATGGTACTGGTAGCTGTAACGCTCAAACCGGAATTCCGTTTTTAGACCATATGCTGCATCAAATATCCTCCCACGGACTGATTGACTTAGATGTCAGAGCTACGGGCGATATCGAAATTGACGACCACCACACCAATGAAGATGTAGGAATTACATTAGGACAAGCTTTAGCTAAAGCATTAGGTAATCGCAAAGGAATTGTCCGCTTCGGTCATTTTATCGCTCCTCTTGATGAAGCTTTGGTTCAGATAGCTTTAGACTTTTCAGGAAGACCTCATTTAACTTACGGTTTAGAAATACCCACTCAAAGAGTAGGAACTTACGATACTCAATTAGTAAGAGAATTTTTTGTTGCGGTTGCTAATAACAGTCAAATGACATTACATATTCGTCAGCTTGACGGAATTAATTCCCATCACATTATTGAAGCGACATTCAAAGCCTTTGCTAGAGCAATGCGAATGGCTACGGAAATCGATCCCAGACGTGCTAGTACTATTCCTAGTTCTAAGGGAGTATTGGAGTTCGGGTTTACTCAAAAAAAATGAGGGAGGGAGTGAGAGAGGGAGGGAGTGAGGGTTTTGTATCAGATAAATATTAGCTGGAAATCTTAGAGTGGGAAGGGAGTAATTCCCGTTATACAGTTATTTAACTTCCTTCTTCCTTTGTGAAATGCGTCGAGACTCAATTTTTTATAAAATTTTCCAACAATCTCCCAGTTTTTTATTTGAACTGGTACCAAATCCTCCTGAAAATCCGGAGCGCTATAGTTTTGATTCTGTAGCGGTAAAGGAACCCAAGTTTGAAATTGATGGAGTATTTTTACCTCCAGAAAGTGATGGTGCTGGGATTGTGTATTTCTGTGAGGTGCAATTCCAAAAACATGAGCGACTTTACGAGCGGTTATTTGGGGAATCATTTTTATATTTTTACCGCAACCGTAATCGATTTAGCGACTGGCAAGCGGTGGTAATTTATCCATCTCGTAGTACCGAACAAACCGATAGCTATCCTTATCGTGCTTTACTCGATAGCAATCAAGTAAATCGCGTTTATTTGGATGAATTCGGAGATATTCGTCAATTACCTTTAGGTTTAGCGTTGATGGTATTGACAACTTTATCAGAAGGACAAGCACCAGAAGAAGCTAAGTATTTATTAACCAGAACTCGTCAAGAATTACCCCAAACATCCAGTCGCGCCATAATGGAAATAATTACCACCATCATGGTGTACAAGTTTGAGCAACTGAGTAGAGCAGAGGTTGAACAAATGTTAGATATTACTTTACAACAAACAAGAGTTTATCGAGAAGCAAAAGAAGAAGGAGAAGAGGAAGCTACTTTGAGATTGGTGATGCGACTTTTAACCAAGCGCTTTGGAGAAATTTCTGAGGAAATACGCTCCTCTATTTCGGGTTTACCTTTAACTACTCTTGAAAATCTCAGTGAAGCACTTTTAGATTTTACAAGTTTGACTGATTTACAAACTTGGTTGGAAGCACAAAATTAAAGAATTTTGTATTTTAAAAGAAAAGCCTCATTCTGATTATATGGGAGCATCCCAAATTTGCAAAAAGCCCACAGGCTAGAAGCCAGGGAGCAATATTACTAAGCCCACCTAATGGTGGGCTTTGTTTGTGTAGCCGCACCCTTAGGAAGATCCAAAAAATAAATTGTCCCACCGTTTTACAAACATCCCGGACAAAACCTAGACGTGTGGCGGTGTCGCCTGAAAGGCGACACCGACGGTGGGACAATTTATTACTTGCAAGTCCCTTAAGCGGGTGTCGGGTAAAATATTTGTTCAAAATTGGGATGCTCCCGATTATATGAGGTCTTTTTTTTATGAGGATTTACACGACAGTCACAAAAAAGAAAGTTGTAATTATGCATATTAAATTATTTATAGGAAATAAAAACTAGTATCTTACACCTGATTTTATTCTATAAAAAATGTAATTTGGCTAACATTTAATTTAATAAAAAAACAGCTTATTAGTAGTAATGTAAGTAATGTGGCGGAGAATAATGGATTAACCGATGAAGAAGTTAATTCAATGCTTGAAGATGTAGCTAAGAATGTGTTACCAATAAACCTGAATGGTTTGAGAAGGTTAGGAATCGATGAAATAAGTTTAGTAAAAGGTCAAGGGAAATATATTGTTGTACTTGTAGATATAGATTCAGGAAAATTAATAGGATTGGTAAAAGAAAGAAAACAAATTGAAATAGAAAATGTTTTGAGAAAGTGGGGAGAAGAAGTTTTAGAAAGAATAGAAGAAGTTAGTATGGATATGACTGGAAGTTATAAAAGTTTAATTAATAAGATTTGCCCAAATGCTGCTATTACCGTTGATAGGTTCCATGTTACCAAAATAATACATGAAGAATTAAACCAAGCTAGAATAGCAGAAAAGAAAACAGCATTAGAGTTAAATATTAAGGATAGAGAAAAAGTTTTTGATAGTTTAAAGGGTAATAAATTTACAATTTTAAAAGCAGAAGAGAATCTAACAGATAAACAAAAAGAAAAATTAGATACAATTAGAGAAGCATCTCCTTTAATAGCAATAATGCATTCATTAAAAGAAGAATTTAAAGATTTATTTGATACGAGTGAAGATTCAGGAACAGGAATATTAAACCTACTCGATTGGTTAGAAAAGGCGGAACCTTATTATCAGAAAAGTGTCACAATTCCTCTATAAAAAAATGGGCAGGCTTCCCGTTCTGGGTCTCCGACCCAGAACGGGCGAGTCCCTGCGATTGAAAACGAGGGCTTTTTATAAAGCCTGCCCATTTTTTTAGGAGTACGTCGGTAAAAACAATTAAGCGATGGTTTGGAGAAATAGCCGGATATTTTGAAAGAAAAACTACTAACGGCGTAGTCGAAGGAATTAATAATAAATTGAAGCTAATAAAACGAAATGGATTTGGGTTTAGGAACTTTCGTAATTTTAAAATTAGAGCTTTACTTTCTTGGCATTATAATATTAATTTAGCACGTTAAGTACGCAAGAACCATTTATCCCTGGCTCATAGCAATGTGTTGTAGATACAGCATGAAAATGGAGCATTTTTATTTTCAACAATGCTCTCCTACATTACTTGTCTACATTCTCTATACGTTTACTAATTATTATTTATGCAAAGCTTTATAAAATTTAAAGTTAAAGCTCGGACTTCCTAACTCCTAACCCTACAGACGGGGCGCAGTGCTACGTCTCTACATTCCTAACCCCCAAATAAACTTTTCTCAAATTAATTTGTTATTCTTGCCACACAACTGGGTATCTTGTAATTAGTTTACTGTTCTGTGTGTTCTGATGAAGTCGCCTGAAGAAGCTGCATTTTCTCCCGATACAACTGAAGATTCTCCAGTAGTTCTCACTTCAGAACTGCGAAAAGTTTACCGCACCGGTTTTTGGATGAACCAAAAAATTGTATCTCTTAAAAACTGTTCTTTGAAAGTCTACCCGGGAGAGACTTTTGGCTTGCTCGGACAAAATGGTGCTGGTAAAACTACTTTACTCAAGCTACTGTTAGGGATTATTCGTCCAACTTCCGGACGAGGTTTATTATTAGGTAAACCACTTGCCTCTCGCACTGCAAAGGAAAAAATCGGTTATTTACCAGAAAATACTTATCTTTACGATTTTCTGACTGGCTGGGAATTTTTGGTTTGGAGCGCCCAATTATTCCAAATTCCTAAAAAGGTACAAAAACAACGCATTCCTCAACTATTGGAATTGGTTGGTTTGTCTAAATTTGATGCTCGTAAAAAACTGATGCGTCGCTATAGTAAGGGAATGCAACAGCGCGTTGCAATGGCGCAAACTTTAATCAACGATCCAGATTTGATATTTCTTGATGAACCAATGTCTGGTTTAGATCCAGTAGGACGCAATCAGATGCGTGAAATTATTCTAAACCTGAAGCGTGAGGGTAAAACAATTTTTTTCAATAGTCACATTCTTAACGAAGTAGAATTAATTTGCGATCGCATTGCAATTCTTCATAAAGGTGAGCTAATTTGTTCTGGAAATATTTCCCAATTATTAGGAACTCCCAACACATATCGAGTCAAAGGTAAAGGCGGCGATTGGGAAAGTCTGCAAAAATGGATGCCCAATCTGCAATCTTTATCTGATGGGTGTTGGCAAGGTGAGTTGGAAGGAGAAATGTACGATTTTCTCGCGAGCCTTCGTTTAATGGGAGGATATTTACAAAGTTTAAATGCTTATCGACCTTCATTAGAAGAGTTTTTTATGCAAAAAATCAAGTCAGAAGTTTGACGATTTAATAGACTTGACAATTTCACTATATATGGGTTCTATTTTTATTTTTCTATTGGTTTTTAACTCTGGGGGAAAATTACGGAATTGTTATGTAAACGGATTGATAATAAACATTATATGGTTTTTTATTTATGAGGCGGCTGTAAAAATTCGGATTTATCTTTATTTAAATCTAAAAACAGGCTTCATATTATGATTGAATCTTATTGAACAGATAGCCGAGCAACTTGTATATTTGAAGAACGTGTAATTAGCACATCAATCTCAAAGCAATACAATGTACTGATTGTCACTTATCAGTATTTGTTCTGTATAAGGAGGAATTAAACTTTATATTAACTTTACTAAAAATTCAAATTTTATCAACAATTTCTCATGATTAAGTTCCGGTTATTTTAGAAAATAAAAGTGTAATGGAACTTGAATACTTAAGTATAGTCAAGAATAAATGTTAAAGCGGCGATTTACAAATTTGATTCTACAACGTGAATATGCTTAAAACAGGTCTATTAAAATTATTTGCCCAGCCATTAGTGGGTGTAATGTTACTAACTGCCGTTACCGTTGCTTTGGAACCAGTTAATCCAGTTGTCGCACAACAAAGAATTCGGTCAAGTTACGCATTGGGTGGAGGCGACCGCATTAAGGTAAATGTATTTGAAGTGCCCGAGTATTCTGGTGAGTACGTAGTTCCTCCCGGTGGAGCAGTTAACTTACCTCTAATTGGTAGCGTCTCCGTTGGTGGGCTAACAACCGAACAAGCTGCTGATGCCATTGCACAAAGATATGCTCGCTTTCTCAGACGACCGATTATTTCCGTAAATCTATTATCTCCTCGTCCTATCAACGTGTTTATTGCTGGGGAAGTAACCCGTCCTGGTGCTTATACTTTGAGCTTGCAGGGTGGTGCGGGACAAGACCCAGGTATTCAATATCCAACGGTTTTAGCTGCTTTAACAACTGCTCAGGGGGTAACCCTCAGTGCTGACATTACGCAAGTAAAATTACGTCGCAAACTAGCTAACGGAAGACAGCAAACAGTCAATCTTAATTTAGATGACCTGATAAAAACAGGTAGACGTTCTCAAGATATTACTTTACGCGATGGCGATACCATCTTCGTCCCAACAAGTAAATATTTTGACATCGCACGTGCGCGGAATATCGCAGCAGCAAACTTTGCTGCCGACCCTACTAAACCCCGTACCGTAGCTGTAGTTGGTGAAGTTCAACGTCCTGGGTCTTATTTGGTTACTTCCGGAGATGCACAAGCCGGTGGAACTCAAGATACTGGTGTCCCAAGCGTCAGCGGTCAGCCCACCGTAACCAGAGCGCTACAATTAGCCGGAGGAATTACACCGCAAGCGAATGTTCGTAACGTCATAATTAGACGACCAACAAGAACTGGTGGCCAACAAATTATTAATATTAATTTGTGGAGATTGTTAACAAGCGGCGATGTTGACCAAGATATTATTGTCCAAGATGGAGATACAATCGTATTCCCAACCGCAACTGAGTTGAATCCAGCAGAAGCAACGCAGCTTGCAACAACAACTTTGTCTCCTTCACAAATTCAGGTCAACGTAGTAGGAGAAGTTAAAAAACCCGGAGCAATAAATATTAGACCTAACAGTTCCCTTAACCAAGCTTTGCTTGCAGCAGGTGGATTTAACGGTGCTAGAGCTACCGATGGTAAAGTTGACTTAATTCGTTTGAATCCCGACGGTTCGGTTACCAAACGTTTGGTAAAAGTTGACCTGAAAGCAGCAATTAACGAGCAAACTAATCCCATTCTTCGTAGTAATGATGTAGTCTTGGTTAGCCGTTCTGGTTTAGCTAAAACTGGTGATACTATCAACACCATTGGTGGACCTATAGGTACCATTCTTAATTTCTTAAGATTCTTCGGTTTGTAAATTTCAACTAGAAACAGAAAATTTAGAGACGTTGCATTGCAGCGTCTCTTTTATTGCTTATTTCAGCTATTTTATGCGTCTGTAGTTAGATTGCTCTAAGAGGATGGGCGGAAAAGTATAGTTTTTATCAAAATTCTTGGATGATCCCCCCTTCCCCCCTTAAAAAGGGGGGTTAAAGTCCCCCAATTTAGCGGGGGATTGAGGGGTTACAATTTCCGTAAAAAAATGGGCTTTGAATACTCCGTAAAAAAATGGGCAGGCTTTAAAACAAGTTAACTCGTGTTGAAGAGCGGCATCTCTCTATAATAAGCCTGCCCATTTTTTAAGGCT
>JBCBPQ010000063.1:0-30958 GCA_039820645.1 Cyanobacteria bacterium J06633_8 | reverse complement strand
GCAACTGTTGCTTGAAAATATGGGAAAACCTGGGAATTTGGGCAGGTTATTGAGAATAAAAACGAGTTAATTGAGAATCATCTGCCCAAATTCCTGCCCCAACCGGCTAATTAAGACCCCACACAGACTGTGTTGGGAGAGGTTTTCCCATATTTTCATAGGTTTACTCTCGCGGTGTGTTATCGCCGGGGTAACGCACCATCCTGTATGAGTTTCGCTTCTTTTTAGGGACATCCAAAAATTAAATTACTCAATTTCTGCATCTAATACGACTATCAGATTTCTTCTCCCCCTGCTCACCAAAGTGATTGATTCTTTTTTAATTGGAAGTCCCCTATTGACTGCCCCATTTTGTTGTCGGGTGCTTGTACAGTGATTCCCAATTTTGAAGGTAGCAACAATGTTTTTACTGTCACGCACCAGTGGGGTATTGTGACGATTGCGCTCATTCCTGTGCTAGTTGAAAGTGTTATGAAAATGTTTTGATTAAATATAAGTTTAAGAATACTAAAAATATATAGAAAATTAATTAAAACAATATTCTTTAATTTCTTTACAATTTATGCTTAGAAATAACCGTAATTGTACTGTTATACTGATGTTTCATTCAAAAGATAGAGTTTGCATATAATAAGTATTTTCAGCAAACGCACCGATGGCGATTAAGCAATAACACCAATACACTGACAATAATCTCATTATCTCTTAAGTAGGTAGACTAGAATAAACCAAACTATGTAACCGAATGTAAAACTCTCGAAGTGCTTATGATGAAAGACTTCTGAGCCGCACCTACGCTGAACGCGCTCATGCTCCGTTTCACGTAGTCACTCTCGCTGAGGACATAGTTATAAATTTTCCCATCTACTTACTTAACGAGAGCGGAATATGAGATATAAAAAACGTTTTTTACTCCCCTTTTACAGACCAAGCATTTTTATTATGACTCAAAAAAATAAATCACTTTTTAAATTAATACTTGTGGCAATCGGTTGTTTTCTTACCATCTCTTTAATTCCCATATGGATAAGTCCAGCCCAAGCTCGTATTAAATTTACACCACCAGTAAAATCAGCACCTACAGGTCCTTCCACTGCTGGTTCTTCCCGCGATAGAGGTAGCTGTGCTATTGGTAAAGCTAGTAGCAAAAATACATCAATTGTCAAACTTTTACCTAAATCGAATATAGGTTTAACTGCCAAGGAGCGTCCATCAATAATGGTTTATATTCCTGCTACTACTGCCCGAAAAGCATTTTTTAGCGTTCAGGATGAAAACTTTAACCATCACTATCAAGCAACTTTAGATTTACCTGAAGAAGCTGGGATAATGGAAATTAAACTTCCTGCTGACGCTCCTGCATTGGCTACTGGTAAAAAATATCAGTATTCTTTGGCTGTGATTTGTGGTGAATATTTAGAACCAGACGATCAATTAATTAGCGGTTGGATTGAGCGGGTTGAATCAAAAGGAAATATGCTCAACCAAGAAGTTTCTGTAGAATTAGCATCGGAACTCGCAGAAAAAGGTATATGGTACGATGCGGTTTCAACTCTGGCAGAATTAAGAAAATCCCAGCCGTCGAATCAATATGTGGTGAATTCTTGGCAGCAACTGTTGAATTATGTGGGTTTAGATGAAATTGCTCAAGAATCAATAGTCAATTGATATAAATTGCGATGTGGTCAAAGTTTAAAGCCTTTTTATGGCAATGGCGTATATCGGCAATAACAACTCCTACTGTGGCTTTGGCTGTAATTGCGGCTAGTACCGCAGGATGGTTTCAGCTTATAGAATGGACTGCTCTAGAGCGTTTTTTTGCTATGCGTCCGTCAGAAGACTCAGAAAAGCGGATTTTAATTGTCACTATTGACGAAAAGGACATCACCAAGATAGGTCAGTGGCCAATTCCAGATATTGATTTAGCTAATGCTTTAAAAAGACTCAATCAGTATCAGCCAGCAGGTATTGGTATGGATATCTACCGAGATTTACCAGTGGAACCCGGTCATCAGGAACTAGTGAAGGTGATGCAGACCACATCGAACTTAGTTGGAATCAAGAAAATGTTAGGGGAAAAGGTTGCACCATCCCCTACTTTATCTGAACTCGATCGAGTAGCTCTTGCAGATTTATTGTTAGATAGAGATGGTAAAATTCGACGAGCTTTACTATTTGCCGGAGATGAAAATGGTAATACTTTTGCCAGTTTAGCCGCTTATTTAAGTATTTTATACTTAGAAAACAAAAGTATTGAATTAGCGAGCGATGCAGAAGGTAAATCCATAAAATTCGG
Organism: Cyanobacteria bacterium J06633_8; assembly: GCA_039820645.1. Taxonomy (GTDB): domain Bacteria; phylum Cyanobacteriota; class Cyanobacteriia; order Cyanobacteriales; family Nostocaceae; genus Rivularia. The sequence continues at coordinate 28,662 of JBCBPQ010000063.1, read as the reverse complement.
TAATTCAGTGACTTATAAGCTTACTGGGGATGAATTTGCTTACCGTGGTGTCGATGTAAATGGATACCAAATTTTACTTAACTATCGTACTTTAGCTCAAAGTTTTGATACAGTAACTTTGCGAGATGTTTTATCGGGGCGTATATCTGAAGAACAAGTGCGATCGCGCATCGTATTGATAGGTACGACAGCCAAAAGTGCCAATGATTTTCATAATGTGGGCTATGCTCTTCATCTGAGAAAGAATCATGTTCGTATGGCTGGTGTAGAAATTCACGCTCACATAATCAGCCAAATTTTGAGTGCAGCATTAGATGAACGACCGATGATAAATATCATATCTTCTCAAGGGGAATGGCTGTGGGTTTTTGTTTGGTCTTTTGTTGGTAGTTGCGTTAGTTGGCAATTGCTACAGGTTAATACTCAGCAAAAGCGAAGATTTCGGGGATTGCGGGTAGGGGGCATATTGATTTGTGCTGGTATTTTGATGATTAGCAGCTATGGAAGTTTTATTATCGGCTGGTGGATTCCTTTTGTTTCCCCTTTTATTGCTTTGATTAGTTCGGCAATTATAGCTGGTAATTTTTATAAGCAGTGGCTGTTAAAGCAGGCTAACGAAAAGTTACAGGAATATTCTCGTACTTTAGAAGTAAAGGTAGAAGAAAGAACAAAAGAATTAGTTGCTGCCAAAGAAGCTGCCGACGTTGCTTCCCAAGCTAAAAGTGATTTTTTAGCAAATATGAGTCATGAATTGCGAACACCTTTAAATGGTATTTTGGGTTACGCACAGATATTGCGACGCTCGGAGAATATTGGTAAATCCGAACTCGATGGTGTAGGAATTATCTATCAGTGTGGTTCCCATTTATTGACTTTAATTAACGATATTTTAGATTTATCAAAGATAGAGGCTCGCAAACTAGAATTACATAATACTGATTTCAATTTTTCGACGTTTTTAATTGGAGTTGCCCAAATATGCCGTATTCGTGCCGAGGAAAAAGGTATTGAGTTTGATTATCAAGCAGATGCAGAACTTCCTATAACTGTTCGATCTGATGAAAAGCGATTGCGGCAAGTTTTGATTAATTTATTAGGAAATGCAATTAAGTTTACTGAATCTGGTGGAGTAACTTTTTCTATTCAGGTAATAGAGAAGAAATTAGATATAGAAGATATAGATACTTGTAAAATTCGCTTTGAAATTATCGATAGCGGTGTGGGAATGACACCAGAGCAAGTAAAGAAAATATTTTTACCTTTTGAACAAGTAGGAGATAAACAGAAACAAACAGAAGGTACGGGATTGGGATTGGCAATTAGTCGCAAAATTACTGAGTTAATGGGTAGTGGAATTCAGGTAGAAAGTAATTTGGGTACGGGTAGTAAATTTTGGTTTGATGCCGATTTAAATTTGGGTAAGGAGAATATTCAAGAAAATACCAATTTAGTAAATACAAAAATTACCGGTTTTAAAGGCGATAAACACAATATTTTAATTGTGGATGACCAATGGGAAAATCGCTCTGTTATTATCAATTATTTACAAAAAATTGGTTTTAGCTGCTTTGAAGCTAGTAACGGGAAGGAGGCTTTGCAACAAGTCGAAAATATCAAACCAGATTTGATTTTAACTGACATATCTATGCCGGAAATGGATGGCTTAGAAATGATGCAAATTCTTAGAGGTTATCCAGGAATGAACAACTTACCGATTGTGGTTTGTTCCGCTAGCGTTTTTGAAACTGATGTAAATCAAAGTTTAGCTGCTGGTGCCAATGAATTTTTAGCAAAACCGGTACAGATTGATAAGCTATTAACAATTTTGCACAAGTATTTACAATTGGAGTGGACTTATGTCAAAACTGAATATAAGCAGCCAGATTCTTTAAATGAAGCACCTTTAAACAAAGAGATAATTCTTCCGAGTGCGGCAGAAATGGATAAATTATTCGATTTAGCTATGCGAGGAAATGTTAATGCTATCTTGAGTTTATTAGATGATTTAGAAACCTCGGATAATAATTTTAAACCTTTCGTTGCTAAAGTTCGACAACTTGCCGATAATTTTCAATTTAAACAAATTAGACAATATATAAAATCTTTTCAAATTGAAAAAACATAATTATGAATTATTTAGAACAGCCAATAATTTTAATTGTCGATGATAACCCAACCAATCTTAAAGTGCTATCTGGAGCCATCGCTGATTCTGGATGGGAAATACTAGTGGCGACTGATGGAGAAAGCGCTATCGAGCAAGCTGAATATGCCAAACCAGATTTGATACTATTAGATGTGATGATGCCAGGAATCGATGGCTTTGAAGCTTGCAACCAACTCAAACTAAATCCTGCAACTCATGAAATCCCGATAATTTTTATGACAGCACTTTCCGATACGGTAGACAAAGTAAAAGGTCTTTCTTTAGGTGCTGTAGACTATATTACCAAACCTTTTCAAACAGAAGAAGTATTGGCGCGGGTGAACGTACATTTAAAAATACACTTTTTAAACGAGCAGTTAGCCCAACAGAAAAATGATTTAGAAATACGAGTAGAGCAGCGCACGGAAGAATTACAAACTGCTCTATCGGAGTTGCAAGAATCTCAATTACAGTTAGTGCAAACAGAAAAAATGTCCGCTTTAGGCGAATTAGTTGCTGGAGTTGCTCATGAAATCAACAATCCTGTAAGTTTTATTGATGGTAATGTCGAATTTTTAGAACAAAACACATCTGATATTATTAAGCATTTACAACTTTATCAAAATCACTACCCTAATCCACAGTCTGAAATCTTAAAAAACGCCGAAGATATTGAATTAGATCTCTTAATTGAAGATATACCTCGGATTATTTATTCTATGAAAATAGGAGTAGAACGTATTGGTAATATCAGTAATAGTTTGCGGAGTTTTTCTCGTACTGATAGTTCATCGAAAGTAGCTTGTGATATTCATGAAGGTATTGACAGCACTTTAATGATTCTTAAGCACCGCTTGAAAGCTAGCAATAAAAGACCAGAAATTCAAGTAGTTAAAGATTATGCTGAATTACCTTTGGTTTATTGCTATTCCGGTCAAGTAAATCAAGTATTTATGAATATTATTTCTAATTCTATAGATGCTTTGGACGAATACAGCAGTCAATTTTCTTATGAAGAAAAAACGAAAAATCCCCACCAGATTTTAATTAAAACCGAATTCGATTTAAATAATGATATAGTTACAATTCATTTTAAGGACAATGGTCCTGGAATACCGGAAGATATTTTAAACAGTATATTTGAACAATTTTTTACTACAAAAAGCGTAGGTAAAGGAACCGGATTGGGATTATCTATAAGCAGGCAAATAATAGAAGAAAAACATCACGGTAAATTAAGTTGCAATTCCTCTCTTGGAGAAGGTACAGAATTTACTATTAAACTTCCGGTTGAATAAGTCATTTCAGTTATCAGTTGAAAAAAAATAATCTCATTGCAAATTTTTTCAATCATTAATTTAAATCAAAATCGGACTGATTGCGAAAATAATCATAATTACTTATCTGCATCTACTTTTTTTAAGGCTATTTTATTATTTTCAGGATTTAGCCAAAGCAAAATTGTCATTATCAGCACGTAGCAAGTAACCCGATAATCATATTCAAACCATAAAATTACAAAGCAACGAACAATTGTAAAAGTTACCGGATTTGCAATAAATACTCGCGGTGAAGTTGAATTTGTCGTGCAAGTAACGAAAATTTTTGAGAATTTACAACAAATGCTGGCGTTGTGGGGAAGTATAAGTACGTAAACATTAAATAAAATATTTGCAAAAACTAGAAAAATTACTGATTCAATATTTATCTAGATTCTTTTCAATGGTTTAAGTGATTTGATGTGATGAAATATCGGTAGGGTGGGGTTATGCTAGTGGCGCGAGTTATTATTTAAAGTTTACTCATATCTTGCAGCAATATCAAAAACCCGGTTTCTTTTAATTACAACGAAATAATGATGCTTTCACCACCAGAAACCGGGTTTCTTTGGGCTTCTTGAGAATGGTGTTCAACGGTTACGTTTGTCATTATCTCAGCCTTACCGATAGTCACGAATGCATCTAAATATAAAGCAATGAATATAAGAAAAAAGCTTTTAAAATCAGTTATTTTATGTTTGGTATTAGGAATTAGTACAGCATTAATAATTACAATATTTTCTCCCGTATCGGCGCAAGATAATATAAAAATTAGCGTTTATCAAAATTCTTTAACTGCAAAAAAAGAAACTAGCAATCCTCAAAGGCTATTTGAAAGAGGCAAAATTCTATTTGAAGCAGCAAGGTTTTCTGAAGCAGTTGAAACTTGGCGTGATGCTGCTGCTGGTTTTGAACGTCAGGAAGATAAAATTAATCAAGGTTGGAGTTTGAGCCTCCTTTCCCTGGCTTGGCAAAATTTAGGAGAATTAGAAAAAGCCCAAACAGCTATCGATAAAAGTTTGACACTGCTGCAAAATCAAAAAGGCAATACTGAAGCTTTAGCAGTCGCTCTTAATAACAAAGGAAGTATAAAAATTCAGATGGGGCAACCAAGCGCCGCCCTAGAAGCCTGGAAACAAGCCGAAGGCATTTACACTAAGCTTGATGATGATGCTGGGGTAATCGGTACTCAAATTAACCAAGCTCAAGCATTACAAGCAATGGGATTTTACCGGCGATCGCAAAAGTTGTTACAGTCAGTAAATCAAAGTTTGCTTCCTCAACCAGATTCTCAATTAAAGGCTCAAGGTTTACAAAGTTTGGGTGTAGCTTTGCAACTGGTAGGAGATTTAAGTAAGTCTCAGGAAGCCTTAAAGGAAAGTTTAGCCATATCTCAAAGACTTTCCCTCGATACTAGCGACATTTTATTTAGTTTGGCAAATACAGCCAGGGATTTAAAGCAAACTGAAGCAGCTTTTAAATACTATCAACAAGCAGCAGCTAACCCGAAACATCCTTTAATACAAGTTGAAGCCCGACTCAATCAACTTAGTTTACATATCCAACAGTCTCAATGGCAGCAAGCTGTTAATTTATTACCATCAATTCAATCTCAGTTATATAAACTTCCCCCCAGTCGCAGTTCGATTTATGCCCTAGTTAACTTTGCTAAAAGTCTTTCTAAATTAATCGAGTCTCCCGTTGCTACAGCTTCCCTGAATCAAGATTCAGCCAAGATTTTAGCCCTTGCTATTAAACAAGCCCAAACCCTCCAAGACTTACGGGCTCAAGCATACGCTTTAACTGAATTAGGATACTTATACGAACAAACAAACCAATTAAATGAAGCCTTAAACCTTTCACGAAAAGCTTTGGAAATAGCCCAAAATGCCAACGCTTCCGATATTACTTATCAAGCAGCTTGGCAAGTAGGAAGAATTCTTAAAGCACAAGGAAGAAATCAAGAAGCAATTTCCGCCTATGATTCTTCTATCAAAGTTCTCAAAACTCTACGTAGCGACTTAGTAGCCATTAATCGAGATGTACAGTTCGACTTCCAAGAAAGTGTAGAACCAGTTTACCGCGAATTCGTAGACTTATTATTACAACCAACGTCTTCTCTTAATAAAGAAAAACAATCAGGAATTTCCCAAAAAAATCTCAAACTTGCCCGCAATACCCTCGAAGCATTACAGCTAGCTGAGCTAGATGACTTCTTCCGGGAAGCTTGTCTCGATGCAAAACCAGAACAAATTGAGCAAATTGACAAAACAGCAGCAATCATTTATCCAATTATTTTAAATAACCGTTTGGAAGTAATCGCATCAATTCCCGGTAAACCCCTAACCAACTACCCAACTAATTTACCAGAAGCACAAATAGAAGCCACAATCAGACAGTTACGATTTTCATTAAATCCTGCTTTCTCTCAACAGCAAAGATTAAAAACATATCAAAAAGCATACAACTGGTTAATTAAACCAATTGAAACAGACTTAGCAGCAAACAACATTAAAACTTTGGCATTCGTATTAGATGGTTCCATGAGAAACATCCCAATGGCTGCTTTATACGATGGTAAACAATACTTAGTAGAAAAATATAGCCTCGCTTTATCACCGGGATTGCAGCTAATGCAAGCACGAAAACTAAAAGCTGATAATCTCAATGTAATTGCAGCAGGTTTGAGCGAAGCCCGTCAAGGATTCAAAGCTTTACCCGGTGTTCAATCTGAAGTCAAAAAAATATCTTCCCAAGTAAAATCAACCCTACTTGTAAACGAAAACTTTACCGATAATAACCTCGCTAAAAGCATCAAATCAACACCATTTTCAGTTTTACATTTAGCCACCCACGGACAATTTAGCAGCAACTCTAAAGATACTTTTATACTTACCTGGGATGGAAAAATAAACGTCAAACAACTTAGCGAATTCCTTCGCATCCGAGATGTATCCGATTCCGCGCCAGTAGAATTAATGGTACTCAGCGCTTGTCAAACTGCAAAAGGCGACAAACGAGCCATATTAGGATTAGCAGGAGTCGCAGTACGTTCCGGCGCACGCAGTACTTTAGCTACATTGTGGGCTGTTAAAGACAAATCCACTTCCAAATTTATGGTTGAATTTTACAAACAACTTAATCAACCAGGAATTAGTAAAGCCGAAGCTTTGCGACAAACTCAAATAATATTCCTCAAAGACAAACAATTCAAACATCCCTTTTTCTGGGCACCATTTATATTAGTTGGGAATTGGACTTAACAGTTAACAGTTAACAGTTAACAGTAGTTGTCTATTTAATTTATTCTGATGGATTGTAGAGATTGATATATAACGTCTCCCTAGGTTTGAAGGAAAACGAACCAGTATTTGTTGGTTGGATTAAATGGAGTGAAACCCAAGACTATTACTGCATAAATTCTGAGTGGTTCGTTTTCTCGGTAACGTCGGGAGACGTAGCAATGCTACGTCTCTACAACCCATTAAAACAAATGAAAAGGACTACTATTAGCATTTCCAATTTGTCTAGAGAAAAGGTTAATAAAATCAGCGCCTTTATCGGTGATTAAACGTATAAAAAAATAACTATTAATCCTGGCTAAATTTGATACAAATATCGCTCTATAAAAATGATAGATTGGGTAAATATAAGAGCGTAAATCTTTTAATCTTGTAGAATCTTTCTCTTTAATAGTTCGTGAAGGTATAGTTAATCGGTTCCTACTTCTACAAGCAAATAATTAGTAAATATAAGACCTATATTTAATTTTTGATTTCATTTTTTACATCCACTCAAGTTATAGGGCTGCTCTATAACTTTTACTTGAGCTAGCCTGCACTTGAAAATATTAATAAAAATCCTATTACCCATTACCAATTACCCCCTACTCTATTTATCGTGTTAATTTGCCAGGTTCCTAATTGTTCCAATCCCTTCAATGTAGAAGGAAGTAAACATTGTATCAGTTGCGGAGGAAGCAATTTTGGTAAATTTTTGAGAAACCGTTATCGGGTATTAAATTTGTTGGGAGAAGGTGGTTTTAGTAAAACTTACGCTGCTGTTGATGTTGATAGATTAGATGCACCCTGCGTTATCAAGCAGTTTTTCCCTCAAGTACAAGGAAGTTCGTCACGAGCTAAAGCGGCTAAATTATTCCGAGAAGAAGCTTTTCGTTTGTATGAGTTGGGGGAAAATCACTGGCAAATTCCCAGATTGTTAGCTTTTTTTGAACAAGGTTCCAGTTTGTATTTAGTACAGGAACTGATTGAAGGAAACACTCTTCTAGATGAGTTTTACGAAATTACTTTTGACGAGGAAGGAATTAGAGCAATATTGACAGATTTATTACCAGTTTTGGATTTTATTCATTCCAATAAAGTAATTCATCGGGATATCAAACCAGAAAATATTATTCGTCGCAAAAGTGACGGAAAACTAGTATTAATTGATTTCGGTGGAGCCAAACAAGTTACCCAAAGTAGTTTAGAAAGACAAGCTACAGTACTTTACACTATTGGTTACGCACCAGTCGAACAGATGGCTGGATTTGTTTTTCCCGCAAGCGATTTATATGCTTTGGGAGTCACTTGCGTGCGACTTTTAACTAAGTGTTTACCTTCACAGGACGATCGCGGACAATTTAAGGATTGTATTTATGATGCTATTAATGGTAAGTGGTTGTGGCGAAATATTTTACAAGAGAAAGGTATTGTAATTAGCGAACAGTTAGGAATAGTTTTAGATAAGTTGCTACAACATTTAGTTAAAGATAGATATCAGTCAGCAGCAGAAGTACTCAAAGATTTAGCTTTCCTGGAAGAGGAGAATTCACAGCCGGATGCAGTTAGTCAAGAAAATTTACAGCCCAAAAAATCTAATTCTCCCCCATCATCCAATAACAAACCTGAAATTCCCATAACTCCCCAACCAATATCACCTCAATTACAAAACTTTTATTTTGATGTAGTAAGAATAGATGAAACGGGCAATTTAATTAAACGCTGGCGCACTCAAGCGGCATTTTTTACACAGAATCTCAGCGGCGAATTGTCTTTAGAAATGGTGCAAATTCCCAGTGGTAGCTTTATTATGGGTTCTTCTATCAATGAAGGAGACAGAGTAGAGCGCCCCCAGCATATTGTGACTCTCCCATCATTTTTTATGAGTAAATACCCAATTACTCAAGCTCAGTGGAAAGCCGTCGCATCTCTTCCACAAATTAATCGTTCCATAAATCCCAATCCATCAAAATTTAAAGGTGCTATTTTACCTGTTGACAATGTATCTTGGTATGAAGCCCAGGAATTTTGTGCCAGACTTCGAGAAAAAACCGGAAGAGAATATCGTTTACCCAGCGAAGCTGAATGGGAATATGCTTGTCGTGCTGGTACTAGCACTCCTTTTAATTTTGGTAAAAGTATTAATCGAGAATTGATCAACTGCAACATCGATAAATATCACCCAATCGAAGCAATCAGAAAATACTACAAACAACCAAAACCCGTCGGTACTTTTGGGGTAGCTAACGACTTTGGGTTATACGACATGCATGGGCAAGTATGGGAATGGTGTGCCGACCCTTGGCACAAAAATTATCATGGCGCACCCAACGACGGAACAGTTTGGCACTATGGCGGAGACTTACACCGTCGAGTAATTCGCGGCGGCTCCTGGAGTTTCACGCCGGAAAGTTGTCGTAGTGCTAGCCGTAGCTGGAATGAAACTGAAGGAGGGTTGAGGATGTGTGGGTTGAGGGTTGTCAGTGAGCAGTTAACAGTGAGCAGTTAGCAGTGAGCAGTTAACAGTGAGCAGTTAACAGTGAGCAGTTAGCAGTGAGCAGTTAATAGTGAGCAGTTAGCAGTGTTTCAATATGATAGAAGAAATACGCGAAAAGATTCTCAATCCTTTCTCTACAAAAAAACCAGTCACTAAAAGAACTGGTTCGCAATCGATTTATTTGCACAAAGGCAGGAGGAGGAAAGGATAAAAAATCCATCATTCACTACTCCTAACAGTTAACTGCTCACTGCTCACTGCTCACTGTTAACTGTTAACTGTTAACTGTTAAACCAATTTCAAATCAGAATATTCGGCTAATAAATCATCGCTGGTTAAGGTGTCACCGTCGGCTTGGGGTGTCCACAGTATCTCGAATGCAACCAGTTTATCGCTGGGTATACCGCCAAATTGGCTCAATGCTTGACGTAAGTCGTCGGAATTGTTGATATTGGGAATTTCGGTTTTACCTAGGGTAGCCGCAAGTAATGTCACTACTATATATTCTCCGGGACCTTGGTTAATTAAATCGGTGGGATTATCTAGTTCTCGGGTGGATTGTAAATCGTTGTTGGATATAGCAGCTTTCAGTTGGCTGTTAACATTAGTTAATGTTTCTTCACTAAATTTACTCCGCTCTGCTAAAGATAAACGGTTAAATTCAGCTTCTGCGGAATTCAAACGTGCTTGGTTTGTATTACCACCTGCATAAACCCAATATTCTGGATGGCGCATCAAAGCTAAGCTGGCTTCTTGTAAAACCTGCGCTCTACCTTGTGAAGATTGGGTATCGGCAGTTTCGGCAAGGTGATTTAACTCGGTTTGTAGCTCGCGGGCTTGAGCTAATAAGCCTACCTGCAAGCGAGTTACAGAAATTGTTGGGTTGCTGCTATAACCGCTGAATTCTTCACCTCCATCGCTAGCAACTCTACGGAAGGTATTTACTAAAAAGTTCGCTAAAGCAAAGAAAATCAAGATTCCAAATAAACCCCCGAAGCCTCCACCTATACCCCAAAAGGGGAATAAGAAAGGAAAACCAAATCCTCCTCCAGGATAGGGTGCATATCCTCCTCTAGAAGGTGCATAAGTACGAGGAGATGAGTATGGACGACTTGAAGGCATCCTGAAAGAACCGCCTCCAATTCTACCCCCACTACGAGCGGCTAAGGCTCCCGGTGCTTGGCTAAATACCAATGTAAACACTAGGAACACAACTAAGAAAGGTTTTAAAAGCGGCTTGATGGCACTTTGTAGTTTTTTACGCATGATACAGTCTGTGGAAAAACAATATTATTTACTATTGATGACAATATTCTTAAAATGCTTAAAAGATGTTTTCCGGTATTTTGTAAGAGGTCTTTTATTATCTGTTAGCAGGTAATTGGCTCTTTTTCTTTTAGCTTTCGTTTTTTTTTACTTTCTTCACTGCCTACATATTCAATTTATCGTTTCTCTCTATTCTTAGACAGCAACCTTTGGAGGGAAATCCACTGTAGATAACCGTACCCTTAGACGCACAAATCTACTATCCTTAGCTCGCTGCAATATTTATTTTTATTTAAGTATTAATCATTATATGATATCTACTCAATGTAGATAAAAGTCTAAGTTTATACAGTTAATTTTTTTGTTGGCTAAACTACAAATGTTTGTATAATATAGAACAGCAAATCTGGAAAATCTATGAATGCATCAATACAAGTCACAAATTTGAAGATTTGGTGAAGAAATCTTAATTAAATGTTAATTAGGTAACTATTGAGTGCAAATTTGCTTTTAAATTATGTTATTAATGCTTAATTGTATTATGGACAACAATTATTTGAATATGGATTGGAGCAGTTGATGCGAACGCGATGGTTTTATTTCAGGAGTATTACTTATAAAGGTAGGTTTTTATTTTGTATAAATAAAATTTAGTTCCAGCTAATGATGCTTAGAATTATCCCTAGTTTTTCAGCTGTTGCCGGGTGATTTTACTATATCGCCTTTGTAGGTGCTATAACTTATCCAGATAAATTTACTTAAGTATTTATTCAAGCTTGGGATTGCCAAGTCGTTATGGCGAAGGCGTTATTCTCCATTATCAGAAGGGTGAAAGTAAATGAAGTTGCTATTAGTGTGTACTTCCGGTGGTCATTTTTCGACTATGAGGAGGCTAGAGTCTTTTTGGTCGAATCACGAACGTGTATGGGTGACAGACTGGAAGAAAGATACAAAATTATTAGAGAGGAAAGAGAGAGTCTATTGGTTGCCTTATCAGCCTCCCAGAGATATTTGGGCGTTTTTAGGTAATATTCCTCGGGTGCTTAAAACTGTTTATTTAGAGCAGCCGGATATAGTTATTTCGACAGGGGCTAGTATTGCCGTTGGTTTTGCTTTTGCAGCGAAATTATTTGGTAAGCGGTTTGTCTATGTGGAAAGTATTTCCCGCTCGGAGGAATTGAGTTTATCTGGAAAACTAGTTTATAAATTAAGCGATGAATTTTACGTACAGTGGCCTAATTTATGTCGGAAATATCCTAAAGCGGTTTTTAGGGGGTATGCTTAGTAGTCGGGTAATTACATCCTTGTATTAAATTCGTCTACATCGGAATTATATATTTTTGAACGCAGAGGAACGCGGAGTTAAACGCAGAGGAACGCAGAGTTTTTTTTACACATACTTTTTATGATTCCGATGTAAACGGAAGGGATATTACTCGTGAAAAATAATGATTTGGACTACTAGCAAAGGCTTTATCAATGATTACTGTAACTTTAGGGACAATTCCTTTTGCTTTTAATAGAGCTATCGATTGGTTGGAGAGACTTTTGAGTGTGGGTGTGATTTCAGAGAATGTTTTTGTGCAGCATGGTACTACTGATGTATCGATTCTGGCAAAATACTCTTTCGTCACCACTACACCAATTGTTGAGACTAGCTTTTTGATGAAAAGAATTGGGGAGTCTCGATTGATTATATCCCATGCGGGTCAAGGTTTAACGCGGGGTTTGGCTGCCCAGGGAGCTTGTTTTATATTGGTTCCGCGTCTATCTCGTTACAAGGAGCATATCGACGATCATCAATTATGGTTTGCTCGGGGAGTAGAAAAGTTAGGGATAACTCACTGTATTAGTTTGGATAATTTGGAACAAGCTGTTAAATGTCCTCCACCTAGTTTTAAAGGGCAGATATTTGATGAGCCAAGGTTAGCCGAACATTTAATGCAGATATATCCGAGATAACTGGAGTTAGGAGTTATGAGTTATGTGTCAGAAACCCGGTTTCTTTATGATTTTATAACCAGATAATTGTGCTTTGACGACAAGAAACCGGGTTTCTTTGAACTTTGAGATAACTGGAGGGTGCAGCAAAAGTTTGATTCAAAAATTCCTTCACACAGAACACCAAGAAAAAAGGAGACAAAATCAAATATCGTGGTTTTCAGTTGAGTAAGGTACATGCACACCCCTCTCCTTCCGCCAGGAGAGGGGTGGGGGTGAAGTTCAGGTTGTAATTTAAGTTGATTTTGAAATTAGGATAGGGGGTTGATATGAGTAGAATTGCCACAATTGCAATACGACATTGGAAGTTGCTCTTGGCTTGGAATATTTTGTTAATTGGGATTACTGCTATTAATATCAAATTCACTCCTCGGGTTTGGGAGGGTAAAGCACAGTTAATATTGCCGAATGTTACCAATCATAGCGATGCAGATTTAGGTAAATTGGGTAATGTTCGGGATGAGGGTATTGTTTTTTCTCAGCAGCTTAATCCTTTAAATATTTTGTCATCTATTGCTACGAGCGACCATGTTGTTGAGGAAGTATGGCAAAATGACCCTGAGAAGGGTGAATATTCTCGGTTAAGTCAATTTAAGAAGCTGTTTGAAGTAACTCCGGAAAAGGAGTCTACGGTTATATCTCTGGAAGTTCAGGGTTCGAGTCCAGAATTAGCTAAAACCAGAGCTTCTGCTTTAATTGCTGCTTTTAGCCATCGCTTGCAACAATTACGAGTCGATGAAGCACAACAGCGATCGCAGTTTATGCAGGGGGAAGTAAAGCTTGCTGCTGATAAGTTATTTAAAGCACAATTAGCTTTAAGTGAATTCAAGCAGAAAACAAATTTAGTTAGTTCCGAGGAGCAGACGCTACAGATTGTTTCAGCTATCAATAGTTTGAATACTCAAAAAGCTCAAGCTATAACTGAAGCTGAATCTGCGGCGGCAAGGGTGAGGATGTTATCGAATCGTATTGCTTTGAGTCCTGCTGCGGCGGTAAATTCTGTTAGACTCAAAGAATACAAGGAATTTCAGTTGATTCGGGATAAATTAAGTCAGCTGGAAGTTACATTAATAGAAGCTCAAGGTAGATTAACAAGCAAGCATCCGGAAGTAGAAAATTTACTTTATCAGCGTTCGGTTTTACGCAAACAATTCAACCAGTTTATTGCTGCTTCTAGAGTTAATGGAGGAGTTAATCCGGCTATGGGGGAAAATACTGCTAGTTTAGCCAAAGAAGTTATTTTAGCGGAAAGTCAGGTTATAGGGATGCAGAAAAAAGCCGAAACATTGCAACCCCAGATTGATAAATTAAGTGCAAGTTTGAATTCTTTACCTCAAAAGCAAGCTAAGTTATTGGAATTACAGCGACAATACGATATTGCTGAAGGTGTTTATAATGGGGTAGTAGCACAGATAGAACAAGCTAAACTCGGGGCTTTCAGTGCTTATCCCAGCGTGCAAGTGTTGGATAAGCCTACGGTAGATAATAAACCAGCAGGACCGAAATTAAAATTAATGTTGCTGGGAGCGTTGCTAGCTTCTGGTTTTGGTAGTGCGGCGATAATCTTGTTTAGTTCGAATCGCAACCCCTTACTTAGTGCTAAAGATATTGTGCAAGCTAATATTCCGGTACTTGCAAGTATTCCCTACATTAAACATATCAATGTAAAAGACGATAGGAAATTAGGAGGAGAAATCGAGTTTCAGCGGTTGGCTTCGGCTGTTAGCTTAATGCAGTTAAATTCTGGCAGGTTGATGATTGCTAGTGCTAACACTGAAGAAGGTAAAACTACAACCACTATAGGTTTAGCGAATGCGTTAGTGGTATTAGGTTTTAAAGTTTTGTTAGTTGACGGAGATTTTCGTCGAGGGGAGCTTTCGGAATGTTTGGGTTATGAGCGACAAGCAAAATCTAACTGGCGATTTGTGCATAATCAAGTTCGTTTTAATTTAGATTTATTATCGGTTAATATTTCCGAAGATAAAATTTGTGAATTTGTTGCTCGTGGAGAGTTTGAGCAATATTTGAATTTGCTGCAAGCTCAGGAAAAGTATGATTACGTTTTGGTTGATAGCTCTCCAGTTGCTTTGACTCCAGAAGCGGCACTACTAGCAAAAATCATATCAAAAGTTTTGTTTGTAGTTCGTTCTAAAAGCAGCCATCGCAACTATTTTTACGACAGTATTGAGCAATTAACCCGACATCAAGCGGAAATTTCTGGGTTGGTAGTTAATGGTGTGGAAAATAGAGCGCAAGGTTATATCTATGGAAAAAATATTGCTCAAGTTTAGTAAGTACTTCAATTAATCTGTTAATTCATGAATCAGCGATTGGGGTTGAAATCGGATTTTGTAAGTATACCGAAGGATAGTACTGTATTCTTGGGTATTTGGATTAGATGGAACAATCTTACTCTTGCTGAAAAGGTTGTTTGTGCAAATCTCTGTTTAATTGCAGCTTGGTGGGCTTTGGGAGTCTACAGATTTATGGCTGCATTTATATGCTTGGGAATTGTTGGTTACGAATTACTTAATTTTGGCAAAATACGCTTAAAAAAACCTAGTTTGAATGTTGTAGCTTTATTTGTTTTTTCTAGTTATAGGTTAATTGGTTCGATATTTTTTGAATTAACTACGGGTAGAAAGTTTAATATAACGGAAGATGTCCGTTACATATTGTTTTGGTACGGTTTAATTGCGCTACTTTGGTACGTTCAAAGTCACGACATTAGAGTGCGTTTAGAAGTAGTAGCTTGGGCTTTTAGTGTGGTGGCAATTCAAATGTTGCTATTTTGGGTAGTCGGAGAAATAATTTTCGGAGGTAGAGACTATATATATCCACGGACAATTTTTTCACTATTAGCTAAAAATGCTGAAGGAGATTACGAGCATGGAGCGGGATTATCTAATTATTTAATGCCTTATTTGCCTTACCATAAGAGTATTTTTGGTTTAAAGCGTTGGAGTTTTTTCTTTATAATTCCGGAGATTTTTGCTTTAGTAGTAGCTTACATCAATTTTATTTCTCTCGATATCAAAAATCGTTTTTGGTCAATCTGTTTATTTATAGTCAGTTTTGGCTTTGTGCTGGTGAGTGGCACTCGTTCTGTATGGCTGTTATTACCAATTATTTTAATTTTACGCTGTACGTTTCTTTTTGCTAAAAGTCGCGGATATGCATTAATTTTAGCTTTATTAGCAATCATCAGTTTTACTACACTATCTTTTCCAAGGGTTACAGATGGGATTGTAGAAGTATATAATTCTCAAGTCGAAACAGTTGGAGAAGTACGGGCTGATTCTACAGAAGTTCGCGGTAAAATATACGAAGAAACTTTAGCCGCAATTCCAGATAAACCGATATTTGGTCATTGGGTTCCTGGCTCTACAGTTTTACCGGGTTTTGAATTAGGGCGTGTAGGAACTCATAGTTTTATTTTAGGTACTTTACTTTATCATCTTGGTATTGTTGGTACTTTATTGTTTAGTATCTTTTGGATATCTTTTCTGAGTTGGCTTTATAAAACTCGGAAAGGTAGACCTTTATCTGTGTTTTTGTTAATGGTTTTATATACTTTATTATCTACAGTTATGGAGTATGGAGAGCTATTAGCATGTATGTTAATTTTACTTGCTGCTGTAGTTGGTGAGAAGGGTGATATTAAGCAGGAGTATAATTGTTTTTAATTTCTGGTTAAAAATATTTTAAAGTATATGAAAACTATCGTTATTTTAACCTCACCCCGTCTTGCGGACACCCCTCTCCTTATTAAGGAGAAGGGAGAATTTGAACACAGCTATATCATCAATTACCAATTATCAATTAACAATTACCAAATTTCATAAATATGACAAAAAAGCCTTTAGTTAGCGTGATTATTGGTAACTATAACTACGGTAGGTTTATTGCTGAAGCTATTGAGAGCGTTTTAAGTCAAACTTACAAAAATTTTGAGTTAATAGTTGTAGATGATGGTTCAACTGATAATTCACGAGAGATTATAGAAGGTTATGGAGATAAATTAATTGCAATATTTCAAGATAATGGGGGACAAGGTGCTGCTTTTAATCGTGGGTTTGCTGTTGCTAGAGGGGAGATTATTTGTTTTCTAGATTCGGATGATTATTACTATCAAGAAAAAATCGCCAAAGTTGTTGCAGCCTTTGATAAAAATCCTAGTTTGGTACAAATTTCTCACTGTCGTACTTCGGTTGATGCTGATGGCAAAATTATTGGACGAGATCCAACTTTTTTCAATCAAGGTGATGTCACTCATTTATTATTAAAATGGGGTAGATATGCTTGGGCTGTGACTTCAGCTTTAGCTTATAAACGTTGGGTTTTAGAAAAAGTTTTACCTTTTCCTCAACGCCCTCGTGGTGGAGATACTTATTTAACTGCTACGGTACCTTTTTATGGAAATATTGGATATATTAAAGAACCTTTGATGTTTTATCGCCGTCATGGTAACAATATGAATGCGGGAAGTAATAATTTACAGCATTTAATTGAACAACGAGAAGATACGGCAAAGTGTATTAATGAAACTGCGAGGAAGTTGGGGTTAAAAGAGCGTTTTGATATTCAGCGTGATGCCGATTATCGTAGTTTAAAGGCAATGCAGCAGCAATCTATTTCTTTGCAAGAATTTGTTAAAATATTTTGGATAACTTGGCTTGAAAGTCTTTCTATAGGTCATAGTAATAAAGATACTATGGAAAGATTTGTCCGGAGGGGTATGTGTAGTTTATTTCCGAATGAAGCCAAATTATATTTACATTTAAATTTTCGGCGTTATCTTCTTTTTAAATTAATGAGATTAAATCCGTTGGTATGAGAATTATCTATTTTTTTAACGCAGAGGGGCGCTAAGGGAAGCGCAAAGGAGCGCAGAGGTTTTTGAGTTTATGATTAGTTCAAAGTATAAAAGTCAATTGTTGGATAAAAAAGCATGTTTAACAAAAAAACTTTTGGTGATACCGGGGTACTGTAACGTTTTAGGAGGTACTACTGTTAGTTTGTTAATGTTGGCTAAAGGATTTGCACGTTGCGGATTATTAGAAAACTTGTGCGTTGTCATGCACAAAGATTCTTTTATGGAAAAATATTTTCGAGATGCGGGTTTAGATAATTGTATAAAATTAATTGCTGCTGCTAATCCTAATAAATTTTTACAAAAAGCATTGCAATGGGTAGGTAAACAGCCCCAGGAATTTCCTTTACTTTTAGATAATTGTGTCTGGCGAAATTATTTACCTATATTAACTTTGGCTGCTCCTTCTCTTCGTTTAAGTCGTCGCCAAATTTATCATTTTTGTCACGATTTAGCTCTTTCGTACAATCATATCGGTTATATTGCTAGAAAAATTGCTTTTGCAAGTCTTTCTCCCGGTGCTATTTGCAATTCACAATTCACCGCAGAACATATTCGTGGTTTAATGCCAGATATTAGAGGAATTCTTTATCAACCGGTAGATTTTGAACAATTCAACCCTCTAAGTTTGAATACTACTATTCCCGATAATTTGCAGCCTATTATAGATTCCGGAGCGCGAATCATTCTGACTCCTTCACGGATAAGTAAACCCAAAATTGTCAACGATAAAAATCTTAGAGCCTTGATTCCGGTAGTCGCACATTTAAAAGCAATGGGTGAAAACTATCAAGCTGTAATCATCGGAGAAGATAAATCTCCTGAAATGATTTACAGTCGCGATTTACGAGAAAGGGCAATCGATGCAGGAGTTGAAGACTGTTTCACAATTTTACCTCCCGTTGTGAATATCGAAGATTATTACAGACATGCAGATATTGTTGTCACACTTGCTCCCAGAGAGCCTTTTGGGCGCACGGTTGTAGAAGCAATTGCTTGTGGGGTGCCGGTTGTTGGTAGCAATACTGGTGGCATTAATGAGATTTTACAGAATTTTGCTCCGAATTGGACTGTTAATCCTGATGATTCTGTCGCTGTTGCCAAAACTATTGTTAATGTTGCCACAAATTCCCTGACTAAAGAAATTTTAGTCAAGGGTAAAAATTGGGTGAGAAATCAGTGTAGTTTGGAAAACTATGCTCGAAGTATGATGCAACTTACAGGTTTATTTTGAGTCAAACTAATTTCTTGTACCATTCTCATTAACCCCAAAGAAACCCGGTTTCTTTCTGATTTCACAACGATATGGGGAATGCTTTCACGACAAGAAACCGGGTTTATGGCGCTTAACTCCGCGTTACTTTGCGTTAACAAAATATGATATCGAATTATTTAAATATTCTGCGTCTATAGGTTTTTATCAATTTATTCAAAGGCGTATCTGAATTGAATATGAATAAAGTTATTTTTTTTACTGGTGCAAAACCTCCGCAAACAGGAGGAGAATTTTATAACTACCAACTTTGTCAGTATTTACAGAAAATAGGTTGGGAACATGAATATGTGAGTTTACATCAAAAAAGACATTATATTCGACTTAGTAAAATACCAATTTTTGGTAGTAGTTTAGTTTCTTTGATATTCGTAGTTATTTTATTTAAATATAGAGGATATTTAGTAGAAGACCATTTTTTTAGTAAATATCTATGGTTTACTAATTTTATTCACAAATTTTTTTTTAAGGATAAAATTATTGTTATAGTTCATCTTTTTTATGGCTACGATACTAGGGATAAATTATTAATTAGAAGGATTATCAATGGCATCATCGAAAAAATTAGATTATCTCTAGCTGATTTAATTATTACTAGCAGCGAATATTCTAAAAATGAAATAGTTTCCGTGGGGATTAACCCCGATTTAGTTCACGTTTTATCGCCGGGGCTTGATAGAGATAAATTTAATCTTTCATTCAATCTTTCTTCGTCATCTGATGAATTAAATTATAAAAATAGCAAAAAAATTTTATGTGTAGGTAACTACGTTCCTAGAAAAGGTATTATTTATTTGATAAAAGCTTTATCTCAAATACAATACAAAGAATTCACTCTAGATTTAGTGGGAAATCGTAAAGATAATTCCAGCTACTACAATCTATTAATTAATGCTGTTGAAAAATTAAAATTAACAGAATGCGTCGTCTTTCATGATGGTGCTAACCAAGAAAATCTTAAACAATTGTATGCTTCTGCCGATATTTTTGTTCTCCCTTCTCTCAAAGAAACTTTTGGCATTGTCTTCTTAGAAGCCATGCACTATGGATTACCTATAATTACAACTAATGTTTCTGCAATGCCAGAATTAGTAAAACAAGGACAAAATGGTATTTTAGTACCACCTGCCGATTCTCAAGCTTTAGCAGAAGCTATTACAACATTAATTGAACAACCAAATTTAATTAAACAAATGGGAGAATATGGACGTAAAAAAGTTGCAAATTCTTATTATTGGGAGCATACTTGTTCTAAATTTGTATCTATAATTGAAAACATGAATAAACAACAATAAATTAATTTATAATATCAATCCTAGATGAGTCGTGAGAAAGGTAGGTGCTAGAAACCCGGTTTTTCCAAAAAACCGGGTTTCTAAAATCTCACAAATGATTTAGGAATGCTATAATATCAATCCCGAATTAGAAAAATCGCTGAGGTGTACAGGGAGCAGAGGAAGAGGAAGAAATAAATAAATAAACAAATAAACAAATAAATAAATAAACAAATAAAAAATAGAAAAAATTATGATATAAACGGAAACGTTATCGGAAAATCTAACAAATCATTACATGCAGAATATATCATTGATTAACTCTGTAGTTAAAGAAGAAAATTCTTCGCCAGATATTCTGGTTGTTTCCCGTACTTTTTTACCGAAAGAAGGTGGAATTGAAGAGTATGTATATAACCGCTGTCTGCAAAATCCTCAAAGAGTAATTATGTTAGCTGCGGCTTTTCCTGGTTATGAAGATTTTGATAAAAATCAACTGTTTCTTGTACATCGTTGGCATTTACCAAAAATACCGCCCTTGTTTGGCTTGGCAGCGATAATTAAACAAATTATCAATATGTTTTGCTCCTTTGTTTTAGCCATAAAACTATACTTCCGCTATAGGTATAGTTATATTGAATGGGGACATGGTTACGATTTTCCTGCGATTTTACTTTTAAGCTATATATTACCGATTAAATTTTTTATCTACCTACATGGCAATGATATTCTTTGCCCTTTACGCAATCCTTTATTGAAAAAATTATTTGAATTAACTTTGCAGCGTAGCGCCGGTATTGTTTGCAATAGTTCTTTTACACAAAATTTTCTCAAGGATAAATTCAGTTTTGATACTTCTACCTATATTATTAATCCTATAATTAGAACGGAAAAATTCGGCGATCGCGCAAAAAATCAGCAGTATATTCAAAAATCACGGTTAGAAATTCGTCAAAAGTACAATATTCCCGAAAATGCCATAGTTATTCTTTCCGTCGGAAGATTGGTAAAACGTAAAGGTTTTGGATTAGTAATTGATAATTTGCATCATCTTTTGAATCAAGGCTTGGATGTACGCTATATAATTTGTGGGAGAGGTGAAATGCAGCAATCACTCCAACAAAAAGTTTCTCAATTACAGCTTACAGAAAAAGTCTATTTTGCAGGATTCGTAGCCGATGCGGATTTAGCCGCATATTATGCAGCTAGTGATATCTTCGCCATGCCAACATTTTATGATGCTGAAAGTGCCAGCATCGAAGGATTTGGTATAGTCTACGCCGAAGCAGGTTATTTTGGTAAACCAGTAATTGCTTCTCGTATCGGTGGTGTGGAAGATGCAGTGCATCATCAAGAAAACGGTTTATTAGTAAATCCAAATTCTCCAGAAGAAATTTCTCAAGCACTTACTCGCTTATGTAAAGATAAGCAGCTACGAGAATATTTAGGCAGCAATGGAGTCAAATTAGCTTTACGAAAGACTCCTCACGAAATTCTTTACAGTTAACAGTTAACAGTTAACAGTTAACAGTGAGCAGTGAGCAGTGAGCAGTTAACAGTTACCAGTTACCAATGCCCAATACCCCATGCCCAATGCCCAATTCCCAATTAATACATGACGCAAATTAGTACTAAAAAAATAGCTGCAAGCGGTTTGTGGTTGACTGCAAGTTTTGGTTTTACGAAAGTTTCGCAACTGATTTCTCAGATATTTCTGGCTCGTTTGCTTTCTCCGGAAGACTTTGGTGTCTGGGGTATGGTGTTGATTGTTACTACTCTTGCTTCACTGTTTAAAGATGCTGCGATCGCGACGGTATTAGTGCAGCGGGGTTTGGATGATGAAAAGCTGGTGAATACTGTTTATAGCTTGGGTGTAAATATCTCTATTGCTATGTTTGTAATTCAAGCTTTGGCAGGTTATCCATTGGCTCGTTTCTTTGATGAGCCTCTAGTTTTTCCGCTAACTCTGGCTGTTGCTTGTATATTTATTGTCGGTGCTGGTGCGGGTTCTCACGGTGCGGTACTGCAACGAAAAATGAAATTCCGCGAGTTAGCAATCACCGATAGCTGTGCGGGGTTTGCTCGTTTCGCTGGTGCGGTGGTTTGTGCGTTTCTCGGCGGTGGAATATGGAGTTTTGCTGTTGCGGAAATTGCAATGTCAGCAGTTGATGCTTTATTAAAGCGAAAATTTAGTAGATATCGTTTTCAATATTATTTCAAACCTGATTCACAAGCTATCCGCGAAGTACGCACTTATATTAGTAGCTTGGTGGGGATTAATTTAGCCGTTTATGTCAATACTAATGCCGATAATTTGATTATTGGTAGGTTAATTGGTGCCAAATCTTTGGGTTATTACAATCTTGCTTATCAACTAGCCATGTTACCAACATTTGCGCTGTCGCAGATTAACCGGATTAATTTGTCGGTAATGTCTCAACGAGATAACCAAGCCAGAAAAATTTATCTTTGTCAGATGTTGGAAATTTATGCTGTATTTTATGCCTGCGTGTATGGTGTCGGTTTTGCGATTGCACCTTGGATTATTCCCTTAGTATATGGCGAGCAATGGACATCAGCAGTCAGCATCTTTAAAATTGTGTTGATTTTTGCTTATGCCAGAGGTTTTATGTCGATTCTCGGTACAGCTTTGAATGCTATGGATAAACCGTGGATTAATGCTGCCATTAATTGGATTTTGGTACCGCTATCAATCCCAGCTTTCTTTGTGGGAGCCAGTTTCGCAGGAATCGCAGGAGTTGCGATGGCTGTTGCGATAGTTATGGGTATTGGAGCAAGTATTTGGTTTTGGTTGGCAGTTAGCTATGCAGCAAAATGGAATATTATCGAATTGCTCAAACCTGTCGTGCTACCAACTTTTACTATTGCGGTAGCGCTTATAACTGTTAATTATTTGCCTTTATCTACTTTATCTACATTTTTACAACATATTTTTCAGCCATTTTTACTGATTGCAATCTATCTTGCAGGATTATCTATTTTTTCTTGGGGTAGAATTCCGCGATTGTTGATTAATTTAGTCAGAGTATCCTTGAATAGTAGCTCTCAAAAATCACAATAAGTTATCGGTTAACAATTAACTTAATTTACCAGTCATACAATAAGTTTATAGAAGTTTGATTCTAGCAACAATCTTCATTTAAATTAATTAGGTATTACCTTCTCTCCTTAATAATCAGAGGTGGAATAGTGAGGTTTTCCAGGTGTATTTAACTCAAACAATATAACTATATATGCTCACATTATAAGTAGATTAAAATATGCAGCAACAAACAACCAATAAATTATCTTCTCAAAGCTCCGAAAAAATATTTTTCTTAGAATTATTAAAAGCAATCAGTATAATTGCCGTAGTTTCTTTTCATGCCATATTTATTCCTCGTTCTACTTTTATTAACAGTAATGAAACCTTAGAAACTTTATTTGCTCCCTTGAGATTCTGCGTTCCAGTTCTTCTGACTATTTCCTTATTGTTGTTTGAAAGGAAAATTTCTGACTCTCCTGTAGATTCAGAAAAACCTTTATTTAAAAAACGTTTCAACCGTTTAGGAATACCGATTTTATTTTGGTTTAGCATCGCCACAGTATTAAAACTAGTTAACGGCAATTCTATTTTAGAAATTCTTGCAGCAATCTTCCAAGGAGAAATATTTACAGGAGCTTATTATTTCATAGTTCTCATACAGGTATTATGGAATTTTGTATTAATGCGAGAATGGCTGTATCAGCAGCAACAAAATATTTTTACTTTAATGATTATTCAAGGTATATTATTCTTATTTATTTACGCAACAGTTGGCGGTTTTTTTGTCAATCCTGTTTTACAACTTTTATTATTTTTGGAGCGTCCGTTTATTATTTACTGGCTTGGCTACATCGCTTTAGGAATATATATTTATCAAAACTTTGATTGGATAGAAAGAACATCTTATTCTTTAACTAAAACTCATAAAATATTAATTTTATCCTTTACCGCTGCAACAATGATGGCTGAATACCAAGTATTAAGTTCCATGGTGAAAACCAGCTTACGTCCCTTCGATTATGCAGCATTTTCCTGTATTTTAAGCGTACCGATGATGTTTATATGTTTTGCATCAGTCAACGAGAATAGTTTGCCACTACCAGTTGTTAAAACTATCAAAATATTATCAAAATACAGTTTAGGAATTTTTTGTATAAATGGTATTTTAGCCCAAATATTTCTATCCATTGGTACGCAATTATTCAGTCAAACAAGTTTCAATCTTATGCAAATGATTGTAATAAAAATTATCAGTTGGATACTCTTGCTTGTCATCTCATTACTGCTATCAATATTTCTAGAAAAATTGGGTTTGAAAAAAGTTGTTTGTTAAAACGAAGGAAGAGGGCTGGAAGTCAATAGAGACGATACCTCACCCCGCCCTACGGGCACCCCTCTCCTTATAAAGGGAGAGGGGGAAAGTTTTTAAATCAATGTCTGGGAAAGTTCTTCTAAGTGAAAAGCAAGATTTTTGAGTGACATTTCAATCTCTCCACTATAAGAAAGCCTTCTCCACATGCGAGTTGTGGCATTATCCAGGGCAGTTGAATCCAAGTATTGAGCAAAAATTGCTAGCCTCTGTGAATCTGTTTGTGCTGACGCTAAACTATCTAAAAAATCTTGAGGTGTCATGAGTTACAAATCCATTGGTGTTCGCTTTTCTAGCCTTTATATTTCTGCCACACCTGGATTTTTATTTCTGATATCAGTTTACCCAGATTTAAATATGATTACTGCGTCGGTTTCTACAACCCTACTCCCCTTCCCTCTTTGAGGATGTAAGGATACGCGATTAATTAAACCTTAAAGTTTTCAGATCCCCCTTAAAAAAGGGGGATAATCCGATTCTTGATAAAAACTATACTTTTCAAACATCCTCTTAGGAAAGTGGGATTTTAAAGCCTATAATTTTTGACGTTAACTAATATTAAGAATGCATTCTGCTACGAATGGTTGAAGTTTAAAATGAGCTTTGCGTTGTTCAATCAGCGCGCGGCAATTTAATGAGTCTAATATATCTAGTAAGTATGGCTTGACTTTTGAGTCTCTTAAATCTTGATTAAGTTGCAATAATGAGACTTCGCCAGCATAACTTGCTAATTTTTGCATTACAGATTTTTCTAAAGCTGATAAATTTTTCAATTCTTCTATCAGCAAATGTTGAAAATCGCTCAAAATAAATTTGCTTGCCATCAAATCTTCTAAATATTGGCTAATATTTCCTCGAAAATATTTACTAATTAGATTTGCAGCCATTTTCAAAGCTAATGGATTACCGCCATAATATTCAACTAAATTACACCAATCCTCTGTTGAAGCCAGATAACTTCCCCGTTGATTAAATATTTGTTTGACATCATTAAGCTGCAAGCTATTAAGCTTGATTGAGTGTAAACCAATATGCTCTAATATTGCGATTTTGCTATGCTTTTCTCGACTAGTTATGATAACAGTGCTTTGATGCTTATTTTCTAATAGTATTTGTAAAAAATCGCTATAAGCCGTGCTTTCTTTATCATGGTTATCCATAACTCTTTCCAAACCATCAAGAATCAACAAACAGCGATGGTTATCAAGTTTTTCTAAAAGTAAATCTATTAAAGCACCCAAACTTGTTGGTAACTTATTGTTATCCTTGTTTTTCGCAGAAAATTTCCGAATTATGCCAATCAATATTTCTTCAAACGTGGAAGCTTGACGTAACGACTTCCAAATCACAAATTCAAACCGATGTTTAACTGTATGTGCAAATTTTATCGCTGTGGCAGTTTTACCAACTCCTAACATACCAAACAAAGCCACCACTTTCGCACGATCCAGAATAATTTTGTTTTCAAGCAATCGTAATTCTTCAGTACGCCCGTAAAAGTTTGGTATATCTGGAATATTGCTGTAGTTAGAAGATGAAACACTAGTCCATTTCGATTTATTCAATTTATATAAATCTGCATGAGCGTAATCACCTTCATTTAAAGGCAATTGTAAAGCGTGAAAAACATGGTTAATCGAGCGAAAATCAACACCAGTCTGACACTGGAGAATTTTTCGTACCGTAATAGGATGAATACCATCCGATTCCACTAACTGAACTTTTCTAGCGATAGCGCTAGCAGAGTAGCGCATTCTAGTTTTAGCTTCCAACTGTTGAATGCAGTCATTCAGTTTTTGCAGCCCCTCGTCAGTAAGAATAAAGCCACGATAACGCTTGCAACTCGAATTAACCTGTACCATTTTACAGCCGCCTGCTACTTGCTTGTTGCTCAGTATCATGGCAAATAATTTACTTCCAAGTCATTGTCTAAATCGGCAAGTTAATTTCCAATTTTGGAAAATTAAGAAGAAATTTATTTAATTTATTGTATAATAATATTTCTTTAATAAACTTTTTATTTCGTATCTTTAATTTACAAATCTTATAATTTAAAAAAAACCCTGAAACTAGTGAATATAGCAGTTATCGCTCCTACTCTCTCCTTCAATCATTAATTACCAATAACCAATTACCAAAGCCATTTCTTTTTAGGCCAAATTAACTCACAGATAGTTCCTTGAGGAGTATTTTGTCGCCTTTTAAATTTTCCTCCCAGACGGTTTGCAATTGCTTTTGCTTGACGAGTTCCTTGCCCTTGACGTAAAAATTGCTCTTGATTGAAATTCGTCTCACCATTGTCGGTAATTCTCAGACAATACAAGTTTCCTCTCGACGAACAATACACATCCAAAAGAGTAGCGTTTTTAGCATGTTTACCTACATTATATAAAGCCTCTTGAAGAAACAAACATAAACTGCGTTTTTCTTCTATATTTAAATACTTATCCTCGTAACAATCAAAAGTAGGAGAAATAAAAGTTTGTAAGCTGCTAAAGCCGCGAAGTTGTTGATTTAGAGTTTGGTCGTATACTTGATACAGAAGTTCCGAAATCGGATTTTGTAAATCAATAAATAAACTATTCTGCAAATATAAGCTGTTAGTTTGATTCATTGCTTCTTGTTGTAAATATTCAAAAATATTTCTTAATTCCTGATTTAAATTTTGTAGTTCCTCTCTTAATTTTTCTCTTGGTAAATCTTCTTGACTACTTCTAAGAATTACTGCTAAACTTTGCAGTGGTCCGTTATGAACTTCTTCATAAGTACGTTCGATAGTATCGCGGCGCTGTTTCAGTTCTGCTCTTAAACCTCTATCAAAAAATGATGTAGTTAATCCTGCTAAGAAAAAAACTAAACAAGTTGGAATAAAGGGAATCCACCAACCCCAAATTAATAATAAGTAAAATAGAATAACGTGTTTTACACAGATAATTGCGATGCCTAATAGGCTTTTCCAAGGAGATTGCAAAATCACGCTTAAGATAACTCCAATTATCCCCCAAAGCACAATCCACACATATTCCCAAAAATTCGACCATGTTTTTAACAATTTAGGTTTATCCAAGACAGTAGATAAAATTTGTCTTAAAGCATGAGCGTGAGCTTCTACACCATATATAATTTGATTCGGCATTGATTCTGACTGCCCTGAAATTGTCGAAAATAAAGTATGTTTAAGGGCAGAAGTAATTAAAGTGTCTTTTACACTCGCGGCAGTCACGCCAAATATTACGGCACGATTTTTAATTAATTCAGGAGAAAATCTTCTTGCAAGAATATCTCTTAAATATATGTATGTAAGTGGTTTCTGACAGGAGCAGAAATTAACCAGCATTTGATTTCCGTTGGCATCAACATTAACGTAACCCCCAGTATTTGCTTTTAACGGAGGTATTTTCACAGAATCAAATTTTATCGGATTTTTAACTCTATCCCCATGCTCAAAATTTAAACCCAGAGATGATAAATAAATTCTTGCTAATTGAGTTACAAAGGAATATTTTAATTCTCCATGCCAATCCCTACTAGCTAAAAGGCTGCGACGAAATTTTCCGTCTTCATCAATTAATACATCAGCAAATCCGATTCTTTCTGGGGGTAATGCTGGAGGTGGTTTTACGTTTAGCCTTTCCTTTTCATTTAAAGCTACTTCTATTCCGACTATATTAGGTATTTCTTTAAAAGCTTGAATCAGTAGATTGTGATTTTTTCCTACTGGTAAATCTCGGAATATATCAATACCAATAACTCTGGGTTGATATTCATTTACTATTTGCAACGCTTTAGCTAATTTATCATCAGGTAAAGGGAAACCCCCAAACATTCTCAAATCATTTTCATCAATGGTGACAATAGTAACTCTTGATGGTACATGACTCCCAGGGCAATTACGAGAAAAATAATCGAGTGACATCCATTCATATAGCTGCAAAAACCCCGTTAATCGAATTATTAAAATTAATCCTACAATTATCGAACCTGGTAAAATGACTTCACGAGTCAATTTTGCCTGCTGTCTAACTTTCCACCAAAGATTTACTAGCACCATTATCGGTCATTTTAGAATTTAGAATTTAGAATTTAGAATTTAGAATTTAGAATTAAAATCCCCATAAATAAATAATGGTGCTTGTAATAATGATTGATATTTTTATCCTGTCACCGTTATGGTGCGTTAGATGATGTATTAAAGATAGATTGTTGTGCATCTAACACACCCTACAAGGAAAAATATCCCCCAGTTGCGGCAATTCCTATCAGTTTTAACGTTAATTACTAATAAATATTTAACCTAACAACTAACAACTAACCACT
>JBCBPQ010000062.1:0-31004 GCA_039820645.1 Cyanobacteria bacterium J06633_8 | reverse complement strand
TTACCTATAACGTAGGTTGGGTTGAACGATTCGTGTTACCCAACAGCGTGTTGGGTTTCGTTCCTCAAACGCCACTTCCTACAACGGAACGCCACTTGCTACAACCGTCGTGTTCCTCGGCAACGCAGTGGCTCGGAAACCGTGCCGCAGGAGTGGCTCCCCAACCTACAATTTTTCGGTAATCATAAAGCCGGGAAGGGAGTAATCGGTTTGATAATTATATCTAATGGTGCGTTAGAGCATTTCCAAAGGTATCTGTAAATATCCAAAATTTTCGGCGCTCTAGCACACCCTACAGCTTTTCAAATTAATTCGTTTCAACATTACATTTAATGGTGCGTTAGAGCATTTCCAGAGATATCTGTTAATTTTCAACATTTTCGGCGCTCTAACACACCCTACAAGATTTCAAGATTATTTATCTTGTGGTGCGGGCATCCCTACCCGCCTTATAAATCAAAACTGCACAAGATAAAATAGATTTGCTATGCTAATTAAAGCGTAGTGGTTATGAGTTTATTTAAATTGTTATGACAAATCCAAAAGTAGAAAATTTAGTAATTATAGGAAGTGGTCCTGCGGGTTATACGGCTGCTATTTATGCAGGACGTGCGAACCTCAAACCTATTGTATTTGAAGGGTTTGAAGCTGGGGGGTTACCTGGCGGACAGTTGATGACTACTACTGAGGTAGAAAATTTTCCTGGTTTCCCCGCAGGTATTACTGGCCCGGAATTGATGGATAAGATGAAGGCTCAAGCAGAGCGTTGGGGGGCTGAACTATATACAGAAGATGTAATTTCTGTTGATTTAAGCCAGCGTCCGTTTACCGTGCGCTCCTCCGAACGTGAGTTTAAAACTCATAGTATTGTCATTGGCACAGGTGCTACAGCAAAGCGTTTGGGTTTACCCAGCGAGCATACATTTTGGAGTCGCGGTATTTCTGCTTGTGCAATTTGTGACGGTGCTACTCCGATATTTCACGGTGCTGAATTGGCTGTAATTGGTGCTGGTGATTCGGCTGCGGAAGAGGCGATTTACCTAACTAAATACGGCGACACTGTGAATTTGTTAGTTCGTAGCGATAAAATGCGGGCAAGTAAAGCTATGCAAGATAGGGTTTTAAATAATCCAAAAATTAAAGTGCATTGGAATACAGAAGCCCTGGATGTGTTCGGCGATGATAATCATATGCAGGGAATCAAAATTCGCAACAACAAAACTGGAGAAGAAAGCCAGTTAAGCGTAAAAGGATTATTCTACGCTATCGGACATACACCCAACACATCATTATTTAAAGAGCAGTTAGAGCTTGATGATACTGGTTACATTGTGACCAAATCCTCAGTAGAAACCAGCGTAGAAGGTGTATATGCTGTTGGTGACGTACAAGATCGTGAATTTCGTCAAGCAATTACCGCAGCAGGTTCCGGATGTATGGGAGCAATGTTAGCAGAGCGTTGGTTATCTGCTGAAGGATTGCTGCAAGAATTCAGTCAAAAGCCAGAAAACAACGAATTAAAACCCCAAGAAGAAGAAAAAACTGCCGCCGATACTGAAGAAAATTTTGATATCAATGCTACACGTCACATCGGAAGTTATGCTTTGAGAAAAATATTTCACGATGGCGATCGCCCATTAATGGTGAAGTATGTTTCTCCTGGTTGTGGCCCTTGTCATACGCTTAAGCCGATATTAAATAAAGTAGTAGATGAATTTGACGGTAAAATTCACTTTGTAGAAATTGATATCGACAAAGATAGGGAAATTGCCCAACAAGCAAACGTAACGGGAACACCCACAGTACAGATATTTAAAAATAAAGAATTGTTACAAGAACTTAAAGGTGTTAAGCAGAAGAGTCAGTATCGGCAGTTATTGGAAGGCGTTCTTTAGGTATTGGGAATAGGGGATAGGGCATTGGGCATTGGTAACACGTAGTTAGTATTTAGGAATTACAGCCTTTTTTGGTTGAGAGCAATACATTTCGGCAGACTTCACTCCCTTCCCCTCTCCTTGATAAGGAGAGGGGTGCCCGTAGGGCGGGGTGAGGTTTCTTTAAATGGTGGATAAATTCTCAATCACGAATTAATATTAATGTTTAATTTTTGAGTTGACAAAGCAACACTGATAACCTAAAACTCATAACTCATAACTCCTAATTAGTAAATCAAGCTATGACAGTTGCTAAAGGTTTCTTGCCAAGATTCTTACCTTTTATAAATAAAAAACGTACTCTTTCTCAACAGCTAATGGTTGTTGGGGTAATTATTACTTTAGTATTTATTTTCTTGGCTTTATTTGCTCCTCTACTTCAAGCTTTGGGATTGCTGCAAGATCCAACGGAATTTCTTGATAATCCAATTCATACACCGCCTTCATTTAAACACTGGTTTGGTACTAGTCGTTTAGGCTACGATATTTTTTCTCGTACTGTTTTTGGCGCTCAAGCTGCATTGCAAGTAGTTTTATTGGCTACTGCATTAAGTATGCTGGTTGGCGTGCCTTTGGGGATGCTAAGCGGCTATATTGGCGGTAGGTTAGATAAAGTACTGCTATTTATTATGGATAGCATTTATACCTTGCCTGGGCTACTGCTTTCAGTAACGCTGGCATTTGTTGTCGGGCGCGGGATATTGAATGCAGCGCTGGCAATTAGTATTGCTTACGTGCCGCAATATTACCGGGTTGTCCGTAACCATACAGTAAGCGTTAAAACTGAAGTTTTTGTAGAAGCAGCCCAAGCTATTGGTGCCAATACCTGGCAGGTACTTTCGAGATATTTATTTTTGAACGTAATTCAAAGCGTACCTGTATTGTTCACCTTAAATGCTGCTGATGCAATCTTAGTATTAGGTGGTTTGGGATTTTTAGGGTTGGGGCTTCCCGAAGAAGTTCCAGAATGGGGACACGATTTGAAACAAGCCTTAGCTGCCCTACCCACAGGGATTTGGTGGACTACTCTTTTTCCCGGATTAGCGATGACAACAATGGTAGTAGGGTTATCACTACTTGGTGAGGGGTTGAATGAGTTTGTCAATCCGCGTTTAAGGCAACGAAAATAGTCTACAGGTTAAAGGTCAAAAGTCAAAGGTTAAAGGTTAAAGGTATAGAGAATTAGGAGTTAGGAGTTAGGAATTATGAATCAATGTAGTGGGAGCATCTTGTTCCTTACTTAATAAATTTCTTCCTCCTTACCCTCTCTCGCAATGCCCAATGCCCAATGCCCAATTCCCAACATTAAAAATTATGGTAAAAGATAGAATTTCGTTAATTGCGGCGGCTGCTGGTGGTTTTATGTTGTTTATGGCTCTAAGTGGTATTTTACAAGGGGCACCTGTAACGGCTTTACAGAAACATAATAATTTTGCTTCAACTAAAGTTGCCGATTTACAGTTAGAAAAACTTCAAGCTGAAAAAGATTTTCAAGCTTTTGTTAATTCCTTAACTACCCTCGATTAAGTTTCAATCTTACTGATAACTGCTCACTGATAACTGCTCACTGTTAACTGATAACTGAAAAAGTGCTAAATCAAGTAATTGGTATTGATTTGGGAGGAACGGCAATAAAGTTAGGACGATTTACGTCTAATGGTTCTTGTTTAAAATCTTTGAGCGTGCATACTCCCCAACCAGCAACACCGGAAGCGGTAGTGGCAGCTATGGTTGATGCAATAGCGAAAGTAGATCCAGAAGGAAATGCAGTTGCAATCGGTGTTGGAACTCCAGGCCCAGCCGATGCCCAGGGACGCATTGCCAAAATTGCGATTAATCTTCCTCAATGGCGGAACATTCCTTTAGCGGATACTTTGGAAGAGAAAATCGGTAAGCCTACAATTATTGATAATGATGCAAACTGCGCGGGTTTGGGTGAAGCTTGGCTTGGTGCAGGTCGTTTTTATAAAAATTTTATTTTATTAACTCTAGGTACTGGTGTTGGTGGAGCTATTTTTATTGATGGTAAGTTGTTTACAGGAAAATTTGGAGCTGCTGGAGAATTAGGTTTAATTGGTCTAACTCCTGATGGTCCGCAATGTAAAAGCGGTAATCGAGGTTCTCTGGAACAGCATACATCAGCAATCGCAATTCGTCGCCGTACTGCTAAAGAACCGGCAGAGTTAGGCGCTTTAGCTAAAACTGGAAATAAAGAAGCATTGAAGTTTTGGCAGGAGTATGGTAAGGATTTGGGAATTGGAATAACAAGTTTAATTTACGTGCTAACCCCTGAAGCTGTTGTAATTGGAGGCGGGGTTAGTGCAAGTTTTGAGTTTTTCCTACCATCAATGAAAGCAGAAATTGAGCAGCGAGCAATGCCCACATCTCGCGTAAATTTACAAATAGTAAGGGCGCAGTTAGGTAATGGCGCAGGAATGTTGGGCGCTGCAAAATTGGCGATTGATAAATTTGTTAATAATTAGGGAATAGGGAATAGGGCATTGGGCATTGGGAATTGGGAATTGGAGATTTAGAAATTTATGTTTTTAGTATAAAATTACTATTTTTTATTTAGCTTCGATGCCCTGCGGCCCAATTACTAGTAAACTGGGGCGTAAAGGGCGCACCCCTTTAAAAAGTTTGAAAGCCTTATCATATAATACTTTTTACTTCTTACTTTTTACTTTTTACTTCCGCACAGCGGTACTAGCTATTAGATAAGGTATATCCCGTTGTTTGATGGATGTAATGTACCACTTTGTCATAGGATTCGGGATTGCTGGCAGGATTGATAATTACGGGTATGCTGCTGTCGGGTAACCAAAAGGTAATCCTACCGTTTGCTTCATGACAAAATGATGAAATACATTTGAGGTTGATAACGTATTCATTTCTTTCATAAGATATTTTTACCCAACAAGCACCATCGAATTCAGAATTATTGACTCGTTCAATGTATTCCAAAATTTTTTGGTAATCTTCTTGATTGTGGTGGGGGATAATCACGATAGGAATAGCACTATTTGGCAACCAAAATGTCACCCGACCGTTTGGTTCGCAGCAGAAAGCTGTGACGCGCTCAAAATCAACTACATATTCTTTTTTTTCGTAGAAGATTTTTACCCAATACGTCACAACTTCTCCTTAAATCCTGCCTTAAACTTGGACGACACATTTTTGCAACACTTCTGTTTCAGAGTATATAGCCTTCACCGCCTTCTCGTTGTGGGTAAATACTCTGGAAAATTTACAATACTTGAGCGGGCGCTGTTAAACCATCGCGTTCGCACAAACGAGTAATGGCTGCTTCTAATAAACCTTTAAATAAAGGATGAGGTTCGTTGGGGCGCGATAAAAACTCTGGATGAAATTGACAAGCAATAAAGAAGGGGTGATCTGGTAGCTCAACCATTTCTACTAATCTTCCGTCGGGAGAAGTTCCACCGATTAAATAGCCAGATTCTAAGAACAAATTGCGGTAAGCATTGTTGAATTCATAACGATGTCGGTGTCTTTCGTAGGTTACTTCGTCACGGTATAGCTTATAAGCTAGGGTATTGGGCACAATGTGACAGGGATATACTCCTAAGCGCATTGTACCGCCCAAATCAACTACATCTTGTTGCTCTGGCAGTAGATTAATTACGGGATTAACGCTTTCTTCATCAAATTCAGCACTACCAGCATTTTTCAGTTTTGCTACGTTTCTTGCCCATTCAATCACGCAGCATTGCATTCCCAAGCATAAACCTAGGAATGGTATTTGACGTTCGCGAGCGTATTTGATCGCCGCTATTTTACCATCTACTCCGCGAGAACCAAAACCTCCCGGTACGACTATTGCATCTACTCCCTTGAGGTGCATTTCTGCTGGTTCGGTTTCCAATTCCTCCGAGTTAATCCACCTTATATGTAACTCTCCCCGAGTCGCGATCGCCGCGTGACGAAGTGCTTCGACGACTGAAATATAAGCATCGCTTAACTGGACGTATTTACCAACTATGGCTATTTCGATGCGATGCTCGGGATTGTACATCCGTTTGACTAAAGTCTGCCACTGCTGTAAATCTGGTGGCTGTTTTACCATGTTCAGCAAGGAAAGGGTTTGAGTTGCCAATCCTTCTTGCTCTAAAATCAAAGGTACCTCGTAAATGCTTTTAGCGTCAATACAAGGGATTACGCATTCAACTGGTACGTCGCAATTTGCAGATAACTTTTCTTTTATTCCTTCTGGCAGTTGACGGTCGCATCGGCAAACTAGTATATCTGGTTGGATGCCAATAGACCTTAATTCCTTAACCGAATGCTGGGTCGGCTTGGTTTTCAATTCTCCAGCAGAAGCTATCCAAGGTATTAAAGTTACGTGCATGTATAGCACGTTTTGCCGTCCCACATCTTTACGAAATTGACGAATTGCTTCTAAAAACGGGAGAGATTCAATATCCCCTACCGTTCCACCAATTTCCGTAATTACCACATCAGGGTTAGTGTTTTGAGCTACCCGAGAAATGCGGTCTTTGATTTCATTCGTAATGTGGGGAATGACCTGTACGGTACCACCGTTATAATCACCACGACGTTCTCGGTTGATTACGGATTGGTAAATAGAACCAGTTGTAACGCTGTTGAGACGGGACATAGAAGTATCAGTGAAGCGTTCGTAATGTCCCAAATCTAAATCGGTTTCAGCACCATCTTGAGTAACGAACACTTCACCGTGTTGAAACGGACTCATGGTTCCTGGGTCAACATTAATATATGGGTCGAGTTTGAGTATCGATACCGAATAATCACGTGATTTTAGCAATCTTCCTAGACTTGCTGCTACAATCCCCTTACCGATACTGGAAACTACTCCACCAGTAACAAATACGAACTTCGTCATACGATTTTTAAGTTTCAAGCAACTTCTAAAAATTACATCCCGTCATTGTGCCACAGTAAATGTTGAGAATCTTGTTGTAAACTACAAACGTGAAACCATTATTAGGATTCGTAGTATTAGCTTCCATAGCAACTCCCAATTTAGCTTGGGCACAAGAACAATCCCTGAAAGTGGTTTATCCCCCGACAAACCACAAAACAACGTCAGATAAAATCTTTTTCATTGGTACGGCTCCACCAACCGGACAGGTTTTAATAAATGGTAAGCCAATTACTCGTTCCCAATCCGGTCATTTTGCACCCAGCTTTCCCCTGCAAATAGGAGAGAACACATTTACAATACGACATTCGGACCAACAAGTTGAGATCAAAGTAATCAGAAACAGCAGCCAACCCGAAGTACCTCAAGGGTTAGCCTTCGCTAAAGATTCTCTAACTCCGAAAGTTGATATTGCGAGACTTCCAGGAGAACTAATATGTTTTAGCGCGATTGCACCTCCAAGCGCTACAGTATCCGTAAATTTGGGTGACAATAAACGGGTTCCTCTTCTCCTACAACCACCACAGGCAAAGTTACCGAGTAACTTAGCGGCTTTAACGGGAACCAATCAACCCCAAAATGCTACAAAGAGCGAATATTCTGGCTGTACTAGGGCAGAAGCTAATCAATTAGCAACACCAAAATATCAGCTAACGCTTAATTCACAAACAATAACTCAAGAAGCCCCTGGAAAAATTACCGTTTTACAACCAAGTAATTTACCGGTTGTGGAAGTAAGTGCTGAGTTTGGTGTAGCTCGCACTGGTCCTTCCACTAATTATTCTAGACTAACGCCATTGCCCAAGGGTACACGTTCGGCTGTAACGGGAAAAACTGGTGAGTGGTTGCGTTTGGACTATGGTGCTTGGATTAAAAGTTCGGAAACTGTTACCCTACCAAATGCAATTGTTCCAAATACTATTATTCGCAGTGTTGCTTCGAGTCAATCGCAGGAATCAACTTTAGTTAGTTTTCCTTTACAAACTCCGGTACCTGTAAGCGTAAAACAAGAGTCTGACAAGTTCACTTTAACGTTACACAATACTACTGCCCAAACAGACACTATTCCATTTAATGACAATCCATTTATATCCCGCATGGATTGGCAGCAAATACCTCCATCCCCAGGAGTAAATTCAGGCGCAGTCCAATATATTTTCAATTTAAAGAAAAACCAGCAGTGGGGATATAAGTTGGGATATGAAGGAACAACTTTAAAGTTAAAGTTACGTCATGCTCCCGAATTACGTCGCAGCAGACGCAAACCTTTGTCTGGAGTCAAAATTTTAATCGATCCCGGACACGGCGGCAAAGAATTGGGGGCTGTCGGACCAACTGGTTTACCAGAAAAAGATGTTAATTTAACCGTGTCTAAGCTGCTGCGGCAAGAATTAGTCAAAAAAGGTGCAACGGTGGTAATGACGCGCGAAGTTGACAAGTTTGTATCTTTAGGCGATCGCCAAAAAATAATTGCCAGAGAAGAACCTACTTTAGCGCTGTCAGTTCATTACAATGCTTTACCCGATTACGGTGATGCGGAAAATACTAAGGGCATTGGCATGTTTTGGTATCATCCCCAAGCTCATAGTCTGGCGATATACCTACATAATTATCTAGTTAAAAAATTAGATAGACCTTCTTATGGGGTATTTTGGAACAATTTAGCGTTAACCCGCCCAGAAGCTGCCCCATCACTATTATTAGAGTTAGGTTTTATGAGTAATCCACAAGAGTTTGAGTGGGTAAACAATCCGAAGCAGCAAAAAAAATTAGCCCGAACCCTTGCTAATGGTATTGTCAAATGGCTCAGAGAAGCCCCTAAAGATTAGATTTTAGCTAAAAATCTAAGTTGATTGGGTTATCTTTTTGAAGTGCGGGCTAGTACAATCTTTATAAAATTAAAGTTACAGCCCGCACCACGAACATTAATAGAGATTATTTTTTTAATAGCTGTATAACTTTATAGTGACAACATAAAGAGTAATTTTATACAGGTCGTCTGCTATAAGAATAGGTTAATTACTTAGCTTAGTTTTAATTAATATATTATATGGCAAGACTAAAAAAATGTTCGCCTATAAAGATTTTTGCAAGCTAAAAGACCAAAATTTATTAAAGCTGAAGAAATACTAAAGGTTTTTGACCGAGATGAACCTCAAGTCATAATCGAATTTTCCTTCTTTGACGATTTACTGGTACAAATTTAAGCCAGTAGGAACCCCAACGTGGATTTCACTTAGGTATAGAGGAAAATACAATGAAATATTGAAAAAAATCCGATACTTGAACCAATACCAATATTTTTTTTACGAAGTTTCACGGTAGCTTTACAATTTCTTTACTGTAGAGAATGGCTTCTATACGCTAACTTTATACTAATCGGTTTAAATTATTCCAATTGAAGTTATATTAAAGTTTGTTCGTGAAAAAATGAATAAATCGAAATAAACTGTCATACTTTGTGTCGATTTTAATCTTTTTTCAAAAAAATCTTTTGGTTTCAATGCTTTTAAATGACCCCTGGTTCACGATTTTAGGAGAACTATAGTACCGAACCTGGAAGTACGGTACCTTCCTTCTATACACAGAGAATGGTTGAAAGCTATGCAATATTCCACTCAAATTTCTAATCAAAAAATTCAGTCCAGCTTACGCATACGTATTTTAAAATACAAAAATATATTTGCGTATATATAAAGGGTAAGATTTTGGGCAAGTAAATACTTCCTGCCAGGAGAAATTGATAATGGTTGATTGGATAGTTTTAGCCTCAGATGCTAAAATCTGGTGTCTATTTTTAGTTGTCGGTAGATTAATCATATCTATGAAACTATAACCATAAGATGCCGGGATTCTAGCCTCCCCCTTGGCTAAATCTTCTTTGGATTTTTTAATAGTGTTAATTGAGTTTCCCTAGTTATTGGCCTCCCCTGGCTAGTCATTGATAGACACTTTATTTTAAACGTATTATTGCTGTTTGGATACTGGTGATGACACAGGTGCAGTTGCTGAATGTAAACATCAACAATGTCGCCATGAGCGACTTGTTAGACAAATTGCAAAATGGTGGTCTCGTAGTAACCCCCAACGTAGACCATTTGATGAAATTGCAGAGAGACCGTGATTTTTATGGAGTTTATCAGGATGCAGAATACCGAGTTTGCGATAGCAAGATATTAATGTATGTATCTCGTTTTTTGGGAACGCCCATACAGGAAAAAATTTCCGGTTCAGATTTGTTTCCAGCTTTTTATGGTCATTACAGAAATGACGAAAGGATAAAAATTTTTTTGCTTGGTGCTCAAGAAGGAATTGCTGAAACTGCAAGGAGAAAGATAAATTCTAAAGTAGGTAGAAATATGATTATTGATACTTACTCACCTCCTTTCGGTTTTGAAAAAGATGAGCAAGAATGTCAAAAAATTATCGATATGATTAATTCTTCAGATGCAACTGTCTTAGCCATTGGAGTTGGTGCCCCCAAGCAAGAAATGTGGATTGCCAGACATAGAAAATCTTTGCACAAGGTGAAAATATTCTTGGCAATTGGAGCAACGATTAACTTTGAGGCTGGAAATATCAAACGCTCCCCTAAGTGGATGAGTGAAGTCGGTTTAGAATGGCTATACAGGCTGTTAAGCGAGCCGAAACGGCTTTGGAAAAGATATTTAATGGATGCAATTCCATTCCTAATCTTAGTTTGCAAACAACGGTTTCAACTGTATAGA
Source organism: Cyanobacteria bacterium J06633_8 (assembly GCA_039820645.1). Lineage (GTDB taxonomy): Bacteria > Cyanobacteriota > Cyanobacteriia > Cyanobacteriales > Nostocaceae > Rivularia. The sequence continues at coordinate 20,418 of JBCBPQ010000062.1, read as the reverse complement.
AATCCGTGGTCAAAAGCTAAACAAAGTCAAACGAACAATATTCTGTCTGTAGTAAGAGGTTCAAAGAAAATGTAGAAATGAGGCAAGATTTGTCTTAAATAAAGAAAAATAGCAAGTAATTACGACTTGTTATTTTTGTATCTATTGTTCTTCCTGAAATAAATATACGTAAATATCACGAACTATGGAAAATAGCAACTATCCAGAAGAGATAGATGTACAAAAATATTTACTAGTTTTAAAACGCCGCTGGTTGGTATCAGCAGGAGTATTTGCGACGTTTGCAGGCTTAGCAATGTTTGCTGTTTCGGTTCAGAAGCCTGCTTACGAAGCTAGTGGACAGTTGCTGTTTCAATCAAACCGAACATCTTCTCTTACCGGAGCCGGAGAAAAGATAGGAGATTTAGAAGCTTTAAAGCGTGAGTTTAACCCTCTCGATACTCAAGCTTTATTGGTGGAATCAACTCCGCTCAAACAAGAAGTGATTGATTCTTTAGACTTAAAACATAAGGATGGAGAACCTTGGAGTCCGAATTCAATAAAGCTCAAAGCAGAAGCAGTTTTAGGTACTGACGTACTGAAAGTTTCTTATATTTCCGAAAAACCTGAATTGGCTAAGAAGATAGTCAATCAGGTGATGAAATCTTTTATAAAGAATAATATTAACGTTAACCGTTCGGAGGCGAGTGCTGCGGGGGAATTTATTCAAAAACAAATTCCTCAAGCGCGAAAGAATTTGGAAGAAAAGGCTGAAAACTTACGCAGTTTTAAAGCCAAGAATCGGATTATTGATTTGGAGCAGGAAACTTCGGGTACTGTTTTAACAATAAATAAATTGAATGACGAGTTAAACCAAGCTCGTTCTGAATTAGCAAATTTAAGAGCGAGAGAATCTGAATTACGCACTCAATTAAATTTACCTGGGAATTTAGCTGTAGATATTACCTCTTCTCAAGTACCCGGAGTCCAAGAAGTTTTAAGAGAGTTACAGAAAGTTCAGTCGGAATTAGCGACGTTAACAACCCGGTTAACAGAATCTCATCCAGATATTATTGATAAACAGCAGAAAGAAGCTAAATTAAAAGCTTTATTAAAACAAAGAACTAGGGATGTACTGGGATATCAACCAGAAATTGCACCCAGTAGGTTGCAGATGGGGAGAATCAAGCAAGACTTGACTTCCGAGTTGATAGAAATTCAAGCCCAGCGCTTGGGTTTAGGTGAAAAAATAGAAGCTTTAGAACAACAAAGAAATTTATTCCGCGATAGAGCCAATATTCTACCGAATTTAGAAAAACAACTCAGAGAAAGAGAACGGCAGTTAAATGTAGCACGTGGAACTTTAGAAAATCTACTGACAAGATTGCAAGAGATTAGAGTTGCAGAAAATCAAACAGTAGGTAATGCTCGCATCATCGAATATGCCGATGCCTATCCAAGCCCTCGAGCTGCGAAAAGGAAGTTGGGGATTACAGCAGGTGGTATATTTGCTGGATTATCCCTTGGAGTCGCGGCTGCATTCTTTGTCGATTTAATTGATAGAAGACTGAAAACGGTTAAGGAAGCAGAAGCGCTATTTGGATATACGGTGCTGGGCTTCATTCCCAAGTTTGAAACTAGCGATAATACCTTAACTTCTGAAGAATATTACAGTTCCGATGTTTCCAAGCGAGTGATAGTTGCAACAACTCCGCGCACGGTAATTCATGAAGCTTACCAAATGCTTCAAGCTAATTTGAAGTTTATCAGCTTGGATAAGAAAGTCCGTTCTATAGCTGTAACAAGTTCGATTGCCCAAGAAGGAAAAACAGAAGTCGCGGCTAATTTAGCAGCAGTAACGGCTCAAGTCGGGCGGAAAGTGCTTTTAGTTGATGCAGATATGTACAACCCATCCCAGCATCATCTTTGGGGTTTAATTAACTCTATAGGATTGAGTAACGTGATGGTTGGTGAAAGTGATTTTGAAAGTGCAGTACAGAAAGTAACTGATAATTTGTCAGTGCTGACATCTGGGGTCATGCCACCAAATCCTTTAGCGTTAATTGATTCAGAGCGGATGACTAACTTTATAGAAATGCTTTCTCAGACTTATGATTGTATCATTTTTGATGCTCCTAGTTTGGTAGGAACCGCAGAAGCTGCAGTACTATCGCAAATGGTAGATGGGGCTTTAGTGGTAGTTAGGCCGGGGAAAGTTAATTCCGCAAGTGCATCTGCTGCAAAATCTCTGATGGAAAGGTCTGAAGCTAATGTTTTGGGAATTGTAGCTAATGGCGTAAATGTCAAGTACGAGCCAAATAATTATTTCTACTACAATAATCCTCATTCCGAATCCAGCATTGAGAAAGTTGATGAGGAGGCGGTACGTTCTTCTTAGATTGAGGCAAGATTTTAGTTAGGAATTGCCCAGATGTGGCAAAATTACATCTGTAGGCAGTTTAGGAGTTTGAAGTTAAAAAAAATTTGCGCTGCATCTGGTTAGTCTATATTTGTTTGCATTTTTCCTCAATTGCCTAACTTGCGTAAATCGTTTATTGCTTATTTAATAATTGAGATATAAACATGAATGTCCAAGTGAAGAGAGTCGCCGATAGCAGGGGATTGATAGTAAAAGAAAAAAATTTAAGTTTATGGGAGCAGTTAAAGGAAGACTGGATTGCTCACAGTAAAGATTGGACTAGACCGGGATTTCGAGCAATAGCGGTTTATCGCTTCGGAGTTTGGCGAATGACAGTTAAATCCAAGATACTGCGAGCGCCTTTGAGTGTTTTATATCAAATGATGTTTCGGAAGATTCGTAATGGTTACGGAATTGAAATACCATATACCGCTCAAATAGGACGACGGGTAGTTATCGAACACCAAAGTGGGATAGTGATTCATGGATTCTCTGCAATTGGTGATGATTCGATTATTCGTCAAAATGTAACCTTGGGTAATCGCTATTTGGATCGTCCTATGGAAGCTCCAAAGCTTGGAAAAAGGGTCAATGTAGGCGCGGGTGCGAAGCTTTTCGGCGATATTTCGATTGGAGATGGAGCCGCTATTGGTGCTAATGCGGTTGTTTTACGGGATGTTCCTGACGGAGCAACCGCAGTGGGTATACCTGCTACTATTGTCAAGTCTAAGGTCAGCAAACAGGATAACAAAGTATAAACGGGAGCATGAGTAATCAATGCCGTTTTTAGTGTTTTACTCTCTATTTCCATTTAATATCTGAGTTTTGTGTTGGTAATCTTCTGTTTGAAAGTTGGGATGGAAATTTCCCCGATAATCCTCTTTCAGACTTACTTATCGCGACCTAAATAGGAAATAAATAGGATTTTCTCTGCCAACAATTGATTTTCGTTCTCTGAAATATAAAACCCATGATTGTTGAGATTGGGGTTTGCAGTAACTCGATGATGATGGATGGGAAATCAAGAATAAATTGAAAAAAGAGGTGAATACAAGGATGCGAGTTTTGATTGTCGCCGAACATGCCTCTGCGAAATATGGGGGTGAAGCATTTTTACCCCTAAACTACTTTAGATTGCTTAGAAAACGTGAAATTGATACTTGGTTGGTAGTTCACGGACGCACTCAAGACGAACTTGAATCACTTTTTCCCCAAGAAGACGGTCGTATGCATTTTGTACCGGATAACTGGATACACCAGCTATTATGGCGTTTGGGAGATTTATTACCTCGAAGATTGGCGCTAATAACGACTGATTTAATTAGTCATTTATATACCCAAAGCATCCAGCGTCGGCTTGTACGTCAACTTGTTAGGCAAAACAATATAGATGTAGTCCACGAACCGATTCCGGTATCGCCGAAATTTCCGTCTGTGATGTTTGATGTGTGGGCACCTGTTGTTATTGGTCCGATGAATGGTGCGATTGATTATCCTCCTGGGTTCAACTCTCGTCATAATTGGTTTGTTGATTTAATCATGTCCAAGGGACGCAAATTATCTGATTTTGGTAATCGTCTCATACCTGGAAAACTTCAAGCCAAGGTATTACTTGTTGCTAACGAACGCACCAAGCAAGCATTGCCTCGGGGTAATAATGGCACCGTTTTAAATTTAGTAGAAAACGGTGTGGATTTGTCTGTATGGCACAGTATGAAAGAAGTCCAGCTTGATTTAGAACAAGAAACTCGGTTTGTTTTCATCGGTCGATTGGTTGATTGGAAAGCTGTGGATTTACTTTTAGAGGCCTTCAGTGTAGTAGCATCATCTTCTGCGAACATATCTCTGGAAATTATTGGCGATGGTAAGCAAAGAAATCTTTTAGAAGCTCAAACCGGACAATTAGGTTTAAGTAAAAAGGTAACTTTTTCTGGATGGCTCTCTCAAAAGCAATGTGCACAAAATTTAAAAAAAGCTGATGTTTTAGTTCTTCCCAGTCTTTTGGAATGTGGAGGTGCAGTAGTTTTAGAAGCGATGGCAGTGGGGATACCGGTGATTGCTACTAAGTGGGGAGGTCCGGCAGATTATTTGAATGGAGATTGCGGCATTTTGATAGAACCCACCTCTAGAGAAGCTTTAGTAGATGGATTTATTAAAGCTATGCATAAACTAGCCCACTTCCCACAATTGCGATCGCAATTAGGTAATGCTGGCAAAGAAAGGGTACGGCAATATTTTGACTGGGAACGTAAAATCGACCGGATTTTAGAGATTTATGATTTAGCAGCATAACCCACAGCAATTTAAAACTTGCTATTAAAAACTTGCTAGCTAGAAGTGGCAAGCTTATCCAGTATAAATATACAGATTATTGTCCTTAACAAGTTTATTGGAAGCATTTGAATAAAACAGTTTTGATTTGTAAACGCGATTAAGGGTGTAAGCAATGATAATTGGATTTCTTAACAGTTTTTTATTAGTTATTGCTGGTGGATTGTTTATTTTGTGCAGCATACTTTTTACTGAGTGTATGACTGCATTGTTGCCGATGGTCCCGGCTAAAAACAAGCAATGGAGAGAAGTTAAGGATATTAATTTTAAAGTTTTAATTCCCGCTCATGACGAAGAGCTTGTAATTCGTTCGACCTTAGAAGATTTAAAAGCAAAGTTAAATAATTCACAAGATATAGTCGTAGTTGCCGATAATTGCACGGATGCGACTGCGGAAATTGCTCGTTCTACTGGTGTAAAAGTAATCGAGCGAAAAAATCCCAATCTCAGAGGCAAAGGATACGCTCTCGACTATGGATTGAATTATCTTAAGTCTGAACCGCCAGATGTAGTGGTGTTTGTTGATGCCGACTGTTTAGTTGCTAAAGGTGCTGTGGAGCGGGTAACTCAAAAGGCTTTAGCTACGGGTAAACCGGTACAAGCAACTTATTTGATGGCAAAATCGAATAATTCGAGTCCTAAAGCATTAATTTCAGCATTTGCTTTCAAGGTGAAAAATTTAGTTCGTCCTTATGGGTTAAGTCAGTTGGGACAACCTTGTTTGTTAACTGGAACGGGAATGGCTTTTCCTTGGCAGGTAATTAATTCTGTCGATATTGCTAGCGGCGATATTGTCGAGGATATGAAACTGGGCTTTGATTTGAGCTTAGCTGGTTATCCAGCAGTTTTTTGTCCCCAGTCAAATGTCACCGGATATTTACCGCAAGAAGTGCAAAATGCTAAAGGACAAAGAACCAGATGGGAACACGGGCATTTACAAACTTTGTTAACTTATGTTCCTTTGCTGCTAAAAGAGGCAGTAAAACAAAAACGACTCGATTTGCTTGTTAGTGCTTTGGATTTGTGCGTGCCACCTTTATCGCTACTGGTAATTGCTTGGCTGGGAATGACAAGCTTTTCACTGATAACGTCACTATTATTAGGAATATGGTGGCCGACGATTATCTTAGGTTTAGCCGGAAGCTTACTTTTCCTGGCAATAATATCGGCTTGGGCAAAGTTTGGACGTAGCGATTTACCTTTGTTCCAGCTTTTAAGCGTTCCTTTTTACATTTTGTGGAAAATTCCGCTTTATTTTCAGTTTCTAGTTAAGCGTCAAAAAGCATGGGTTCGCACGCAAAGAGATTCTGTAAATACTTAGGAAAACGGCGGAAACAAAGCTTCTGCTATTTAGCCCAGGTGTAGCAACAGTAATCAAATATCTACCAATTTATGATTAACTTACTCATTTCAACAGATATTTAGGTTAAATGAGTAAGTTTTTTTTCTTAGCAGATAAACTAGATTTAGTGTATAATAACCTCATGGAATATTTGTCTACCTATCCTATTAGGATTTAAGACATAATTAAAACTAAATAATAAGTAAAGAATATTATTAACAAAACATGGTGGGACTACTAGACATGTTTATAGCTGGGCATTAGCTTTATGTAAGCAGATTTGATCGCAGAATCAAACTTTTCCTGATAATAAACTTAAGTTTCCTACAGCTATAAAGTTACATAAATGGCTTAATAGATTAGTTAAACCATCAAATAAATGGTGTTACAATGTCTCCAAATGTGCGCCACAACAAGCATGACATAATTTGAGAAATACTTGATTAAATATGATAGGTAATATATTTATCTAGCACTACTTAGATATAAATCGCAAATGCGTTAAATAGGTAGTATAAAATATGACTTTTTATCGTAGACTCCAACTCATTTCTATAATTGATTTAGCTAATAAATATGAATTATAAGTATTTAGAAATAGCTGAAAAATGGTTTACAGTTTTAGCTTTGACTTTTTTTTCCGGTGGATTATTGGTAGGAGGAAACCAAGGTTCGATTCCACCAACTCCAGGTATTATTCCAGGATATATTATTACTTCTATTAGATACTTTATTTGGGCTGGTTCGACTATTTTAGTTTTACTTCGCTGGAGAAAGTCTTTAACAGTTGCTTCTAGAGATGTAGTGCTTTGGATATTAGTAGTATTAATTTTACTATCTTATATTTGGTCGGATATACCAGGCTATACTTCTCTATTAGGTCGTGAAGTATGGCAAATGACTACATTTGCATTATATTTTGGTTCGCGCTACACCTTAAAAGAGCAAGTAAGGCTAATTGCTTGGACTTTTGGTATAGGCTCTATATTAAGTTTAATTTTCGCAATAGGATTTCCTGCAATTGGTAAACATGGAGCCGATCATCCTGGTTCTTGGAAGGGAGTTTACGATTATAAAAATACTCTTGGCAGCATGATGCTTATTGGCTCACTGTCATTTTTTCTATTGCCTGTAGATAATCCAAAAAGAAGTTTTTATAAATGGTTAGGGCTGTGTTTACCTTTATCAGTAATTGTACTTTCTACTTCTAAAACAGCAATGGTTGTCTGCGTTTTGCTGGGAATAATGTTAGTTTTTTATCGCACTTTTCGCTGGCAAGGAAAAATATCTGTTGTTTATTTAGATTTAACAGTATTAGTAGTAGGAATTGTTGGGACTTTTATTTTAACTAACTGGTCGGCGCTTTTAGGGAGTATGGGAAAAGACCCGACTTTGACCGGAAGAACGCCAATGTGGGGTATGATAATTAAGTTCATTATGGAAAGACCTTGGTTGGGATACGGTCGTGGAGCCTTTTGGGCACCAGGAACTAAGTATCCTGCAATAGTTGGAGGTACTCTTTCAAGTCAATTTGTTGCACCTCACGGTCATAATGGCTATTTAGACTTTGCTCTTGACGTAGGTTTAATAGGTTTAGGACTATTTTTATTTAGTTTTATATTTGCTTTTGCAAAGGCATTACAAAGGGCTTATGCTGCGAAAAGCCCTGAAGAAATTTGGCCTTTAGCTTTTCTTTTATTTTTGGGCATGAATAATATTATGGAAAGCTATATTCTACGTTTGGCTAATATATACTGGGTTTTATTTGTGGCTACTACTCTTTCCGTGCCTCAGAAAAAACCACAAAATAGACTAAATGAAAAGCAGCATAAAGACTTTAAAAAATCAAGATTGAAGCGTAAGTATCGAAGATATCGATATTAGTGTTAGCCAAGATACAGTTAATTCTATGCTCATGAGGTAGAATAGCAACTTTTCAGCTAACAAAGGAAAGAACAATGCAAGTAGCTTATACCAAAGTGTCGGAATGGGCAAGATACAATTCATTTATTAAGTCTTGGCGTTTAGAGCGGATGAAGCAGTTTCTTGCTTTAGTTAAACCGCCGTCAAACGCAAGAATTATTGATTTGGGAGGGCTTGTCCCAATGTGGCAGTGGTTTGACCATGATTTTGATGTGACGATAGTTAATTTACCTGGTTCTTATAGGTTTGAAAATCCTGAAAGCTTTGGCAAATATACCATGGTTGAAGGAGATGCAACTAATTTAATAAATACTTTTTCAGATAAATCCTTTGATATTGTATTTAGTAATTCCGTTATCGAACATGTAGGAGATGAATCAAAACAAGCTGATTTTGCATCAGAAGTGATTCGTTTGGCTAAAGGTTATTGGATACAAACTCCAAGTAATTATTGGCCAATTGAACCTCATACTGGTTTTATTGGTTATTGGTTATTACCGGAATTTATGCGGCAAAATTTACATCGCAGGTGGGAGAAGAAATTGCCAGTTTGGACTGAGATGGTAAGAGGCACAACAGTGCTTTCTAGGAATCGGATGCGGGAACTGTTTCCCGAAAGCCAGTTTTATGTAGAACGAAAATTTTTACTAGAAAAGTCTTACGCTGCTTACAAACCTTTTCAAGCTGGTTAAATAATCTGAAGCCAGGAATTTGATTGGCACAAAAAACCGGATTTATTTTTATAAAAACATTATTTTTTCAGAGTGCAACAAGTAAAAAATCGGTTTGTGCGAGCATGGTGCAATCGATAGGTGTTAATTCATATCTTGCACCATTCTCAATACCGTTAGGAATCGGATTCCTATCATTAATAAGTTTTGGCAAGTGTTTATAAATAAGAAGGAGAATGGGAGTGAATTCAATCGGGGTAGTTGTAATTGGACGTAATGAAGGAAATCGTCTCAAAGAATGTTTATTATCTGTGTTGGGGCAGGTAAAAACGGTTGTTTATGTTGATTCTGGCTCTAATGATGGCAGCGTAGATTTAGCTCGTAGTCTGGGTGCTAATGTTGTCGAGTTAGATTTGTCGATTCCTTTTACTGCTGCGCGGGCAAGAAATGAAGGGTTTGAATATCTACTTGAAATAGAACCATACATTGAATTCGTTCAATTTGTTGATGGAGATTGTTTGGTAGTAGAAGGATGGCTAGAAAAAGCTGTCAATGTATTAGATGAGAAACCATGTGTTGTAGTGGTTTGCGGAAGGAGAAGGGAAGAATTTCCGACAAACTCTGTTTACAACCGATTGTGCGATATTGAATGGGATACCCCTGTAGGCGAAGCAAAAGCCTGTGGTGGTGACGCTATGATGCGCGTTAATGCTTTAAAACAGGTTGGAGGTTTTAATCCAACTTTAATTGCTGGAGAAGAACCAGAATTATGCGTGCGCTTACGTCAAGCTGGCGGCACAATAATGCGTATCGATGCTGAAATGACTTTACATGATGCTCAAATAATGCATTTTAACCAATGGTGGAAGCGTTCGATTCGTAACGGACACGCATACGCCGAAGGGGCTTGGCTCCACGGTAAACCTCCGGAAAAACACTGGGTTAAAGAAAGTCGCAGAATTTGGGTTTGGGGTTTAATATTACCCTTATTAACCTTTATTGCTGCGTGGTTTACAGGAGGTCAAAGTATCATTTTACTTTTTGTGGCTTATAGTATATTATTTTCTCGCGTATATAAATATGCCAGGACTAAGGGAGTTACTCCTATGGACGGATTGTTTTACGGTCTATTCTGTGTTCTGGATAAATTCCCTGGACTTATAGGTCAGATTCAGTTTCATTTTTCTCGATTATTGGGAAGAAAACGCACCATTGTCGAATATAAAAGTGCGGCAGCTAGTTCATAAGAGTTAGATGCTAGGAACAAAAAATAACCATAAATCATCAATAAGGGTCTATGCTGCTTAAAAATGTGTTTAAAATTTCTAACTTAGTTAGAAAGACGGATGGGATATCTATAAAAAATTCTACATATTCAGCAAACAAAAATGGCAATCAAGATAATTTGTCCTATAAATCTATTGCTATTGTTGGTTGCGGTTATGTTGCCGATTATTACTTAAAAACTCTCAAGATGCATCCGCATCTGAAGCTAGTGGGAGTTATGGATAAAGTTAGCGATCGCGCTACTAAATTTTCTAAATATTATAATATCGATCGCATTTATGAGAGCCTAAGCGATTTGCTTGAGGATGATAAGGTTGACATAGTATTAAATTTAACTAATCCCCGCAGTCATTATGAAGTTTCCAAAGCTTGTCTGGAAGCTGGGAAGCACGTTTATTCGGAAAAGCCTTTCGCTATGGAAATGGGGCAGGCTAAAGAATTGGTAGATATTGCCGAAGCCAAAGGTTTATATCTTTCCTCCGCACCCTGTAGTTTATTAAGTGAAAGCGCACAAACTATATGGAAAGCGTTGCGGGAAAACAAGGTAGGGAAAGTTCGGGTAGTCTACGCGGAAATGGATGATGGGCTAGTTCATCAAATGCCTTATCAAAAGTGGTTGAGCGAATCTGGTACGCCTTGGCCATATAAAGATGAATTTGAAGTAGGCTGTACTTTAGAACATGCAGGATACTATGTAAATTGGCTGACAGCTTTTTTTGGTCCTGCTGAAACCGTTTCTGCTTTTTCGTCTTGTTTAATTCCGGATAAGAAAACTGATTTACCAATAGAAGTTGATGCTCCAGATTTTTCTGTGGCTTGTATTAAGTTTGCTTCTGGAGTAGTTGCGAGATTAACCTGTAGTATTGTCGCACCTCACGACCATTCTTTAAGAATTGTTGGAGATGACGGCATACTTGGTATTGATGATTGTTGGTTTTATGGAGCGCCAGTTTATATCCGTCGCAGCCTGACAATTGGACGAAAAAGACTTGAAGGTGTTTGGAAGCAAAAATATCGTTTAGTGAAGAAAGCCCCTAAACTTGGATATAGAGGTGCACAACAAATGGATTTTTGTCGGGGTGTTGCAGAAATGGCTGATGCAATTATGGAAAATCGTCCTTGCAGGCTTTCATCTCGATTTTCGCTGCACAACAACGAAATTGTCTTGGCAATCCAAAATTCTTTAGAAACTGGCTCTCCCTACAAAATGACTACTTCCTTTGACTCTGTGGAGCCTATGGATTGGGCAAAGTAGGAATTTTATTAATTTTTTATTAATTTCAATGGGTTGTAGAGACGCAATAATTATGTGTCTCTACAATTTTTTAGATGGAACGAAACAATTAAAAATTACATCGGTTCGTAGTTGCGCTTTAGCGCCAAATATTTAGGGGGGGACGCTATTGTGTATAAATAAATTTCCCCTCAAAACTTCTGGGACAGACCACTAGTACTTCACCACATTAATTTTGAGGAGTTCATATTTTCGCAGTGACTCGCTTCCGTTCACCATTTTTGGCGCTGAAGCGCAACTACGAACCCGTCAGAATTAATGGGACAGACCACTAGTACTCCACCACATAAGTTATGAGGGGTACCACAATGATATTTGTAGGTTGGGTTGAACGGAGTGAAACCCAACTCGGGTGTTGGGTTAAGCGAAGCGAAACCCAACCTACGAAGAGGTATCTTAATCCATCAAATTTAATGTGCTGGAGTACTAGTACTTCACCACATTAATTTTGAGGAGTTCATATTTTCGCAGTGACTCGCTTCCGTTCACCATTTTTGGCGCTGAAGCGCAACTACAAACCCGTCAGAATTAATGATTTGGACTACTAGTGGTTTGTGCCATTAAACACTCTTAACTTTTGATAACTGTTTGCTGGTTGTGGTTAACTCCTCGGCTGGCATTAATGCTTTATTCATTACCTGGTAGAGCTTTTTAGCTTCCAAATTTATATTGAATTCTTTTTCTACTTTATTTCTTCCTGCGGTTCCGAATTTACCTCTTAACTCGCCGTCGCTCAATAATTTTTCTATGCTTTGGGCTAGATGGGTTTTATCACCTGCGGGTACGATATAACCGCTGACGTTATGTTCTACTAATTCGCTGATTCCGGCGATTTGTGGAGCGACTACCGGAACCCCTGCTGCCATGGCTTCCATTAAGACTACAGGCACTCCTTCGGCAAAGCTAGATAAAACAAAGACATCTGTTTGTTCAAAGTATTCACGTACTTCTGATTGCGATTTATAGCCAACAAAATTTACATTGTCTGTTAATCCAAAATCAGCAGTCATTTGTTCTAAAGCAGCGCGATCGCTACCGTCACCAACTACTGTTAAGATGACATTCTGATAGCGCCCTTTCAAATCAACTAAACTTTCTAAAAGTATCGGTAAACCCTTGGCAGCAGACAGTCTACCGACATAGAGCAGACGATATCCTTTCCCTTGATGAGATACTTGACTAAATAATTTTGGGTCTATACCGCAGTGAACAATCTGCATTTTATGCCATTTTTCAAAGGGTGCAAATATCATTCCTTGGCTGCGACAGTAGTTACTAATGCAACTAACAAATAAGGCTTTATTAATTTTCTCATCTAGTCTCCAATGATACGGCTGAAAGAAGATATAGGGACCGTGTAATGTAAAACTATAGCTAAAGCCTCCTAATTCTGCTGCTAACATAGCAACGCTACAGCTAGAATCTCCGAAATGGTTGTGCAGATGGGGAATTTGTCTTTTGTTAATTTCTTGAGCCAGAATACCGGCTTCCAAAAAGTAAAACAATTGATAAAGATTTCCCCGCAATCCATGCAATCTGGTTGAGTAAGCTAACTTCAGTGCTTGTAAATATCTTTTTGGCGAAGCAATTAATAAATTAAAATGCGCTCTTGCTAATTTCAAAGGGCTTGGAGGCAGAATATAAAAAGTTTGACTTCGCTCTTGTTTTTGTTCTTTCCCCACCATATGCTCTTCACCGGTAGGGCGTATAGAAAATGTATGTATTTCTGCTCCTTGTTGGCGAAGTGCTGCCACTTCACGTTGAATAAAAGTATCTGTAGCTCTGGGATATTCTCCCGTCAGGTAAGCAATACGCATAATTTTAAATTCGGAATTTGATATTTGGTTTAAATGACATCTTGCACCCCAAACTCAACAAGCCCAAAGAAACCCGGTTTCTGATGGTGAAAGCATAATTATTTCGTTATGAAATCAAAAAGAAACCGGGTTGGGGGAAACTGATTACCTATTTTTTTAGCTCTTTCCTCTGCGCTCTCGATTCTGCGGTTTTTTTTATAGGAAATCTCCTACAGGGAAGGGAGTAGTTAGGAATTAAGCATAATAAATCTCTTCTCCCCGACTTTCTCTATCTCAATCTCTTGTTATCAAGAAACAACATTGGTTTCGTTTGCAGCATCTGAAAGTAAATCTATATCGCTACAGCTACGCTTTAAAGCTTCATCCAAAGAATACAACGGCTGCCAATTGAGCACCTTTCGAGCATTTTCGTTGCTATATTGAAATGGCTTGAATCGAGCTTCGAGTTTAGCTGGTACAAAAATACCCGGTAGCTTCAGTTTTCCTAAAAATAGCATTTTATTGGATAACCAAGCGCTACGAGATAATAAACGCATAAGACTCCAATTGATGCCAACTGTAGAAGGTTGACGCGGTAGCAGTTTTAAAATTTTATCGGCATAAACTTTTTGGGTTGGTAAATCGTTATCAACAATATTCAAAGTCTTGCCAATTGCTTCTTGATTTTCGCAGGCATTAACTATTGCTTCGGCGCAATTTTCTACATAAGTAAGGGGAAGCACGGCATTTCCACCAATACGAATCCACAAACGATTTTTGATATTTACCCCTAAATGGGAACACCATAGATTGTTCCTTCCGTAAACTATCCCTGGACGTATAATTGTGACTTCTCCCTGACTTCTCTGTTCAAAATCTCGAAACAGGCTTTCTTGGAGCAGCTTGCTTTGGGCGTAAACATCTCGATAGGAGGGATTGCTATCGATGGGGGAATTTTCGTTAATAATTTCACCATCAGATATGTTCAAGTAGTCGAATACACTAAATGTACTTATCGCTACCAATCTTTTAATCTTTGCTGCTGCAATTGCTTTGAGTAAAGTGTCGGTAGCGGTAACTGTATTTGCATATTGGGTATCGTAGTTACCCTGCTTGGCTGCCGCTAAATGTACTACAGTATCTATTCCCTTTAAAGCATCTTCTAACCCTTGGGGTTGGGTTAAATCGATACGAATTAATTCTAAATTTGGATTATTCCGCCAGGTTAAACGTTTTTCGTCAGAAGTATGCCTGATTGCGGCACATACTTCAAAACCTCGTCGCAATGCTTCGGCGACTACATATTTTCCTAAAAATCCAGATGCTCCAGTAATCAGTATTTTCATGCTTTAATCGCCTCCGCAGTTTTAACAAGCTTGATTTTGCGACTTAATTTAATGGCTGGTTTTTCTACAAACTCACAGATAATCGTACCAAAAACAAGACTAGCAAATACTGCTACAGCTAAACAGATAAGTTCAGTAATGATGTTGGCTTCTAAAAGTTTAAACCCTAAAAATAGAATAGTGCCAACTACGATATTATGAGTCAGATAGAGACTATAAGAAATACGTCCTAAAAATTGTAAAGCCTTCCAGTTCAAGAAATCCTGCATCTTAGAAGCTCTACCTACTTCTAGTAAAAGGATTGAAACGATTACACAAGTTACTGCAAATCCTGAAGATTGAACTATTCCCCCCGCTAATACAATGGCTGCATAAAGGTAGAAATAGATAGATTTGAGATTATCTTGCCAGCACCAATAAGCGAATATCCCCAATAAAAAACCATAATACAAGGGAAAAAAGAACAACGCCCCTAACCCGTTATCTTGCAGTATGCCCAAAGGATAAGCAGCTGCAAAAATTGCCGCAGGCACAAAGACTATAGCCCTTCCCCATACTTTCTGGCTGGATTTATTCAACCACTGCGCCAAACCAAGCAAACCACAGAATACGAGATAAAACTGAATCTCTAGATTTAAAGTCCAATAAATATTATCAAAAGGTTTAAATCCCAAAAATTCGTGTACGTAAAATAAATGCGCGATAAATCTTCCTGCTGAAAAGGACTGATTCATCGGCGCAAAAGCTTCATTTTTTACAAAAGATGAGAATAGAGCAAATCCTAAAGCTAAAAGAATTGCTACATAGTATGGAGGGCTAAGTCTGATTAAACGACGCAAGGAAAAACGACCAACATATAATGGACTAATCGTTGCATTACGTAGGGAATGGGCAATTACAAACCCGCTTAAAACAAAGAAGATAGCAACACCTAGACTACCCCATTTAAAGGTAATATTTTCTAACCAATCCGGTAATATTGCACTTAATTCTACTAATCTTTTCGTTGCATATATATGGTATAAAACTACCCATATAGCCCCAATTCCACGCAGGCTATCTACAAAGTTAAAATGGACTTTTTGTTTTTTGGTTGAAGTACTAGATAAAACTGATGCATCCATAATCGTTATCAAACTTACTTGACAAAAATGAGCTATGAAAGGTTTAACTATCTTGTTAAATGCAACCTATACTGAAGATAAGTATCAATTCATACTTTTAAATTCGTAAATTCAGTCTATGACGCTGAATCTACTCAAAGGGTAGATTTACGAAGAGTTTTGACTACAGATTGCCATATTTACAAGCGTAAAAACACCCACAAGCCGGGTTATTCATGGTTGTTGAAGCCGTAAAATAATCATTCATATTTTCAGTTCAATTCTACAAAGCCTTTTTAGCTAGGCTATAAAAACTTCCACAACAATGCGCTTGAGTTCTGAAAAAATTACTATGTTTATCTTTATAGGAAGCGCCTAAATTGATAACAGGTAATCTTTACTGACACAGTCATAATTATAGGGAAAACATCCTCGTTTAAAATTTAAGCACTTAAACAGACCATGCGCTACTATTGGATTTTGATATTGAAATAATTGCTTAAACATTTGACTTTCAATACTTTTTTACTCTACGAAAAGAGAATTGTTATGCCAATTTGCCAATAATCTTTACAATAACTTTAAAAAAACTTTTTTCTCTATATATAAAATTCATATTTCAACCCGAACAAACTATTTTACTTTGAAAAAAGATTATGCTATTGTTTCAAGTGTTTAAAGAATATGTAAATATAATTAAATGGTAAGATGATTGTAATTTATATTTACATCAGGGTTTAAAGATGGTTTTACGCAAAATTTCTTGGTATCTGCTGCCAGTAGAAATAATAAGTATGGTTTGATGAGGATAAACTAACCCTAAAGATTGTAGTAGTTTAGTGGTTGTTATCAGATTAGAATCGCAATGGCGACAAATAAATAGTTTTTGGTATATAAAGTGTTCTCAGTTGATAGTTTAAGTGGATACCTATCCTCATGAGTATGTGATGATATTGGCTTACTTAAATAGGATTATTGACCAAAATTTCCTCGGTTAACTGATTCAGCTTTGAAATAGCACAGGTATTTTAAATAGTTATGACATCTTTAAAAAAGCTTGCTTACCGGGGCGCATTCTGGGCAATGGCGGGTTACGGAATGAGTCAGGTGGTTCGTTTCGGCGGTAACTTAGTCCTGACTCGTTTACTAGTTCCAGAGTATTTCGGTTTAATGGCTGTTGTAAATACGTTGAGGCTGGGTATAGAGTTATTCTCTGATATAGGAATTTCTCAAAGTATTGTTAACAGCAAGCGCGGTGAAGAGCCTGCTTTTTTAAATACTGCTTGGACTTTACAAGTAATTCGCGGCTGTGTCATTTGGTTGTTGTGTTTAATACTTACCTTTCCAGTTGCCTCATTTTATGAAGAAAGTCGTCTACTTTGGTTAATACCAATAGTGGGTGCGTCTTCCTTGCTGGATGGGTTTAGTTCGACGAGTATTTTAACTCTAATGCGTCGGATAGATGTTAGGAGATCCACTTTATTTGATTTAAGCGTTCAAGTATTTACCCTATTCAGTTTAATTGCTTGGGCTTCCTTTGATGCCACTATTTGGGCTTTAGCATTTGGAGTTGTGTTGGGTGCTGTATACAAAATGATTGGCAGCCATTTTTTAATACCTGGATATCGAAATCGTTTTACCTGGGATAAGGATGCAGTAAAAGAGATTCTGTCTTTCGGTAAATGGATGTTTATGTCATCGGCTCTAATGTTTGCATCCGAGCAGAGCGATCGTTTAATCTTAGCTAAATTGCTATCTTTCCAGGTGTTGGGGATTTATACCATTGCTTATACTTTGGCTAATTTACCTCGTCAGGTGATTAAGCAACTTAGCTATAAAGTGATTTTTCCCACGATTTCCAGTCAAACCGAGCTACCTCGTAAAACTCTTAGAGCTAAGATAATCAAACAGCGTAAGTTTTTGTTAATGGGTTGTGCTGTCGGTTTGGCGGCTTTAGTTACTGTAGGGGATTTAGTTATCGGTACGCTTTATGACGACAGGTACACCGAAGCAACCTGGATGATGCCAATTCTGTGCGGTGGTATTTGGTTTTCCTTACTTTTTCACACGATTAGCCCCGCTTTGTTGGCGATTGGTAAACCTTTGTATTTAGCTCAAAGCAACTTGGCTCGATTTGTAATGATTGGGTTTGGATTGCCACTGGCATACTATCGCTTCGGTTTGATAGGCGCAATTTTAACCATCGCAATCGGTGATTTACCCTTATACTGCGTCAATTTATACGGAGTCTGGCGGGAAAAACTCTCTTGTATTATGCAAGATATTCAAGCAACTATCTTTTATATAGCGGTTCAGGCATTATTTTTATACATCAGATATTCTCTCGGTTTTGGAATCCCAATTCAATCTTTTTTAGACTCTTAATCATAAGTTATTAGTTTTTGATATAGGTAAAGTATTACATTACATTGCCTATTAAGATATAAAGCAAATATAAAACAATATTTTGCTGAAAAATTCGTAGTTAGTTAACTTATTTCGGAGCAATATATTAGAGTCATGGGAAAATTGCATCAAACTCAAAAACCACTGCGTGTCATCTTAGTAGCGGAGAACGTATCCCGTAAAATGGGTGGTGAATCTGGAAAAAATCTTTACTATTATCATTTATTTAAAGAGCGGGGAGTTGACTTACAAATAGTTTGTCATGCAAGGGTTAGAGACGAGCTTCGCCAAGAGTTACCTGACGACCAAGATTTTAATAGATTTCATTTTATAGAGGATAGCGGGCTGCAACATTTTATCTGGCGATTGGGTAAATTGTTTCCCTATAGAATCGAAGATTTAATCTTTTTACAAGTAGTGCATTGGATTACTCAAATCCAAGCCAAGAAATTGGTAAAAGAATTGATTGCGAAACAAGATATTGATATCGTATTTCAGCCTTCACCAATTACTCCCAAAGGTTTAAATTTTATGTATAACCTTGGTGTACCGGTAGTTCTAGGTCCTTTAGCTGGTGGAGTTGATTTCCCTCCATCTTTCCGCTATATGGATTCTAAGTTCGCTGATTTATCGATTACTTTGGGAAGAATAGTTTCTAATGTTTTACATAGATTTGTACCTGGTAAACTCAAAGCTGAAACCTTAATTGTTGCCAATCCTCAAACTAGAAAATCTTTACCGATGGGATGCAAAGGAAAGATTCATCAGGTTATAGAATGTGGTGTTGATGTTGATGTTTGGCAACCTAGAGAACAGCCTCATAAAAACCCAGACGAACCAGTTCGTTTTGTATATATAGGGCGTTTTGTTGATTGGAAAGGAATTAATTTTTTAATTGATGCTTTTAAACCAGTTGCCGATAAAACAAACGCTGTTT
The DNA here is from genome assembly GCA_039820645.1 of Cyanobacteria bacterium J06633_8. Classification (GTDB taxonomy): domain Bacteria; phylum Cyanobacteriota; class Cyanobacteriia; order Cyanobacteriales; family Nostocaceae; genus Rivularia. The sequence goes on along the minus strand of JBCBPQ010000062.1, from coordinate 1,584 downwards.
TAGAATTAGTTGGGGATGGAGAAGTTCGTCCAGACTTAGAAAAGCAAGTTGCCGATTTAGGATTAGAAAATAACGTTGTTTTTCGAGGCTGGCTAAAACGCGAACAAGCATCGAAATTAGCTTGTGAATGTGATGTATTTTTAATGCCTTCCTTGCGGGAAGCTGGTGGTAATGCAGTTTTGGAAGCAATGGCTTTAGGCTTACCTGTAATTGCAACAAAATGGGCTGGACCAGCAAATACGCTACATCCCGATTGCGGTATTTGGGTAGAGCCAACTTCCATAAAAGCTTTTGTAAATGGATTTTCTGAAGCAATGATTAAACTTGCAGCAGAGCCAGAATTACGTCTTCAAATGGGAGAAGCAGGACCAAAACGAGTGCTGACTAACTACCTTGATTGGGATTCAAAAGTAGATAGGATTATCGAAATTTTCTATGAAACCTTAAATGCTCAACCAAAATTAGATACTCGCAAGCAGAAGCAAACTATTAGCAAAATTGCATCAGGGTACTAATCGATACTTGTATCTATTTGATTTCAATCAGAATAAGTAAGCCATGAGAGTGCGTTTTAACTGATAACTTGCATCATTCTCAATACTGCTCGGTTAAGCAATTGAACACAATTGTTAGATTCCCCAAATCCGGTAAGGGAGCTTAGTCGCCTCCAACTTAGCGGAGGGCTAGAGACAATCTCTCCTTAACCGAGCAGTATTGGTATCATTCTCAATTTTTATTTTGCTCAAAAAAACCCGGTTTCTATTGGTGAAAGGATGATTTACTCGTCGTGAAATCCTAAAGAAACTGGGTTTCTGTCACTGGTGTAAGATGTTAGGGTTCCAAAAGGGACAGGTTAAAGGTTAAGAGTTGTAGTCATTAATCAATACAAAATAAATATATAAGTTAAATGTGTAGCAGCTTAACTGCACAAAATAAATTCTTTAAAAAACTTATCTATAAGAAGAAAGGTCGAAAAACTTTCTATAAATTATATATTACTTTTTAGATCAAAAAAATTTGGCATCTAATATCAAATCATCCGTCTACATCGGAATTATATATTTCTATAAAATAACATCAACTTAATATTTCTTTTTTTTGCAAAATAACAATCATAGTTATTAATATTACAAAGTTATCTGAACAAATGATTTATTTTTTTGATTTTTAATTTTTCCGGATAAAAAAAACTATTTAAGTAAATATTCAATATTACTAGTACAGCATGGCGTAAATAAAACAACCATATAAAAAGCTTGAAACATTTATATTGTAATACTTTTGACTTTTTGCTTTTGACTTTTTAATTCCGCACAGCGGTACTAGCATAGTATTCATTGCTCAAATTCACTTTCAAAAGTTGAATTGATAATTCGTAATGACATATCATTTGGCGCTCAGTAGTTTCGTGAATTTGGAGGAGATTAGTAAAGATGCTGAAGTTGGAAAATGTCCGGCTCATGTGATATTTGATGTTAGTCGGCGTTTAAATGCAACAATACATCAGGCAAATAGTAACTTTTTGATACCTATGCATTTGATATGTGAAAGTATCATCGGATGTAGAAAACACTGGAATTTAGC
>JBCBPQ010000061.1:0-31176 GCA_039820645.1 Cyanobacteria bacterium J06633_8 | reverse complement strand
TTAGGTTCCTAACACGTTTCTTGACTACCTTCCAGTTAATAGAAGACCAGTCTTGAAGGTGTCCGTTGACTCCGATTCCTATTGAGGCTCTATCTTTCATCAGCGTTTGGAGCATTTACGTAGTATTACCGTTTGAGACCTCAGAGAAGTCTGCCACCTTTCGGTGTGGGATAATTATCCCTATCCTCCGCATTACCAGAGGCATTCGCTTTTTCTCTTTTCCTTTACCCCCTTAGTAGTTCCGTCTTCCTTGCGGTTGACCTACTTATGGTTTCGACCTTTCCATAAGAACTAATGGGGCTTACCGTGTTTCATGCGTAGTACTTTCATTTGGCTGGGTTCCGTCAATACCCCGGATAGGAACGAATGTCCTTCACTGTCAAAGCCGAGACACTCTTTGACCCGTCCTACTTACCATTTTGGTTAGAGTGTTGTCAGTGCCTGTGTAACATGGCGTTACTTTCACTCTTCATTGAATCACGAGGCTTATAACGGTTCGCTTATCGCTAACCCAAAAAAAACCAAATTTCCCCTTGCCTCCGATTGAGCGACACTCTCGCGCGGTAGGGCTTTCGTGGTCTGCACTCCATTGGTTTCATTGCTTACTGCCAATGTGACCGGGGTCAATGACCCTTTTACGCGGGGACTGGGGGGAAGGAACCCTCTTGTGGAGACAAACTTCTTTGTTTTGATTTCCTCTAACCTCTTCTACTAACTGTGAATTTTCGTATACTCTCAAACTGAGTTTTTCCTGTTGGAATTTAAGTTTAGTAATTTCTAGGACATTTAACTCAAGGGTATCGGTAGTAGAAGCACCATCGTTATCGGTAACTGTTAAAGTGACAGTGTAATTTCCTGGAGTTTGGTAAGTATGGGTGGGATTGAGGTAATCTTTTCCTTCACCTTCAACAACTGTACCGTCTCCGAAGTTCCACTTAATAGTATGAGTATCTAAGATACCGGAGTCGTTGAAGCTACCGTTAAAGGTAATACTTTCTCCTTCTATAATTGTTCGTGAAATTCCTGCATTAACTGTAGGAGCAACATTGTTAACCATTAACTTCATAGTTTGTGTTGTGGATGCTCCGTCGTCGTCGGTGACTGTTAGGGTGACGGTGTAATCTCCGTTGTCTAAATATTTGTGGTTGACATTCTTACCATTTTCTGGGGTGCTACCATCTCCAAAGTCCCAAGTATACGTAAGTTTATCAAAACCTGGGTCGGTAGCTGTAGCGTTGAAGTAAGCAATATCTCCTTCGTTTATTACAGTATCTCCGGTGATTTCTGTAATTGTGGGAGCGACGTTGTTAACGGTAACTGTAATGGTTTCTGTTGCAATTCCACCGTCTTCATCTTCTACCGTTAGGGTAACTGTGTAGATTCCATCGTCGGTAAAGATGTGACTGACGTTTTCTCCTGTAACTGAATCGGTACCGTCACCAAAGTTCCAAGTATACGTAAATTTATCATCTCCTGGGTCGGTGACTGTTGCTGTGTAATTAGCAGTGTCACCTTCGTTAATTACCGTATCTCCGGTAATTTCTTCGATAGTGGGAGCTACGTTGTTAACTTGTACGGTTAATGTTTCTGTGGTTGTTGCACCGTAGTTGTCAGTGACTGTTAAAGTAACGGTGTAATTTCCATTTTGTTTGTAGGTATGAGTTGGGTTTAAGTTACCGCTCTCGACTGTACCATCGCCGAAGTCCCATGTATACGTAAGATTATCATTTCCTGGGTCGGTAGCAGTAGCGCTGAATGTTGCGGTATCTCCTTCGTTAACGTTGATATCCCCGGTTAATTCCGTAATAACAGGTGCTGCATTATTAACGGTAACAATTAAGGTGTCCTTAGTTAAAGCTCCATCCGAATCGGTAATTGTCAAGGTAACGTTATAAGTTCCAGGATTTGTGTAGGTATGAGTTGGTTCTAAGATACCAGTTGCAATGTTACCGTCACCGAAATCCCATTCAATGGTATGAGTATCTAGTATACCAGGGTCGGTAAAGCTGCCGTCGAAGTTAACTGTGGTTCCTTGTAAGGTAATTTGATTTTCTCCAGCTTCTACAACTGGGGAAACATTATCAACATTTACAGTAAGAGTTTGTTGGGTGCTTCCACCTGCGTTGGTTACGGTTAATGTGACTGTATAAGTTCCGTTGTCAGCAAATTGATGATTGACGGTTTCACCTTCCACAGTTGTGGAACCATCTCCAAAATCCCAGGTGTAAGTTAAAGTGTCTGTACCGTTGCTGGTTGCTGCTGCACTGAAGTTGGCGATCGCTCCTTCTTCGACATTAATTCTGCTGAATTGATTGGTGCTAATTTGAGTGGTTGTGAATTGTTTACTGCTGTTTTTGAAGGAGCCAACCTGAGCAGAATTAATTTCAGAAATTCCTCTTTGAATGGAGCCAATTTGAGTGATGCCGACTTGATTGATGCTAATTTCGACGGAGTTTCTCTCAACAGAGCTAACTTTACCAATACTAATTTGACTAGTGTTAGGAATATTAGTCTTAGAGGAGCGATTGTTTGTAACACTGTTATGCCCGATGGAAGTGTTATTATCAGTCGCCAAATTTATGAATGAAGAGTAACTATCATTTATAGATAACTTTTGGCTAATATTAGTTGTAATAGTCTTTTCACTCATTAACGGTGTGGATAAATTTGGAGACCATCCTGGTGGAATAATACCTTTTTCAAAAATAACGGTATTGTTTTCAATTGTTTCTTGGAAAGCTTTATCAACGTTTGAGAATAAATCGTATTTAATTTTATTTTCAATCCAATTAACGGATTTAACTGTTGATTTCCATTGATTAGGTGTACTAGTTATTTTTTTCTTACTGTTGCTAGGTCTTGAATATTGACGGTTTTCAAGATAAAAACCAATAGTATAAGAACTATCTGTTGGTTTTTTCCCTAAGTCAGTTACTAACATTGCCATCCAAATATTTCCGGGGATAGTAATATTACCATTTTGTGTTGGTATTTCAGCATCTCCACTTCCATCTTCTAGCTTTTTAGTTTCATCAATACCTGCTGTTATATAAACTTCTTTTTTACCGTCTTTGATAAACTTTCGAGCAAACATTTCAATTTGCTTCCATTCTCTTCGGTTATTTGCAAATTGTTGTGGAAAGATATTCGACATAATATTTACAGCTATTACATCTTTATTATTTCTGGTTCTGTGCATAATTGGAGTCAAGTGCCCACCGTCATAAAAAACATCATCGAGTTCCACACCATAAGGATTGCTGATAGAAGAAAAACTTGAAGGAAGTGTAGTGTCTGTAACGAAGTCTCTACTTGTTGACTGGTTTGTGGGAGTAGTTCCTTTAACACCCAACCAATCTCTATCTAATCTCCAAGTAGCCCAATTCGCAGTATTGGTTGTTCCGTTATACGACAAAGTATATTGCGGTCTTTCTATCAGTAAATTATTTTTATATGGATTGGGGTCAGCATCACTGAATCTTGCTTCTTTTGGATTACCAAACCTTAAGTGTTTACTCTTAAAAGCAATATTGTCTACATAGACAACTGTTTTATTACTAGGATTAAGTAATTCAAATTTGATCGTTGTATATTTACCTCTGAATTTGTCCGGTACATTTAGATGAAATGTTTCAAATCCAAATGTTGCATATCCAATTTTTTTAGTATCTGCTAAATAATTTGTTTTATTTCCTACTGCGTCAACAAGATTAATGATTATTTCTTCCTTATTATTTTCATCATTTACATCTTGCAAAATGACTTTTAGCTTTCCGGAACGCTTTCCTTCTTTATTGGGTGCATGAATATCAAATCTTAACACACCCCATCCAGGGACTAACTTTGGATTAGTTGGAGGGGGAGTTTGATTTCCACCATCAATCTTGAGAGTAAAATCAGCAGATTTTTTCCTATCTTTAACACTTAAAGCTGCACTTAACTGTGGTATTTCTTCATTGAAATCATCTTCAAAATCATTTTCATTTATTGGAGCTAATTCAACTAAAGTAGGAATAGATTTTTTATCAACTAAATATTTTCTTAATAGCTGATTTTCACCATGAAAAGACCAACCAGGAACGGGAGCATTGGGGTCATCACTAACACCGACATCAAAACTACCATTAAAAACAGTAGGAACCGCAAAATCACCACTAACAATATCATCATCGGTATTATCATAACTAACCGACTTCCGCTGGCTTAAATCCACATCCGGACGCTTACCACCAGCTAAAGCAGAATAGTACCAACCATTACCAATACCTTCATTAGAACGCTTATCATCAGATGGTGAATACCAAGGAATCAAACCAATTTCCTTGTCTACTGTATTTAGTATAGTTTCTAACCCTGCATCACCCAATTTGTCATAAATAGATTTATTACCTTTGGTATATAAGTTATCTACTTTATCTAAGTCAAGATCGGCCGTTCCCATATACCAAGCAAAGACGTTTTCGTGAGGTCCTCCTCTACGGTTATCTTTCGTAAATCCAGTGCGGCCATTAAGTTTAATATTGACATCAGCACCTTCAACAAAACGGCCATTTGGGGTCCAAGTGCTACCTTCGGGATTAGCTACAGTTTGATAGTAATTATCAGCAAAGGTGATATTTTCCCAAACTTCTACTCTTGGTTCGTCAAAATCTGTAAAGTCTTTGATTGTAGTACCGGGAAATATCAAATCAATCTTTAAACTTTCCTGCTTAAAATCATGGGGGTCAATCGTTGTCATTTGCAAGTCGCGGACTTGTTTCCCATTCTTCGTTACCGGAGTACCATCTGCATTAATCGCTCCACCTGCATAAGGAAAATAAGTTCCCAATCGTTGAATTATTTCGCTATTAACAACAGTTCCTCTACTAAAGCCAATGAAGTGCAAGGCTGAGTTAAAGATATCACCATGTTTGCGAATTAAATCGCCTTCATCATCATAAAGTTTAATTAACTTACCAGTAGAATCTTTTTCACCAACATCTCCTCCCAAAGCTTGGTCTAATTGCACCATAGAAGCAAAAATTGCATCAGCCGCGCCCTCAGTAAAACCACTAGTATCAATAGTAGATTCACCTTTAGTAGACCATTCAGGAAGCAACACTAACGATTTATTTTGATTAGAGTATTTCTGCCTAATATTATTTGCTAATGTTGTTAAATAATTGTCATCGCCTGGTTTGAGATTGTTAGTTAATTCTTTTATTATTCTGCCTTTTTCATCAACAGGAGACCATAAGCCAGTAGGTTTATCATAAAGTAAAATCAAACCTTTTTCGTCGGGTTTTTCACCACTAGCAGAAACAATACTATCAGCTAGTTGATAGGTAGCATCGTCAACTCCCGTTTCTGAAGGATGTATAGTGAAGCCATGAGTTAGTATGCTAACGCTGGTAAATGGATTATTAGTGGGCTTAGGCTCAACTCTAAACGAGCCGAAATCAATTTGAGTTTCTCCACTTATGACGGTTGCTTGTACAGCCCAATTGTAATCTTGACCACCAGTTAAAGTAAGAATATCATTGAGGGTCAAACTAGTTTTAGTATTTACCGAATCATCTCCCAGAAGAATCTCCGTACCATCATGTCCGTACCACTTATTAGTATCTTTCTTCCAAGTAGCAGTTAAAATACGACCGGGATTGAAATCATCGTAACCATTCCAAGGTTTGCTAAGTATTTCTTTTTTCTCTGGTTTAGTCAATGAAGAAAACAACGAAGAAAGAGAGAAAAACGAAGAATTGTCGGACAAATCAACAATTTCATCCCAAGGTAGTAACCCTTCACCTACATCAAAACTACTTACAAACAAATTGACTTCTTCTACATCTTCATAACCTGTATCGAATTTCCATTCAAAGGTAGGAGTATTATCTTCAGTAACATCACCAGGAGATACTAAATCCAACCAATCTACCTTAGAAACCGAACCCAGTCCCCAAGGATTACTACCAATACCCAAAGGAGGACGCTTAGAACCATCAGGAGTACCAAACTGAGTTCCCCCTCTATCAGTTTTTAACGGCTTCAAATCCCCAGCAACAATAATATCGGGATTAATTTCATCAATTGGTCGTAGCGTTAAATCATAATTTAAATCGTAAGTATTTTTCGCAGCATTTTCTTTCTGAATCTTATTTACCTTTTCAATAGTTTGAATAATCTTCTCAACATCAAACCCAAATACGCTACCAACACCAGGATAAGCCGCGTACAGGTATTTATCTTCAATATATTCATCACCCTTGCCATATCCACCATTCAACACCAAATCGCTAGTCAAACCCATAGGAATCGGTCGAGTTGCAGCTATCAACTTGGCATTCTTAGTTAACGGGTATTTAATTATACCGACGTTACTACCAGCAAGGGGACCACTAATACTTTTAGCAGGTACAGCAAGATTGCGACCGTTGAAACCACCCACAAAACCATACTTACCATCAGCAGTAACAACTACAGAACGAGCATCATTAACATCAAAGTAATCAAAATTGCTACCCAATCCCAAATCGGTATAGTGAGTTTCAGCTTCAAAGCTAGTAGGGTCATTATTGGTAATAGTTAATAAACCAAATCCTTTAGCATCATTAGCTGCATTTGTAAACACCATCTTATCTGTTTCGGAAGTTGCAGCAATACCTTCAGTACGCGCTTCGGCTTGAATTGTACCTATTACCTGATGCCATTTACGGGTATTAGGTTGTACTTCATCTTTGGGACGGTCTTGTGGATCTATATTAATTACATGAATTGAACCCTTAGTCGGTTTTTCACTTAGGTGGGAAGTTACAAATAGTTTTTTACCGTCTGCACTAATTGCTAATTTACGTAACTTACCACCTGGCACATTAATAATTTCTACCAATTCGTGGAAAGTTTCAGAATCTGCATTTATGTCTACTACATAAATCGAACTCGTAACCCTGTCGGCAATATAAACAAAATTATCATCTGGGCTAATAATAAGTTCTCGTGGAGTAGCGCCAGGAGGAAGAGCGATTTGGGATTAATTTGTACTCCGGCTTCAGTAATTAACGGTAATTTACCAACTCTAGGAATTGCAATAACATCTACAGTAGAAAGCGGGATTGATAAACTTTCAGCTAAATAAGTGAGATAAGCTAGTTCAAACGCATTTGCTGTCGCTCTTAAGAAACCTTCAGTAGCAGCACCAAGGTTAGATGCTACTATTCCATTTGTTGTAAGGTGTACATAGTGGGTAAATTGGTCTGCTGTACCATTTATTCTTTCAAAAAGACCTGGATCTGGGTCAGGATAAGTAAATTTAGGTACGGCAATTGTATAAGTACCCGATTGTTGCACTCCTGGCCACGGTGGAGAAGAGGTACGAATCATCCCGTCTGCACCTACAATTCCCGATTCATCAATAAACCAGTATGACTTCAAACTACCATCTTCAGTAGGTAATTCCCCTTGTCGCAGGAAGAACACTTCTTGTCCCACCTCAATTCCATTTGGTGCGGGTATAGCTATTTGTGCCGGAATTGCAAAAGCGTTATTGCCACCTTCAATATCCAATTAGTGTATGAATTAAAACTCCCTTTCCTTTACCACCATAAGCAATTTCTTCACCTCCCCCTTTTCCAGGGGGAAAAACAGCCATCAATGGCTCCGTAGTCCCAATTTATAAGTCCCCTTTCATTGGCGTTAAGCGAAGCTCTACCGAAGGTAATCGCCAATATGCGTGCTTGTAAATAATCAAATGTTCCATCTGAGTACCATCGCTTCAACCACCTATGAGAGGCGCTTTTTGATGCCGCGAGAGGAAACCTATGAAAATATGGGTAGCGAAGCGTGGCACGAAGTGACATGAACCTCTCCCAATACAGTCTGTGTGGGGAGTGAGTTGCCGGTTGGGGCAGGAATTTGGGCAGGTGATTCGAGGGTTCACTCATTTTTATTCTCAATAACCTGCCCAAATACAAGCGGTTCATGACCTTCGGTCACGCCTGCGGCTACCCATATTTTCAAGCAACAGTTGCAGCCCATACCTCCCCTCTTGGTAGGTCACACCATCGACACCCAGTAATTAGAATATATAACAGACTATTTAATACATGGCGATACGGTACATGAGGCATTCCCTTACCGCGTTTTTCTGGATCTGGAGGGAATACATCCTCAAATAACTTCCATTCCAAATCGCTTAATCCGCTCAATTCGTCCAGCCATAAAGTGATACACCCTTATCATTTGAGAAATAGAGTATCACGTTTTGTGATTAGTGGGATAGGTTCATAGAACTTACATGACTGGCATAAATTCAGTAACTCCTGAAATTATCAGTCCAAATTTGTAACGTTACCCATCATTTGAGTTACTGAGATATCGGTTATTTCTTCTTCAATATCTTCTTTTTCAATCCAAAGAAAAAGGATAGCGAAAACGGGAAAAGGTAGAATATAAAAAATTAAAGGAATCATTATCCAAGGCAACCAGGAAGCCGCATATTCTCCTGTAAGTTGTGTGATATCTACCATGATTATTCTCCTGCTTAGATAGAAGTAAATTGTGATTTCATCTGTTAACAAATTAAAGATTATGCATCAGCCAACATTAACTGCACCTCGAAGCATGGCATCTAAAGCATCAAAATTTTCTAGCAGCAAGTAAGCGAATACGGCTCCACCCATTGAACCGATAAATATTCCACCATTAAGTTGATTCCATTCTTCACGAGTCCGCAATGGTCTTAAAGGGTCTTTGCAATAAGAATTGTAAGCCCCGCGTGGATTTCCTTGAAAAGTAGCCAAGGCAAAAATAGATATGCCCAAACAGGCTGATATGGTCATAAAAATAGCGGTAATTAATCCACTTAAATTAGCTCCGTGCGCGGTTTCTCGCAGTGGTCCAACTACAACCTCTGGTCCTACTAGAAAGTAACCGTGAGCCATACCAATTTCTAGTCCCCGCATAAAAGGGGTTAAGCCTTTACGATAGGCAGGTAAATTATTAATAAAGGCTTTTGCTAGAGGAGAATCGTTGATAGGTGTGGATAAAGTTGCAACAAAAGGGTTGCCTTGATATGGTTTTATAGTTTCTGTATCGGTATTAGCCATAGTTCATTATTGTTGATTTTTAGTATGTATCTAAAATCTCTTATTTTAATTTTATAATTAAATCATTTTTTTAGATTAAATTGTTATAAAAATCAATAATATTTTAATTAAAAAATAACAAGAAAAGCCTCTAACATTTAGGCATTGGCTCTAATGTCAGAGGAGGTCGAATGACAATTTTTAAAGTTTACAAATAAGTATTGTTAGCTTTAATAATAGTAGTAATTAAATGTTTTTATTTGTAGAGACGTAGCACTGCTACGTCTCTTGCAGAAAGTTGTCAACCGAACTTACTCGCCGTCGAAGCAATTAAAAATGCCCCATAGGTTGCAATATAACCAACCGTAAAGTGGGTTAAACCAACTAAACGAGCTTGAACAATAGATAAAGCAACAGGCTTGTCTCTCCAATAACCAAAGGACAAGGGTGTTTGTTCGTGTGCCCAAGCCAGAGTTTCAATTAACTCTTGCCAGTAACCTCGCCAAGTTATTAGGAACATAAAACTGACAGCCCAAGCTAAATGTCCAAGAAGAAACATCCAAGCCCAAACGGCTAGATTATTTGTACCGTATGGATTATATCCGTTGATTAACTGAGCAGAATTAGCCCATAGATAATCTCGGAACCAGCCCATCAAATAAGTTGAATTTTCATTGAATTGGGCCATATTCCCTTGCCAAATAGCTAAATGCTTCCAGTGCCAATAGAATGTTATCCAACCAAGGCTATTGAGCATCCAGAATATCGCCAGGTAAGAAGCATCCCAAGCAGAAATATCGCAGGTACCACCACGACCAGGACCATCACAAGGAAAAGCGTAGCCAAAATCTTTCTTATCCGGCATTAATTTGGAGCCGCGAGCATCCAACGCACCCTTGACTAAAATCAAGGTGGTGACATGTAAACCAAGGGCGATCGCGTGGTGAACCAAAAAGTCACCAGGACCAATTGTCAAAAACAAGGAGTTAGCGCCGTTGTTAACAGCATCCAGCCAACCCGGTAACCAAACGTTAGCATAGTTCGGCCATGCTGTGGAAGCAATACTATCTGGGTTCGACAACAAAGTATTAAACCCGTAGAGTACTTTACCATGAGCTGATTGGATAAACTGAGCAAATACAGGCTCAATTAGAATTTGTTTATCAGCGGCACCAAAAGCAACCTCTACGTCATTGTGCACGTACAATCCTAAAGTGTGAAACCCAAGGAATAGAGACACCCAACTCAGGTGAGCAATAATCGCTTCTTTGTGTTTCAAAACTCGGTCTAAAACATTACCCTTGTTCATTTCTGGGTCATAGTCTTTAACCCAGAAAATAGCAGCATGGGAAAAAGCCCCCACCATCAAAAATCCAGCAATGTATTGGTGATGAGTATACAGGGCTGACATGGTAGTAAAATCTTTGGCGATAAAAGCATAAGGCGGCATCGAATACATATGCTGTGCCACCAAAGAACTTGCTACACCCAAAGCAGCTAGCGCCAAAGATAACTGAAAATGCAAGGAATTATTAACTGTTTCATACAGTCCTTGGTGGGGTAAATTGAATGGTCCTTCAACTTTCTGCCCAAAGAATTTCTTCGCATTGAGCATTTCCTTGATGTTGTGACCAATATTCCAGTTAGTGCGGTACATATGACCCGCAACAATGAAAACTACCGCGATCGCCAAATGGTGATGCGCCATATCCGTCAGCCACAGCGACTCTGTTTGCGGATGGAAACCACCCAAAAATGTCAGAATAGCAGTTCCCGCACCTTCGGAAGTACTGAATAAATGATTGGCGGTATCCGGATTTTGTGCGTAAACACCCCAGTTACCAGTGAAAAACGGTAACAATCCTTTTGGATGGGGAGCCACAGCGAGAAAATTATTCCAACCAACATGAATCCCTCGAGATTCAGGAATTGCTACGTGAATTAAATGTCCCGCCCAAGCCAAAGAACTGATACCAAATAAACCTGCGAGGTGATGGTTTAGACGAGATTCATTATTTTTGAACCAAGCGAGATTGGGACGAAACCGAGGTTTGAGGTGCAGCCATCCTGCGAATAAAAATACAGCCGCCAGCAGTAAAAGAAACAATGAACCACCGTAAAGTTCATCATTTGTTCGCATACCGATGGTATACCACCAATGATAGACACCAGAGTAGCAAATATCTACAGGATTATGCGCTCCAGCTTGAGTAAAAGCCTCAATTGCCGGTGGTCCAAATTGAGCATCCCAAATTGCATGAGCGATAGGATGCACGTGGAGTGGGTCTTTAATCCACACTTCAAAGTTACCTTGCCAAGCAACATGGAACAAAATCCCCGAAGCCCACAGGAAGATAATCGCCAAGTGACCGAAGTGGGAAGCAAAAATCCTTTGATAGAGATTTTCCTCCGTCATTCCGTCATGACTTTCAAAATCATGAGCAGTTGCGATCGCATACCAAACGCGACGAGTCGTTGGATCTTGTGCCAGGTCTTGGCTAAATTTTGGAAATTTAGTCGCCATAGACTTTCATTGGTTTTGAGTGAAAATTATGATTTCTAGATTTCTCGTTCCCTCGCTCTCGTTTCTCGTTCCCTGACAGAGCCAGGGAATGCTTGTTCTAAAGGCTCTGCCTTATACTTCAGGAGGCAGAGCCTCTCTTTACGCATTACTAGGTAGAGCCTAGTAACGAGAGTCACGAAAGTCGAAGGAGAGAGTTTTGATATGTCTTTACCCCAGGGCAGACATTCGCGCCAGGAAGAACGCCCAAGTAGTGACAATTCCTCCCAAGAGATAGTGAGCAACTCCCACAGCGCGACCGTGGGTAATGCTTAAAGCACGGGGCTGAATCGCTGTAGTAATTTTCAACTTGTTGTGCGCCCAAACAATGGATTCAATCAGTTCTTGCCAGTAACCGCGACCACTAAACAGGAACATCAAGCTGAAACCAAAAACGAAGTGTCCCCCCAAGAACATTAAGCCGTATCCAGAAAGTGCTGAATTGTAGGATGTAATCACTTGTGAAGCTTGTGCCCAGAGGAAGTCCCGCAACCAGCCGTTATTCGTAATTGACGACATTGCAAAGTTTCCACCAGTAATGTGGGAGACTACCCCATTACTGTCAACTGTCCCCCACACATCGGATTGCATCTTCCAAAAGAAGTGGAAAATTACCATCGACAGGGAATTATACATCCAGAACAGTCCCAAGAATACATGATCCCAAGCAGATACCTGACAAGTACCACCACGACCTGGACCATCGCAAGGGAAGCGGAAACCAAGGTTGGCTTTATCTGGAATTAAGCGCGAACTACGAGCAAATAAAACACCCTTGAGTAGAACTAGTACCGTGACATGAATTGTAAAAGCGTGGATGTGGTGAATTAGGAAATCAGCCGTTCCCAAAGTTATAGGCATCATTGCCACTTTACCACCCACAGCAAGAATGCCACCTCCAAAGGCATAACTAACAGGCTCATGTAAGCCCGGAGCCGTCATTCCTAGTCCAGAGGTTTGTAAATTTTGCAAGCCCCCAAACACATTACCCAAAGGTGTAGCCGGTTGTAATCCAAGATTTCCAATTGCCATCGTGTGAATATGTTGTATCCACTGAGCAAAAATTGGTTGTAATTGAATTCCTGTATCCGAGAACATATCCTGGGGACGACCAAAAGCCCGCATGGTGTCGTTGTGACAATACATTGCAAAACTGTGGAAACCCAGGAACTGACACACCCAAGCTAAGTGAGAGATTATTGCATCTCGGTGTCGAAGTACGCGGTCAAGTACGTTATTATTGTTTACTGCTGGGTCATAATCCCGCACCATGTAGATTGCTGCATGAGCTGCTGCACCAACTATTAAAAAGCCTCCAATCCATACATGGTGGTTATTGGCAGCAGAGTTAATATTCATTGCAAGTGTAATCAAAGAATTGAAACTCGGGGTTGAAGAATTGAGAAGATATATCTACTATCATCATCAGATTTGATTATCAATTCCATTAGAATTGGCATTGTGGAAAGTCTTTACTAATGATGTGAATTCCCAACTCTCGAATGGTGTAAGTGATAAATTGGTTGATATTTGGAGAATAAGAAAAAATTCTGAAGAACTTATGAAGAAGAGGCTTATATTTACAAAAACTTACATTTATCTAAACAAAATATCGCCTCCTCGATTTATTGTTCTGGGTTGAGTGCAGCCGCGACTTGTGTAGCTCATTTATTACTGGAGCATTCAAAGGCTGGTGGCAGTGAAAAATAATTAACTATTAATTTCTACCCCTGTAAAACTTTCGCAATTTCGTCAGCCAAAGTAAACGGATCGTAAGGTTTAGTAATCACTCCCGCAACGCAAAGCTGAGTAAAATGACGTTTTTCAGCAGGTTGAGCTTTTGCAGTTAGTAAAATCACGGGAATATTTTTAGTCACAGGGTTGTCTTGTAAGTTTTCAAAAGTTGTTAAACCATCCATATCTGGCATCATTACATCTAGGAGAATCGCATCTGGTTGCTGGGCTGCGGCTGTGATTAAACCTTCTTTACCGGAACTAGCGCTCAATACTTCCCATTCACCTAAAATCTCTAGACATAGTTGAGTAGCTTCTCGGATATCCCGTTCGTCATCAATTATCAAAATACGTTTAATCATTTGTTTTTCTAATGTTTTTCTAATAAAAATTGATTAATTACTATTCCCTTACCACTTTATGATTACCTATAGCTGTTTATTCTGTTTATTAACCTCTGCCGTCTCTACACGACAGTGCCTTGTCTGTGTACTTTTTTATCTGTAATCATAGAACTGGGAGTTCAAAAGTAATAATTAGTAAATAATAAGTAAAAACTAATACCTTTCTTTTTTAAGTAGAGGATTCAAATAATGATAAATTTGTTTTTTATTCGTCTTTAAAAGACGAGGCTTAATACCATATTAAGAGCTAAAATTATTACTTATTACTTATTACTTATTACTTCGCGACTTTTGCCCGAAGGGCTTTGGTTACTAATAGGTAATGTAAAGTAAAAAGTACTACCATTGCCCAGAATACTTTCAACCCAAATATTGCCACCATGTTGTTGTACAATGCTGCGACAAATTGCTAGCCCTAAACCCGTACCTCCTTGATTTCTAGAGTTAGAAGCATCCACTTGTTGAAAACGGTCAAAAATTGTTTCCAGTTTATCTTCAGGAATCCCTTTACCTCGATCTTTAACTTGAAATAATATTTGAGAATCTTCTAGCCCTGCCATGAGGAAGACTGTACTACCTGGTGAGGAAAATTTAATCGCATTGCTGAGTAAATTGGTTAGTGTTTGAACAATTCTATCTGGATCTGCCCATAATTGGACTTCAACTGGTTTTAGGGCAAGTTTAATTTCTGCTCTCTCAGCCATTGCTCGCATTTCATCCACTGCTTGTATCATCAAATCAGCAGCATTACAATGTTGTTTCTCCATTGTCACCTTGCCAGAATTGATGCGTTCTATATCAAGGATGTCGTTAATTAAACGTACCAAACGGTTGGTATTATCAAAGGCAATTTCTAGCATCCGTTGACTTTTCTCGGGTTGATTTTTCAGGGAACCATGAGAAAGTAAACCTAAAGCACTACGAATCGAAGTTAAAGGTGTCCGCAATTCGTGACTGACTACTGAAACAAATTCATTTTTCATTCGCTCTACCATTTGTCGCTCGGTAATATCCTTAAAAATGACAACAGCACCTACAATCTGATTCTTTTCTAAAATTGGTGTACTCACATATTCAACAGGAAATTTTGTTCCATCGCGACGGCAGAATATATCGTTGGTAATATACTGCACTGCCCCAGTTTCGAGGGTGGCATAAATAGGATTCTCGAACCAAGGGTAAGGAGTTCCGTCGGGTTTGCAATGATTTAATATGGCGTGCATAAATCCATCTCCTGACAGATGTGGAAATTCAGGGAGAATGTAAGTTGGATAAGTATCTAAATCCTTATTAGCAATTGAAATAATCAATTCTTCTACACCATATCCCAACATTCTTGCTGCTGCTGGGTTGATAAAAGTGAGTTTACCTTGGGGATTTAAACCGTAAATTCCCTCACCTGCAGAGTTCAAAATTAATTCGCTTTGTCGGCTCAAACGTTCTAGAGAGGCTTTTGCCTGTTCGCTAACCCTAATTTCTCGTCGCAATTCTGCTGTTCGTTCCTGCACTCGCTGCTCTAATTGAGCATTCAAGGCAGAGATTTTTAATTCTGCTTGCTTGCGCTCCTGGATATCCCGTTCTAAATCAACATTAAGAGCGTGGACTTGCTGATACAGTTCGTATTGATGAATTGCTGTGGCAAAATGACTTCCTAAAGCTAAAGCTAGTTCAATTTCTAATTTAGTCCATTCTTGTGCTTGATTTTGCTTTAATTCTCGCCATGCTTCAAAGGATATTATTGGACGTTGTTGTCGCCAATCTTCGCAATCGAGTTTTCTAGCCCACAAAGTTTCTATCTCTATTTCATGACGGAAAATACTCAAGTAACCCAACCTTTGCTGTCGAGATTGTAATTCAATAACAAGCAAACTGCGAATATTAGCGCCTGAAAAAATCGATTCTAAATATTTTGGCAATTTTACTTGATGCAAATCTGAAATTACCCAAGCTTGAATTCCGTTATTAATAGTTGATTGACTCTTCAACCACTCGAACCAAGTATGATGTTCCTCAAAAAGTTTGTCTTCGTTTTGATTAACTCCCCATTCTCCACAAACAAACAACTGCGGTTTCTCTTGAGGATTTTGTGGAACAATGTAAACTCTACCACCAGCCCCTTGTAAACCAGATACAGTTAATTCCAAAGCCTGCTGCAACTGCATCTCGGTCATTGAATGTAACAGCTTAGCAACTCGGTTAATCGTAGCCTCTTGTATAGCTTGAGCCCGTGTTTGTTCGAGTAAAGTACTTTGCGCGATCGCAATGGATAATTGGTCTGCAACTAGCTGTACAATCTGTAATTCTCGCTCTGTTACCTGTCGCGGCGAACTATGATGAGATACCAATAATCCCCATAGTTGGTCGCGGTGTAGAATCGGCACTACTAAAGACGACTGTACTCCCATTGATGTAAGATATTCTACATGACAGGGGTCTACAGGACGAAACCGAATATCATCTTCACTTATTGACTCTCCAGTGTGCGGACAATCCAACCCACTCAGCCCAATTTGTTGCGCTGCGACATTTACAATTGACCGCTGACGTGACTTGATAAATAATTCCCGTACCTCCGCTGGAATATCTTCTACAGGAAAATGTTGTCCTAAAAGCGATGGTAGACGCTGCTCAACGACTGATTCGGCAACTACTTCTCCGCTTCCATCCGCGTCAAAACGATACACTTTAACTCGGTCAGTTTCCAAGAATGTACGTACTTCCGCCACAGTTCCAGTGAGGATTGCAGGTAATTCCAAAGATTGACGGATGCGATTCATCATGCGGTGTAACAGCACTTCCACGGAGGCGATTGATTTATCGCCTGTGATGTGAGATTTGTTTGGCACTTTGGCTGGTGGGTTATTAGACTGCATTATCTACCGATCAAAAATTAATAAATTGGCAAGCCCTAATTATTTAGTTACAGCATTAACTGTTTCAAAAAGTTTTACCCGCTCTAAGCGATTAAATATGCGAGTCACTAATTCTGCTCCAACCATAGATTTACTTAAACATTCGTTTGCCCCTGCATTAAATGCTTTTTGCATAGTTCTAGCATCATTGTGAACCGTGAGAAACATTATAGGTAAAGTACTCCAACGAGGTTCATTTCTCACTATTTGGCATAGTTCTATACCATTAATATGCGGCATTTCCACATCAAGAATGAGTAGGTCAGGAGAATTATGAGCCAAAATGTCCCAGAACCATAATGGCTCATCTAATGTAGAAAGTTTTAGTCCGCAAGGCTCAAGTAACTCCCGCAATGACTCCAAAACTTGTGGGTCGTCGTCCACTACCATAATTTTACCTACTTTGGAATGTCTCTGTGTCAAAATTTTGGAAATTACTTCTAATAGATGTTCGGGAAGCAAGGGTTTTTGTAAAAACACATGAGCAAACAATCGAGACAGTTTTACTCGCTTAGTTAAACTATCATCAGCGGTACAGAGTATTACAGGTATTGGTGGTGTTGAGTTCGTTAATTGAGCAAGTTGACTTAGACTGTCTTCGGTTGTTTTATCAAGGGAAAGACTAAGCACCACTGTATTAACTTCGGGTTTATTTAATGCTTCTTTTGCAGCTAATAAATTTTGTACTAGTTCTATGCGTATTCCCGATGCGCAAGCTTCACTAACTATTTTCTGGGCTAGCTTTTCATCATTATCAACTACTACCATTACAGAATACTTCTCATACTGCACGGATTGGTAATCGCTTCCAAACGCAGGCTGTCTTATTTCCTGCAACAACAGTTTAATTAATTTTCTCAAATAAAGTCCCTGAGTTCGGTTTAAGCTAAGCCTCGATGCAAAAATTTCCTCTATTTCTTTAGCTAGATGCGAGGCTTTGGAAAAACCAAAAATGCCTAAAGCTCCAGCCAACTTGTGTGCTGCTTTTTGCGCTTTAACTCTTAATTCTTCTTCTAGAGTGTTCCCCAGTACTCCATTAACAGCTTGCTCCAAAATCGCTACACGTTGAATACTCTTTATTTTCAGCTTTTCCCAGGTTTGAATTAATGCTTCCTTAGTCTGCTGTATTTTATTACTTTGTTTATTTTCAAATTTTTTCCCAGAGGATTTTAGTTGATGGTTCGCAGTTTCTTTTAGGCGATAACCCAAACCATAAACTGTTTCAATCAAATCGCTTGGGGCTCCTACTCGGGTCATTTTCTGTCGCAAACCCTTAATGTGAGCCGTAACTGTATCCTCTTTCGGTGCTTCTTCTATACCCCATAAGTGATCTAAAATCTCACTTCGGCTAAAAACAAGATTACTATTACGCAGAAAAAGCTCCAGCAAACGATACTCCTTGGGAGTCAGGTTTAGTAAATTACCGCCATAAGTAACTTCGGTACTACCAGGTTTTAGACACAGGTTGTGCCATTGCAAAACTGTTTGTATTGGTGTGTTCTTACGACGCAGTAAAACCCGAATCCGAGCTAATAACTCTGTAATTTCAAAAGGCTTAACAACATAATCATCTGCTCCAGCATTTAACCCCAATACTTTATCGGTACTAGACTTTTGGGCTGTTAATAACAAAACGGGCATTTGATAGTTATCTTCCCGTAACTTTTTGCAAAATTTGATGCCATCGAGTTTGGGTAAAATCACATCCAGCAAAATTAAGTCATAGGTGAAAGTCTCCACTAATTCCCAGCCAAGTAAGCCATTCTCAGCTACATCCACAACGTAGTGTTGATTGCCAAGAATGTTTTCCAAAGCTTTGGCAATACACTCGTCATCCTCAACTACTAAAATTCTCATTTAATAATCACCTTTTAAACTTGAAAACTCAGCTTTTTCGACAGATTCAGAATCATTACTTAAGAAGTCAGAATTCAAAAAAGTTTTTTAGATAAATCTTTGTTATCACTTTTTTACTCAATGTAGATGACAAAAGTATTCATAAGTTAAAACGCATCTAAATTGAATAAGCAAAAATTAGATAATTTTTGTGGGATGGGCATCCCTGCCCGTCCGAATATACAATTTAAATGCACAATAGCTTACAACAACATCTATATTCAATTCCAAAGTGATTGATAATATACTTTTATTGAAAATCATTATTAATGAGTTTATTACTCAAAAGTTATCTAGCTTAAATAAAAATTATCTTTATTTACTTAAATCTATATTCAATGATTAATTACACTAATATATGTGAAGAAAATTAAATAATTGAATTTGAGATCTAAATAATGAAGTTTTGTAAAGATAATAAGAAGCTTCATTAGTTCTTCATTTTTATTTACTATTGTAATTTTTGTCAGGCTGAAAGCTGCGATGGCTAATTTTTATTGATTTGACGCTGTCACCCATCGTATCTATTTCGCGATCGCTACGATGGGGAATCCTTTCAATTGAGTGAGAGTGAGTAATTATTGCAGCGAATAACTAACAGTTAATGTTTAGTTATGTCACAATTTCTCTATAAAAAAATGGGCAGTCGGGCACCCTTGGCTTCTCTAGGCTCCGACCCAAAACGGAGAAGTGCCTAAGTTTGAAAACGAGGGCTTTTTATAAAGCCTGCCCAGGGTGACCCCGAACATTTTTTAGGAGTAGGCCAGTAAGGAAGATCCAAAAAATAAATTGTCCCACCGTTTTACAAACATCCCGGACAAAACCTAGACGTGTGGCGGTGTCGCCTTTCAGGCGACACCGACGGTGGGACAATTTATTACTTGCAAGTCCCTAAGTCAGTTTTCAGAAATTCAAAGAGTACAAACGGCAATTTAACTTTTTTCACATCTTTTAATAACGAATTACATACCACTGTCGGACTTATGACTACAGTTTCACAACAACAAAAGAGCCGTTTCCCATTGTGGGATAGGTTCTGTAATTGGGTTACCAGTACCGAAAATCGTCTGTATATTGGATGGTTTGGTTTCTTAATGATTCCTCTGTTAGGAGTGTCAACCTGCGTTTTTGTAATTGCTTTCATCGCTGCCCCACCGGTAGATATAGACGGGATTCGCGAACCGATAGCAGGTTCGTTACTTTACGGTAACAATATCATCACTGGTGCCGTTGTCCCCACTTCCAATGCGATTGGGTTGCATTTCTATCCGATTTGGGAAGCAGCTTCTATGGATGAATGGCTCTACAATGGTGGACCATACCAGATGATTGCGTTCCACTACATTCCAGCCCTTTGTTGCTATATGGGACGTGAGTGGGAACTTTCTTATCGGTTGGGTATGCGTCCTTGGATTGCAGTTGCTTACAGCGCTCCCTTGGCTGCCACAACATCTGTATTCTTGATTTATCCTATAGGACAAGGTAGCTTCTCCGATGGTTTACCCATGGGTATTAGCGGCACCTTTAATTTTATGTTTGTCTTCCAAGCCGAACATAATATCCTGATGAATCCATTTCATAT
The DNA here is from genome assembly GCA_039820645.1 of Cyanobacteria bacterium J06633_8. Taxonomy (GTDB): domain Bacteria; phylum Cyanobacteriota; class Cyanobacteriia; order Cyanobacteriales; family Nostocaceae; genus Rivularia. The sequence goes on along the minus strand of JBCBPQ010000061.1, from coordinate 11,029 downwards.
GATAGGAGTCGCTGGAGTTCTCGGAGGTTCTTTATTCTGTGCCATGCATGGTTCCCTAGTAACCTCAAGTCTTGTACGAGAAACAACTGAATCCGAATCTCAGAACTATGGCTATAAATTCGGACAAGAAGACGAAACCTACAACATAGTTGCAGCACACGGTTATTTTGGTCGGCTAATATTCCAGTACGCTAGCTTTAATAATAGTCGTTCCTTACATTTTTTCCTTGCAGCTTGGCCTGTAATTTGTATTTGGGGTACAGCTATAGGTATAAGTACTATGGCATTCAACCTCAACGGCTTCAACTTTAATAATTCAATCCTTGATTCTCAAGGTAAAGTACTTCCTAGTTGGGCTGATGTATTAAATCGAGCCAATCTTGGTTTTGAAGTGATGCACGAACGGAATGCTCATAACTTCCCATTAGATCTTGCATCTGGGGAAGAACTTCCGGTCACCGTTTCTCTTAAAGCTCCAGCATTAGCTGCTTGATGAGATTAAAGTCATTAGTCAACACCCCCAGACTAATGACTACTCATATCCTGCAATACCCAAATTTGTGGAGTGAGAAAGGGAGAATTAGAAGGATTTTGACAGATTTACAGCGCTTTGGCATTAATAACTAAATAAATCAGAAAAAGGAGAAATTAATGAGTGTTGTTACAGAATTGATTCTTAATGCTGATAGTGAAGCAAGATATCCTGCTCCTAAAGAACTGAGAATATTTCAAGATTTTTTAAAAACAGGAGACCAAAGAATTCGCATTGCCAGAATATTGGCAGACAACGAACAGCAAATTGTCCAAAATGGCAGTATGAGATTTTGGGAACGCTGTCCTAATACTCCAAGTAATAGCGGAAACGAGCGCAAGACTGCTTCTTGTCAGCGCGACCAAGGTTGGTATGTGCGTTTAATTGCTTATTCTATCTTGGCTGGTAGTGAAAAACCCTTAGAAGAAATAGGTACTCTCGGTATTAAAGAAATGTATAACAATCTAGAGATTCCATTGAGAAATCTAGTTGAGGCTATGCGCTCCATCAAAGAAGAAGCTATATCTATGATGAGTGAAGAAGATGCAGTTGAAGTCGGACCTTATTTTGACTACATCATTCAGGCTCTTTCTTGAAAAATTCTCTGCTCCTCTGATTTGAAAGTGAGTAGTAAGTAGTCAATAGTGAATGGAAGAAAATTACTTTCATTCTTGATGGTAAGAATTATCTTTTATCGGGACTGTGTTTAAAAAATAGAAACTTTATTTGGGAGATATAACTCATGCAAGATGCGATTACTGTTTTGATAAATTCTTCTGACGTTCAAGGCAAATATCTTGATAACACTTCTTTGGAAAAGCTAGAAGCTTACTTTCATAGCGGTGATATGCGAGCGCGGGCTGCTACTGCTGTAAGCGCTAATGCCAAAAATATCATCACTCAGACTGTTGCCAAGTCTTTACTTTACACAGATATTACCGCTCCTGGCGGCAATATGTATACTTGTCGCCGCTATGCTGCTTGCGTGCGTGACTTGGACTATTTTCTCCGCTATGCAACCTATGCGATGTTAGCAGGTGATACTTCAATTTTAGATGAGCGTATTTTGAATGGTTTGAGAGAAACTTATAATTCTCTAGGAGTTCCTATTGGTGGGACAATTCGAGCAGTTCAAGCAATGAAAGAAGTTGTGACTAGTATGGTTGGTAGCGAAGCAGGAAAAGAAATGGGTGTTTACTTTGACTACATTGCTGCTGGTTTGAGTTGAATAGTTTTTCATTAATTTATCGATATTCCTTTTTTGCAGTTTTCACTCTTGAGCAATATTAGACTCAAGAGAAAACCACTATAGTTGACAGTTAAGTATTAACAGTCAACTATAAGCACAAAATTTCTGATAATAAAAGTCACAAAACAATTTCTTTTCATGAGCATCATTACAAAATCAATTGCTCAAGCCGATAGAGAAGCTCGCTATTTAAGTGCGGGAGAATTAACTGCTATCCAAGACTTTTACAAAGGTGGACTGTCTCGGCTTAGTCTGGCTACAACTCTTGCGGAAAACCAACAAAAAATTGTTGAAAAAGCTAGTTTGAGATTTTGGGAACGGTGTCCCGATACACCTAGTAATAGTGGAAATAGAACCTATCGTGCTTCATGTTTGCGCGATCAAAGTTGGTATATTCGCTTGATTACTTATTCTCTTGTGATGGGAGATATAGAACCTCTGGCGGAAATTGGTACTATCGGGGTTCAGCAAATGTATGAATCCTTGGAAATTCCTCTACCAAATTTAGTAGAAGCTATTCGTTGTCTCAAACAAGTTTCTTTGGAACTTTTTTCCTCAAAAGATGTTGCTCAAGTAGCACCTTATTTTGATTATTTGATTCAAGGATTAATGCCTTAATTGGGCATTGGAGGATAGCTTATCGATGAAAAAGGATAAAATTCAATGAGTGTAAAAGTAAGTGGTGGTAGCCCAGTTATAAATTCACAGCAGTATCAATCTTTACCGATTGCAGTTATTTCTCAAGGGTCGCAACAAGACCGTTATTTAACTGGTAGGGAATTTCAAGAATTAGGGTCGTTTTTTAGTTCTGGAAAATTGCGATTAAAAATCGCAGAAATTTTAACTAGTAATGCAGATGAAATTGTGTCTGCTGGAGCTAACCGTATTTTTGTTGGTGGTTCAGCAATGGATTACCTGGAAAAGCCTCAAGAAAAGGTGGGATTACCTGGTTCGGGATACTATGTTGGTGAAGATTATCTGACTGTAGCCAGAAGAAATCGTGTTGTTCCGGTTCGAGAACGTCTCAAATTAATCCAACCCCCAAATATTTTTGCTCCGATTAAGGCTTGGTGGGAACAAATAAGAACGCTCTATGGTAATAGAGAAGCACTTCCTGGGGGTTTTCGGTTCATCAATATTTCTCGCTATGGGCCAAAAAGAATGAAACGGTCAATGCGAGACTTGTCTTGGTTTTTGCGTTACATAACTTATGCAATTGTAGCTGGGAATGATAGTATTCTGACTGTTAATGTGCGGGGATTGCGGGGAGTTATTCCGGAAGATGTAACTGAAGCTACGGTTGTTGCTCTGAAAGAAATGCGACATAAGTCGGTTAGTTGTTTACAAGATAATACTGAAGCGGGTAATATCATCAAGTATTATTTTGATCGATTAATTTCTGAGTATTTAGAGGAAAAGCCCTCGGATAAATTGAGAATTGGGGTTTCCAACGAGCAACAGGGTTTGGTGTTACCTCAAAGTTATGCGATCGCTTCTGAAAACCGACCAAAATTTCTGATGAAATCGGTTCTATCGGAAACAGAAAAGCGAGACACGATTAAAGCAGCTTATCGTCAAGTTTTTGAGCGTGACATTACAGCGATATATGCTTTTCCCGGAACTGAGTTAGAATCTCAACTTAAGGGTGGACAAATTTCGATGAAAGAGTTTGTCCGGAAGTTAGGCAAATCTCGTCTTTATCGGAGACTGTTTTACGAACCTTATACAATCAGTCGCGTTATTGAGTTAGCAATGCGTCACTTTTTGGGTCGTGGTTTGAGTTCTCTTGCAGAATTTCAAGAATATTTTGCGGTTATGACTAAAGGTGGTTTACCTAAATTGGTAGATACTTTAGTGGATTCTCAGGAATATAGCGATTATTTTGGTGAGGAAACAGTTCCATATCTACGGGGTTTGGGACAAGAAGCTCAAGAATGTCGTAATTGGGGACCGCAAATTAATTTACTAAAATATAGCGCTCCAATACGCAAAGTTCCTCAATTTGTAACGCTGTTTGGTAAATATCAAAAACCGCTACCTAATATACATCCATACGGTTGTGGAAACGACCCCTTAGAAATTCAGTTTGGTGCAATCTTTCCTCAAGAAACCCGCAATCCTCATCCGGAACCAGCTTTTTTCAACAAATATACTCGCCGGATTCTGATTGATTCTGGAGCTAGCGATTCCCAAATACGCGGCTCTGTAGTTGGTGTCATGAAGTTAGAGCATGTAGAGAAATTTGACGTAGATTCTCTACAAAATGGTCAAAATAAAGATGAAAAGAATAACGAAAAACAGCCTCAAGAATTGAGCATCAGTTTGGCGAAACACTCCCCAGAAGCAGTGATTAATGGAGCTTATCGACAATTATTTGGTCGCGAACTTTTACAAGGTCAACGTTTAACAACCGCAGAAATCAAACTCAAAGGTGGCGAAATTACCATGCGAGAGTTTATTCGTCAGCTAGGTAAATCTCAATGGTTTCGTCGAATGTATTGGGAAAAACTCTATATTACAAAAGCAATTGAATACATTCATCGGCGTTTATTAGGTCGTCCCACCTATGGACGACAAGAAATGAATCGTTACTATGATATTTGTGCTACCAAGGGATTTTACGCTCTTATAGATGAAATCATTGATAACCCAGAATATATAGAAATTTTTGGGGAAGATACGGTTCCTTATGAGCGTTATATTACACCCCGAGGTTTTACTATGCGTCGTTCTAAATCTGTTGACGCAGTAAATTTACGGGCTAAATCATCAATTTCATCAGCTTCCGAACTAGATGCATTTATTCCCAAACAGCGTAATGCTCCAAAACAACTTTTTTGGTCAGAATTTGTAGATACCCAAGAGCAAAACTTCGAGCATGTATCTAATAACTCCAAATCAAACCTAATTCCAGGAACCATGACGCAGTTCTCAGAACCAATGACTGACTCTCAAAAGGAGGAGAATTATGAGTATAGTCAAACAAGTGATTATTAATGCTGATGAAGAACTGCGTTATCCTACACCCGCAGAAATTCAGCTTCTACAAAATTTTTGTCATTCAGGAACGCAACGGATTCGAGTTGCAACAACTTTGGCGGAAAATCAAAGACGATTGGTAGAACAAGGTAGCAATAAATTCTGGAAGCGATGTCCCAACACCCCCAGCAATAGCGGAAACATGAGAAAGACATCATCATGTCAGCGCGACCAAGGTTGGTATATTCGTTTAGTTGCATACTGTGTTTTAGCAGGTAACGACCAGCCATTAACAGAAATTGGCATTGTCGGTATGAAAGAAATGTACCAATCTTTGGGTATACCCTTAGCAAATTGGGTAGAAGCATTGAAATGTATCAAAGAAGAAGCACGAGAAATTCTTGGTGAAGAGGATGCAGCTTTGGTTACTCCTTATTTTGACCAAATTATTCAAGCTCTTGCTTTACCTGGTACTCCTTATTTTATTAACGATGGAAATCCAGATTGGTAAAAATGGGCATGGGGTAATGGAGAAAATTTAATCATTTTTTCATCGATCTCCATTCACTATTCACTAAAAGAGGAAAAATACTATGACTATAGCAATCAAACGCAGTCAGACAGGCTGGGGATGGTTCACTGTTGTTGATGATTGGCTTAAACGCGACCGCTTTGTTTTTATCGGTTGGTCTGGTCTTTTGTTATTCCCCTGCGCTTACATGGCTATCGGGGGTTGGTTTACTGGCACTACTTTTGTAACTTCTTGGTATACCCACGGTGTAGTAAGTTCTTACATAGAAGGCTGTAATTTTCTGACAGCCGCTGTTTCCACTCCAGCTGATAGTATGGGTCACTCCTTACTATTATTATGGGGACCAGAAGCTCAGGGAGACTTTACCCGATGGTGTCAGATTGGTGGATTGTGGAATTTTGTGGCTTTTCATGGTGCTTTTGGTTTAATGGGCTTCATGCTGCGACAATTTGAAATTGCTCGACTTGTAGGTATTAGACCATATAATGCGATTGCTTTCTCCGCACCAATTGCTGTTTTTGTCTCTGTATTCTTGATTTATCCTTTGGGTCAATCAAGTTGGTTTTTTGCTCCTGGTTTTGGAGTAGCTGCAATTTTTCGTTTCTTATTGTTCTTTCAAGCTTTCCACAACTATACGCTCAATCCGTTTCATATGATGGGTGTAGCTGGTGTATTAGGAGGTGCTTTATTATGTGCCATTCATGGTGCTACTGTAGAAAATACCCTCTTCAAAGATGGTAAAAACTTTAGTACATTCGGAGCATTTACCGCTACTCAAGCAGAAGAAACCTATTCTTTTGTTACAGCAAATCGCTTCTGGTCGCAGATTTTCGGAGTAGCTTTTTCTAATAAGCGGTGGTTACACTTTTTCATGTTGTTCGTACCTGTAACTGGTTTGTGGATGAGTGCAATCGGAATGGCTGGCTTAGCTTTTAACTTGCGAGCATACGATTTTATCTCCCAAGAAATACGAGCTGCTGAAGACCCAGAATTTGAAACTTTTTACACCAAAAACATCCTCTTAAATGAAGGAGCTAGAGCCTGGATGGCACAGGAAGACCAGCCTCATCAACACTTCCAATTTCCCCCAGAAGTATTACCTCGTGGAAATGCGCTTTAAGAGTAAGGAGTAATGAGTAAGGAGTAATAAGTAATTTTCAATTTCTCCTTGTCTCCTCATACCCAATTGCAATTACAAACAATACAAAACATTTAATAATGGAAACACCGTTTGAAAGTTCAACCACAACCAGCATTAGTCCTGGTCCTGGAGAAAGGGAAGGACGCGACCAAGAATCTACTGGATATGCTTGGTGGGCTGGAAATGCTCGATTTATCAATTTATCTGGTCGCTTTTTGGGCGCTCATGTTGCTCATGCAGGAGTAATTGCTTTCTGGGCTGGAGCAATGCTGTTGTTTGAAGTGTCTCACTTCATACCAGAAAAGCCCTTGTACGAACAAGGCTTAATTTTAATGCCTCACATTGCAACCCTCGGTATTGGTGTGGGTCGTGGTGGTGAAATAAGCTCTGTTTTCCCATTTTTTGCTATTGCCGTCACACATTTAATTGGCTCTGCGGTCTTAGGATTTGGTGGTATTTATCACTCAATCAGGGGTCCGGAAAAGCTCGCAGGTTTTTTCAATTTTGATTGGACTGATAAAGATAAAGTTACTAGTATTCTGGGATATCACCTGATTGCTCTTGGTGTCGCTGCCTTTATACTTGTGGGTAAAGCAATGTTTTGGGGTGGTTTATATGATACTTGGGTTCCCGGAGGTGGTGATGTCCGTCTTGTAACAAATCCTACACTTGACCCAAGAGTCATTTTTGGTTATGTATTCAGCCCGTTTACTGGTGGTAAAGGTAATATTGTTGCCGTTGATAATTTAGAAGATTTAGTGGGCGGTCATATTTGGGTAGGCGGTATGCTTATACTCGGTGGTATTTGGCATATTGTCACCAAGCCTTTTAAATGGACTCATAGAGTATTTATCTGGTCTGGTGAAGCCTATCTTTCTCAAAGTTTGGGTAATGTAGCCGGACAAGCTTTCATTGCTGCAATGTTTATTTGGTTTAACAATACTGCCTATCCCAGTGAGTTTTATGGACCAACAGTTGCTGAAGCTGCGAATGCTCAAGTATTCAACTTTGTAGTACGCGACCAAAGTTTAGGAGCGAATATATCCACATCTCAAGGTCCCACTGGTTTAGGTAAATATTTACAGCGATCGCCAACAGGAGAAATCATCTTTGGGGCTGAAACAATGCGTTTTTGGGATGTCAAAGCTCCTTGGCTTGAACCTTTACGAGGAGTTAATGGACTAGATATCGACAAACTCAAAAATGATATTCAACCTTGGCAAAAGCGTAGAGCTGCGGAGTACATGACTCATTCTCCTATCGGTTCAATCAATTCTGTGGGTGGTTTAGCAACAGAGGTTAATTCTTTTAATTTTGTTGGACCTCGTACTTGGTTAGCTTCTGCTCATTTTATTTTCGCGCTGCTGTTTCTTGTCGGTCATCTTTGGCATGCAGGTCGTGCCAGAGCTGCTGCTGCTGGTTTTGAAAGAGGTATCGATAGAGTTGACGAACCAGCATTATCGATGAAACCTTTGGATTAATGAGCGTGAAGGATGAGTAGTGAGTAGTGAATGGTGGATGGTGAGTAATTATTTAGTGATTAAGGGGGTTTTATTCTTTTATGCTTCTCGCGTTTCGTAAAAATCCTTTGGTTTTAAAAATGCAGGATTTTTTACTCGAATGGATTATTGTTCCAGTGATTGTAACTATTGCTTTTGTCTTTTTTGCGTTTACGGTGATGTTTTTGAAAACATTTTTTCCTGATTCTATATCAGGTACATACTTACAACTTTTCTTTTAAAAACCAGGGAGTCTAAAAGAATTAGGAGTTATAAATCCTTGAGTTAAAAATTTATAACTCCTAACTCCGTAGCTTGCGTCACCCACAGGGTGATACTCCTAACTCATAACTTTTCATAAAGGAACATCATTTATGGGATTACCTTGGTATCGCGTCCATACTGTAGTTTTAAATGACCCAGGACGATTAATTGCTGTCCATCTGATGCATACGGCGCTCACTGCTGGTTGGGCTGGTTCAATGGTATTATACGAATTAGCTCTTTTTGACCCTAGCGACCCTGTTCTTAACCCAATGTGGCGACAGGGTATGTATGTATTGCCTTTCATGGCTCGATTGGGTATTACCGAATCTTGGGGTGGTTGGAGTATTACGGGGGAACCCGTTACTAGTTTTAGCCTGTGGACTTTTGAAAGTGTCGCGGCTACTCATATTATTTTGGCAGGTTTGTTATTTTTAGCTGCTTGTTGGCACTGGGTTTATTGGGATTTGGATTTATTTCAAGACCGCAAAACCAATGAACCATTTCTTGATTTACCCAGAATCTTCGGGATTCATCTGTTGTTAGCCGGTCTTCTTTGTTTTGGTTTTGGTGCTTTTCATCTGACTGGGATATTCGGTCCTGGTATGTGGGTTTCTGACCCCTATGGATTAACTGGTCATATTCAGGGAGTGGCTCCGGTGTGGGGAGCAGAGGGTTTTAATCCTTTTAATCCTGGTGGTGTTGTCGCTCACCATATTGCTGCGGGAATTACTGGTATTATTGGCGGTATTTTTCACATCGCTTTTCGTCCTCCGGAGGTACTCTACAGGGCATTAAGAATGGGTAATATTGAAACCGTGCTTGCCAGTGCTCTAGCAACATTCTTTTTTGCTTCTTTTATTGTTTCTGGAACTATGTGGTACGGTAGCGCCACAACTCCGATTGAACTGTTTGGTCCAACTCGTTATCAATGGGACAACGGTTATTTCCAAAATGAGATTAATCGACGAGTGCAAACCCAATTGGCGGATGGAAAAACCCTTTCAGAGGCTTGGTCTGGCATTCCAGATAAATTAGCTTTCTACGACTATGTTGGTAATAGTCCAGCCAAGGGTGGTTTATTCAGAGTAGGAGCGATGAATAAAGGAGATGGTATTGCTCAAACTTGGTCTGGTCATCCAGTCTTCAAAGATGCAGAAGGTAGGGAATTGACTGTACGACGAATGCCTAATTTCTTTGAAACTTTCCCCGTTGTGTTGACTGATAAAGATGATATTGTACGTGCGGATATACCTTTTCGACGAGCAGAATCCCAATATAGCTTTGAGCAGACGGGTACAACTGTGAGTTTTTATGGTGGTGCTTTGAATGGTCAAACATTTACAGATCCGATTGACGTGAAACCATTTGCTCGTCAGGCTCAACTAGGAGAAATTTTTGAATTTGACAGTGCAACTCTCAATTCTGACGGGATATTTCGTACAAGTACCCGTGGATGGTTTGCTTTTGCTCATACAGTTTGGGGTTTGTTGTGGTTCTTTGGACATATTTGGCATGGTTCCCGCACCATCTATCGAGATGTCTTTGCAGGAATTGACCCAGATTTAGACGAACAAGTTGAGTTCGGTGTCTTCCAGAAAGTTGGTGACTTGACTAGCCGTAAAAAGCAAACAGTTTAATTTAGAAAGAACGGAGAACCTTTGAGTTCTCTGTTTTCATATCCTTAGCAATTGACAAAAAATAATTTAAAACGATGAAAAGATTATTTTGCGTAGTACTACTCACAAGTTTTTTCTGGATTAATTTTGTTCCTGTTGGATTAGCAGAGAATACAACACTGGTACCTTGTAAAGAATCTTCCGCGTTTGTAGAACGGATGCAAAATGCGCCTGATACTTATTACACTACCAAGCCATTTAAAGCTTATTCTCAGTTACTTTGTGGCGAAGATGGTTTACCACATTTAGTTCTCGACCGTTTAAATCTTGCATTTGACGTAATTGTTCCGATTGCTATGTTTTTATATATTGCAGGTTGGATAGGTTGGAGCGGACGTTCTTACTTAGTAGCAATAAGAAAACAAGGTGCAGGAGAAGAAAAAGAATTGTTTATTGATTTAGCACTTTTTGTAGGTTGTATGGTCAAGGCTTTGATGTGGCCAATGTTAGCAGTTAAGGAGTTTTTAAGTGGTGAATTAGTTGCTAAAGATGATGAAATTCCGATTTCAATTCGTTAGTACAAAATCATCGATCTAAAACAATCATTCGCAATCATTTATCTCGTAACAAAAAAGTTTTTGAAGGTAAATCAATCATGGAATCACGTTATTTACTTAAATATCTTTCTAGCGCTCCTGTTGTTGCTATCTTAGCAGTAATTATTTTGTTTGTAATTTTCGTTACATTAAATTACCTTTTCCCTGGATTGCAATACGGTACTTTTTTCCATCCTTTACCTCAATAGATTAATTTTTACAGTTGAGGAGTAAACAAGGCTTACTATTAGATAGTTGATAAAAGTCAAGCGCTACGTACAATTTGTAATTTATGATTCGGGTGGATGTCGAGAAGATATCCACCCGAATTATTTTTATTTTGTTTTAAAAGTCATGAACCTATCCCACTAATCACAAAACGTGATACTCTATTTCTCAAATGATAAGGGTGTAAGTTAAAACGCATCTAAATCAAATAAACAAAAATTGTCTAATTCTTGTGGGATGGGCATCCCTGCCCGTCCGAATATACGATTTAAATGCACAACAGCTTATCACTTTATGGCTGGACGAATTGAGCGGATTAAGCGATTTGGAATGGAAGTTATTTGAGGATGTATTCCCTCCAGATCCAGAAAAACGCGGTAAGGGAATGCC
>JBCBPQ010000060.1:0-31265 GCA_039820645.1 Cyanobacteria bacterium J06633_8 | reverse complement strand
TGAAGGCGTTTCGCGCTTCTCTCTCAGGCACTTATACATAGTACCGAGAGAATATATTCGTGTCAACTCTTTTTTCCAAGTTTTTTCAAAAAAATTTTACCGTCATCCCTCTAAGCCCTGCCCCGCAAGCCTTTTAAGGGATAAAAAAAAATGATGATGATTTTCACTTGGATTTTGCTTCCGAGGGATTTGGACTCGCTTCAAAATTTAATCTAAAGCGATGTTTAACTGAGTCATGATTTGGTGATAAGGCTAGAAAAAGTCTCCTCTACATTTCCAGTTTGAGCAACAATGGTTAATGCATTGTTGGGTTAAAGGAGAATAACTTTGAATTTTCAATCTGCCATCGCGGTTTTAAATGAGTTTTGGAGCAGTCAAGGTTGTTTGATTGCTCAGTCATACGATATTGAAAAAGGAGCAGGGACTAAGAATCCGCATACTTTTTTAAAAGCTTTAGGGCCAGAACCTTGGGCTGTAGCTTATGTTGAACCTTGTCGTCGTCCTACTGATGGACGCTATGGAGAAAATCCAAATCGTTTTCAATACTATTATCAGTACCAAGTTCTGATAAAACCTTCACCAGATAACATCCAAGAAATTTATTTGGATTCGTTGAAGGCTTTGGGAATTCGTCCAGAGGAACACGATATTCGGTTTGTGGAAGATAATTGGGAAGATGCGACTGTAGGGGCTTGGGGAACTGGTTGGGAAGTGTGGCTCGATGGAATGGAAGTTACTCAGTTTACTTATTTTCAACAATGTGGTGGGATTGATTGTCGCCCAGTGTCAATCGAAATGACTTATGGGTTGGAACGATTGGTGATGTATCTACAAGAAGTGGAAGCAATTACCAAAATTGATTGGACTGACAACATTAAATATGGAGATGTCCACCTCCAAGGAGAGATTGAGCAATGTACCTACAATTTTGAAGCTTCAAATCCCCAGATGCTATTAACTCTATTTGCTATGTATGAGGAAGAAGCCAAGCAATTAACTGAGAAAGGTTTAGTTTTACCAAGCTTGGACTATATTATGAAGTGTTCTCATACTTTTAATTTGCTTGACGCAAGAGGTGTGATTGCTGTCACTGAAAGGACTCGGTACATTGGCAGAATTAGAAGTTTGGCAAGGAAGGTAGCTCAACTTTATGTAGAACAGAGAGAAAAGCTAGGTTTTCCATTGTTGAAAAAAGTGGCTGCGTGAGATATTTTCAGCTAAGTAATAGAAAAAATCAAAAATATTCAGTTATATATTTAAGTAAGTCGGTTCAAAAAAAATAACCAAGTTTAGTTTTATAAATAAACTTGGATCCCATATAAATCAGGTATTCGAGTAGGATTTACATTCTGTTACATAGTTCGGTTTATTTCTGCCAACTTACTTATAGTGTCCCGCTGATTTTAGACAAGCGGGATATTTTATTAAGCTACCTACAAATTCTTTTTCCTATGCTTCCCCTTACCTAGTATTTCCCTTATAAGTCCACTTAAAAGGTTTAGCCATTGTTTTATTAAAATAGTCAATAAATTCAAGAATTCTAGTTTTGAGGTCATGTTGACTTTTGAAGCTAGCACGCTTAAGTAACTTGCGAACCAAAATACTGAACCAAATTTCAATTTGGTTGAGCCAAGAAGAATGTTTGGGTGTCTAGTGGAAGACAATTTTATGGGCTGAAAGCTGCACGGGATTTCATGGATTTGAGGATACCACTTTTCCCTTTAGTACTCAGGTCAATATTCAAGCCTTCTTTTTGTGCAACAAAACGAATCAGTGACTCGGATTGGTCAGTATTAAGACAATCCATAATTAGATGCCACTTTTTGGCATGGCGTTACGCCCTTCGGGCGTTTAGCTCCGCTAATCGCTTTCAATAATTCGACTGATGTTGAGGAGAAAATCTGATTCGGTTCTGGAATCACCGCAATTTGGCTCAATTATTTTACCAGTAGCAACATCGAAATTCGCAATTAAGGTTTGGTTCCATGACGAATATATTCAAACTCCCTTCTTTCAAGCTTTCCTGGTGGCATTGCTAAGTCTTTTTCTAGGGGTTCAGTCGCTTGAATACCAGTCATTTCATCAACAGAAATAGTCCGTTCTCCATTTTTATGACGTTCAATTGCATCTACGTATAAACCAGTAATATCTTCAACTTTTGCGTCAAATGTTGAAGTTCTAGGCGATCACCATGATTCAATTTTAATTCTTTTGGAGCTAGTAGTGCCACACCCTGATTCCTTGCTTTTGAACTAAAACACTTTTTTCTTACTAGTTATTATCCCATAATATTAGTTGGTTTATTTACGCCGACCTGTACTAGTAATTTTGCTGTAATCAAATACCAGTGCTATAAATTGCTCAATCCTCTGTAATAATTCTAATATTGCGAATATATGAACTTATTTAAGATATGACTAATCTGAGTGAAATTTTAAAACCCATCGCTAATTGGTTTAGCTCTTTAGGTGTTCCCGAACCAGTAGTGCATTGGGGTCATCCAGCTATGATGGCAGTTGTTATCTTTGTGATGGGTACTTTTGTGGGTGTTACGGGTTGGCGATCGCGAATAACCGAAGATAAAGAAGTTGCGGTTCAAAGTCGTAGCGGTCATCGTAAACTGGCACCGTGGATGTTTTTATTTATAATGCTTGGTTCTATTGGTGGTGTTTTATCTTTGGTAATGCAAGATAAGCCAATTTTACAAAGCTCTCATTTTTGGACTGGCTCAATTGTATTGATACTACTTGGAATAAATGCCACAATCTCTTTAACAAAATTTGGAGGTAATAAATCAGGCTTACGAGCGCTTCATGCTTATTTGGGTAGCACCGCACTTTGTGTAATGATTCTGCATGGCGTACTTGGCTTCAAATTAGGTGTATCCATTTAAATCAAAAACTGATTATATAAGATGGGACTTTATCCCTTCCTTAAGTTAGGAAGAGAGAAGTTTTTATTAATTATTGTTCAAAGCTAAATGATTCAAACTCCTGGGTTAATTATTTGTCTTGGCTATATTGTAGGGTTGTTACTTAGCGCAAATCCTTGGGGCGGATTGTTGATATTTTCTTTGAGCGCTATCGGAGCAGTTATTCTTCAAAGAAGACGTATTGTTTCTAAGAAACTTGCTTTACAAAAAACAAAACCTCAAATTGCCAAGAAAACAGGATATAATTTACGAAGTACTCCACATCCGAGAATATTGATAATCGCTGGCTCAATCGGATTGCTAGCAACATTTTATGTTCACATGCGGATTCCGCAACCAGAAGCTAAAGATATTAGTAATTTTATTCCTGTTGGAAATAGCAAAAATCAAGAACAATTGGTAATTGTTAGAGGAGATGTAATAAGTACACCCCGGTTAACTCGTTCGGGAAAAGGACAATTTTGGCTAAAACCAACTCAACTTTCTGAAGTCACAAATAAACAAGGCGAAGAGGGAGCGAATAAAGGAGTTTCTGGAAAATTATACGTAACCGTACCTATTCTAAAATCCACTGGTTTACATCCGAATCAACAAGTTGAAGTTACTGGAGTTTTGTATAAACCCAAATCGGCATTAAATCCTGGAGCTTTTGATTTTAAAAAATATCTTGAAAAGCAAGGTACTTTCGCCGGTTTAAATGGAAGACAGTTAAAGGATTTTGATGAAGAGGATGAATGGGGATGGTGGAAATTACGAAGGCAAATAATTAAATCGCAAGTTAGTTGGCTTGGTGTTCCAGAAGGTCCGCTTGTGAGTGCTATGGTTCTTGGCAGCAAAGCGGTTGATTTGCCATATCAAACTCGGGATTTATTTGTACAAGCGGGATTAGCTCATTCTATTGCTGCTTCCGGATTCCATGTTTCGTTGATTTTAGGTTTAGTCTTAGGTTTTACAAAACGTTTTACTAGAAAAACTCAATTTATCTGCGGTTGTTTAGCATTAACTTTATTCTTAGGTTTGACTGGTTTCCAGCCTTCAGTTCTCAGAGCCACAATCATGGGATTTGCGGCTTTAATAGGAATTGGGTTGAAAAGAAAAGTAAAACAACTAGGCTCATTGACAATTGCTGCAACTATATTATTAATATTTAATCCTCTATGGATTTGGGATTTAGGATTTCAACTGAGTTTTCTCGCAACTTTCGGTTTAATTGTCACGGTACCCGCAATTACAAAACGTTTACTATGGCTACCACCAACTATTGCATCTTTAATAGCGGTTCCCTTAGCAGCCACTATTTGGACTTTACCGTTACAACTTTATATGTTCAGTGTGGTACCACCTTACGGAATTTTGCTCAATATTATCGTTACTCCTCTAATATCTTTAATCTGTATTGGTGGAATTTTTAGTGCTGTAGCTGCATTAGCCTTGCCTTTTGCAGGGAGTGTTTTAGCTAGTACTTTGCATTACCCAACGGATTTATTAATCAAAATAGTCGAATTTTTTAGCAATTTACCAGGAAACTCAGTTGCTGTCGGTAAAATAACAATTTGGCAGCTAATTATTATTTATGGACTACTTTTCTCTACCTGGCAAATACGTTGGTTGCAAAAACGATGGTTGCTGGCAATTTCTATTTCCATCGGTTTAGTATTTATCCCTGCTTTGCATTCAGCAAATAATTTATTTCGCGTGACGCTTTTGGCTGGCGGAAGAGAACCAATTGTAGTAATTCAAGATCGAGGGAAAATAGCGGTAATTAATAGCGCTGATGAAGCAATAGGAAACTTTACGATATTACCCTTCCTACAACAACAAGGTGTAAATATAATTGATTGGGCAGTAGCCACGGATTTTCAAAATGACGGTAGTAATGGTTGGTTAGAAATAATAGAACATTTAGCCATCAAAACTTTTTATGATTATTCTCCGAGCCCAAATTATGCTTTAAGTCAAAAAGCGATTCAAACGCAAGTAGAGCAAGGTAAAGGAATATATCAGGTTTTGTCTTTAGGTCAAACGGTAAACGCTGGTTCTGCGATGATACGACTGGTTAATAACCAACTGCCTATAATTCAAATGCAAATACGCAATCAATCTTGGTTATTTGTAGGAAATCTAAATCCAAACCAACTTAGCGAGTTAATCAAAAACCCAAGCTTGCCACGCCCGCAAGTACTTTGGTGTCAAACTAAATCCTTAAAAGACCTCGTTCGGATTTTAAAACCACAAGTAGCGATCGCACCTAATGCTAAGCTTGAGGCTAAAGATATATCAGTACTTAACCAAAGTAAAGTCCAACTATTTTTTACAGGACGAGATGGTGCGATTCAATGGACACCTCAGAGACAATTTGAAGCATTTGTGAGGAATACAGAAGATATCTCATCATTGCTCTAAGATTGCGTTTGGGTTTACAGACAATTAAGCAAAGGCCGTGAGAGTGTCAATTTGTTGATAAATTCAATAAACATATGATATTTTATGTAAGATAGAAAAAATATGCCTTTTGGAGAGGTGGCAGAGTGGTTGAATGCGGCGCACTCGAAATGCGTTATACCTTTACGGGTATCGGGGGTTCGAATCCCCCCTTCTCCGTTCAATTAAATTACAAATTCAATTGAATTCAAGAAATAAATAAGCGGACGATATATCTTTATTCTTGTGAATAATCGAGTGTTTTGTAGAATTTTCTCGACACAAAGTTCATGTAAATCAGTTTCAAGTTTGTTTTAATAAAGTTACATTCCCTACTAAAAATAAAGATTTTATAATTTATCCGTAATAGACTTTGTAAAACTTTATTTAGTACAAGTAGAAATCAGTACGAATAAAGTTTACACAAGATATTGGATATGACTTATTGAACCCCGGAAGGTATCTTTTCTTGAAATGCAAAGGCTTTAGGTAAGCCGTTTTAACCAGCCTAGTAACTATAAGGGTTCAGGAGACCTAAAAATCATGATAAATGACTGTAAGAATCATAAAACCCAGATGGGTATTGGACTTGTAGGTTGGTAAATAGATCCCTTCCGGGGTTCTATAAGCACAGACACATATACTTGATGTAAAATATGCTCGCTAAATATGTAGCTTTACTTTCAAATCTGCGAGATAGCTTAAATCGAAGACATGGCTAAGTTAATACACAGATGCACTACAAAAACATAAAAAAATTTTAATACCATTCAATTAGTAGGTTCTTTAAATAAATCAGATTTTCCCGATTCTTCAGTCAAAATTAATCAAAAATGAGAATTAATAGTAGCAGTAAAGAAACAATAAACAATGAACAATTATCAGTAAACAATAGTTCATGACAATTATTCATTGTTTATTGTTAATTATTGACAGCTTCTAAACTTTGTTCATTTAAAACTTGGTTTAATTTACCGCTACGATAACCTTCTAAATCCAAAGTGACATAAATAAAACCGAATTCCTGAAAAGCAGATACTAAGGATTCTAAATCTGTATTAGCGATAAAACTCTGAATTTTTTCTGGTGGTAGTTCTATACGTGCTGTATCGCTTTGAGAACGAACTCGTAAGTTATTCCATCCTAATTTACGTAAATATATTTCTGCTCTGCCAACTCTTTGCAATTTTTGTACGGTAATTTCTTCACCATAAGGAAAGCGGGAGCTAAGACAAGGTTGTGCTGGCTTATCCCACCAAGACAAACCTAGATGCTGGGAAATATGACGAACTTCAGCTTTACTTACATTAATTTCTGCTAAAGGGGAAAGGGCACCTCTTTCTTTTGCAGCTTGAATACCAGGACGATAATCACGTAAATCGTCTGCATTAACTCCATCTATAACATAAGGATAACCCAATTTCTTTGCTAAGGGTTTCAAAGTATCGTGCAATTCGCTTTTACAAAAGTAGCAACGATTAATAGGATTAGAAGTATAGTTGGGATTTTCCATCTCATGAGTTTCAACAACTTGATGACTAATCCCGATTGTTGCTGCTTGAATTTTGGCATCTTCTAATTCTTCTGGTAACAAACTCGGAGAAATAGCCGTTACAGCCAAAGCTCTATCTCCTAAAACATCATAAGCAATTTTTGCAACCAAAGTACTATCAACACCACCAGAATAAGCAATTATTGCTTTTTCCATCTGCTTAAATAAAGCTGTTAATTTTTCTAATTTTTCTATATACATTATTTCCTAACCCAAGCGCAGAAGTACAGTGAACGACTTATTCCATTTTAAAAGGGAGATTCGTTAAGGAAGTGTAATATATTCAGATAAGATTTTTGCTAAAAGCGGTAAATCGATTGGTTTACAAATATAATCGTTAACTCCTGCATTAAGACAAATATCGCGATCGCCTTTCATTGCCATCGCTGTTTGAGCAATAATGCAAATATTAGAATATTGTCGATTTTCTCGAAGTTGTTTGACTAATGTAATACCGTTAGCATCGGGTAAAACAATATCTATCAAAATTACTGAGTAATCTTGCTTATGTAAAGCATTCCACATTTTGGAAGCGTTTTTGACCCAAGTTATTTGATATCGTAATTTTTCGAGGTAAGTTTTGATTAACTCAGCATTAGGTATATCATCTTCTACTAATAAAATATGAGAAGACTGCTTTAAGGAAGTTGGTACCCTGCAATTTTTATTGGTTTGAGGTTTATGCTTGGTTGTGGTTAAAGTATCGGTTGCTTGAGAAGTATCGGCATTAACTTGTTCTATAGGAATCACGACAGTAAAGCGCGAGCCTCTATCTATTTCAGATTCGACTTCAACCCAACCACTGTGAATTTCAGCAAGTTTACGAGTCACTGTTAAACCCAAACCCGTACCTTCTTCACCGTTTATCTGCCTCTCATTAAAAATTTGAAAATATGGTTGAAAAAGTTCGCTTTGATTTTCTTTACTAATGCCAATTCCAGTATCCCAAACTGTAAAATACATTCGATCATCCCTGGCTCTGACTTCTAAACCAACTGTTCCAGTTTTAGTAAATTTTACGGCATTGAAAAGTAAATTTAAAAGTATCTGCTTTAGCCGTAAAGGATCGGCCACCATATTTGTAACATCAGAGTCTATATCAAGCTGCATTTGTAAACCTTTATTCGCAGCTTTTTCTTTAACTAAGGCTAATACATTCCGACATAGCTGAGGTACATCAATTATTTCCCAATTAACTTCTAACTGATTGGCTTCAATTTTGGATAAGTCAAGAATATCGTTGATTAATGCCAGCAGATGTTTACCACTCGACTGAATAATGTTTAAATACTCATGGTGACGTTGCCTACTTGGATCGTAACCTTGAGCTAATAATAAATGGGTAAAACCAATAATAGAGCTTAGAGGGGTGCGAATTTCATGACTAGTATTAGCTAGAAATTGGTTTTTTAGTTTATTGGTACGCTGTAGTTCTTGGTTGAGATTATTGAAATGATGAGCTTGTTGCTGTAACGACTCTATATGTATAAGTTTAGTTAAAGCTGCCTTAGACATTTTAGCAGCTTCGAGCATTAGTTTTGAGATTTGTTCAATTACAAATAAATCTGAAGATGAATTTGCTGGAGATTTAGAGGAAGCTATTAACCAGCCAACAATTCCTAAAGAATGATTACTGAAACAGAAAGCAGTTTGTGGTTGTTGATTTTCTAGTTGCTGCAAGTCTTGAAAATCAATCTCCGAAGTTAATTTTAACTGTAGCGTTTTATCTTTCCCGACTGTTAAACTTAGCGGTGATAATTGTGAATCAGCTTTTGAATGAGTACATATATAGCTAATTCTGTAAACAGCATCTTCTGCATCTTCTGGTTGAGCAGTAGCTATTGCTACTGCTGTTGGAGCCACGAAACCTACCACACTGGAATTAAATAAGGCATACAGTTCGTTTACTACTGTTTGAAATATTTCTGTTTGTGTAATAGCTATTTGACTATTTTGTTTATTTTGATTTTGCGAAGGTTTTTCAATCGCGGAACGAACGCTCGTTGCCCGGGCATGAAACAAAGCTGAAGTCAGACAATCATTGAGCTTAGTTTGCAGTTTATTCAAACTGCGCTCCAGCCACAACTCCGCACGAAGTTGCTCGACTGTTGTCAAAACAATCGATGAATTATCTAATTGTGAGTTTTGCTCTGGTAAGCTTGAATACTGCTGCATGGTCAACTCGACCGCTGAATAATTTTATAGCTTAGTTAAAAAAGACGCTAAATAAACATGAGTATATTAGCGCACAATTTATTCTATATATATAAACTAAAACTTGTAGTGTCAAATGTCACGCGGAAATTTTATCTATCTCATGAAAATATTATAAGTATTTTTGGGTCTCAAGGTTTATGGGTCGCTTCCAGAATTGTACAGAATTATATATCACTGATAATACTGTCATATTAGGATTATACAAAAACAAACAAATTACGATTAAACTATATGAGCTTTTGCAGCAAGCAGATTCCATACTAATTTATTTTTTACTGAAATTAAACTAGTATTTTTTTTACAACTGTATCAACAATTATTTAGATAATAATTCAAGTATGAATGACATTTCAGTATATTATTATACACAAAATACACGTATACAGTAATATGAACTTTTACTTTTTACAAAAATTTTAGCAGCACTATTTCTTCTTTCAAGTTTATTTATTCATTTATTAGTAGTGCAATCAAGAACACCTAATTTATTACTTATGATTGCTTCATGATTTTTACTTTTTTGGTAGAAAAAATTAACATCGTCAATGTCTTGAGATTTGAATCGTTATAATATAATTGTATGGAAAAAATTCATGTGGTAAAAAAGAAAAAAAAGTGTTACTTGTTTTGTCTTAAATGAATTAAAAGAAAACAAGCTGTACTATTAATAAAAGTTGAAAGCAAGGAGTAGAGGTACAAAGGGATTACTTGCAAACTTAAATACCTCTATACTCCGAAATATAGTAATATTGCCTACAAAATTATTTTTAAGTAAATGTAGGTAATAGAATTACTTATGGTAATTCCAGAAACATACTTTACCAAGCTTCTTTGATAAAGAAGCTTAGCATTATATAAAAATGAGGCTCTACTGAAGATATTAATTTACTATTTCAATAAGCAGCCTCAACTCTAACTTTAGATTACTGGCGACGCTTACATCGATCGGCTAGGCCGAGAAGCTTTGCGAGAATCTAAGGATTGAGAATCTGGAAGTAAATTGCCGCTACCAAGATGTTACCAGCTAGTAAAATAATGCTGAGTAAGGTGCGGTAAGGGAAAGGTGCTTGAGCATCTGTTTGAGGAACATCTACACCAACTTTAGTCATAATCGTTTCTCCTAATTTAAGGACTTCTTAACAAATACCAAATAGGTGTCGTTTTTCGCTAAATTTGTTAAAAAGATTTTCATAAAATGCTCAAAACTCCTAATTTACCGCATTTGCTTCTCAATCAAAATTCTGTAAGTAGTTGACTATTCGTTAGCTGCATGATAAGAACTACGAACTAAAGGACCAGAGCGAACGCGACTAAATCCCAAACTACGTGCTATTGTGCCTAATTCTTCAAACTCTTCTGGTTCCCAATACTTCTGTACGGGCAAATGCTCTAATGAAGGTCGCATATACTGACCAATGGTTAGGCGATCGCACTGCACACTACGTAAATCTTTCATCGTTTCAATTACTTCTTCAACAGTTTCACCATGTCCTAGCATTAAGCCCGATTTGGTCGGAATATTGGAATCGATTTGTTTAACTAGTTGAAGGACTTGTAAAGAACGATGATATTTTGCTCCCCGGCGAACGGGATTTTGTAAGCGTTTTACTGTCTCAATATTATGGTTATAGCAAGCCGGTTTAGCTAAAGTAATTATTTTTATCGGCTCTATTTTTCCATAAAAATCTGGTGTAAGTACCTCAATTTGAGTTTCTGGGTTCAATTGACGGATTTTTTCCATAGTCTTTACAAACCAACTTGCACCTCCGTCAGACAAATCATCGCGGGCAACTGAAGTTAATACCACATAGCGCAATCCTAAAAGCTGTATTGCTCGTGCGACTTTTAGCGGTTCTTCTGAGTCTAATGGCATTGGTGCATGACCTTTATCTACTTGACAAAAAGCGCATGACCTTGTGCAAGTTGGTCCCATCAACAAGAAGCTTGCTGTTTTTTGAGAATAACATTCTCCTCGATTAGGGCAGCGACCTTCTTCGCAAATTGTGTGAATCTGCCTTTGTTTGATGATACGTTGAACTGTTGAAAGTTCGCTAGCATTACCAATAGGACGACGCAACCACGGTGGCATTGCTTTAATCTCGGATTTAATGGAAGCTTTTTTTGTAGAATTTGTAGACATCTGCTATTTATTAGAAGTAATACAGATTAAGTAGGTTAGATTTCCATCTGGCACTAGTAACACTTGTCTTAAAACCGCCTTAGAATGAATTAGACCCACAAAAATTAAAATTTCCTATAAATCTTACTATACATGGCTTTGAGTAGGTTGAAACGCAGTTTGTTTATTTACCTTGAAATTTATTTATAGACGTAAGTGAAGCGATGATAAGAATAGAATAGTGGGAGTTGTGAATTCAGTTCAACTTACGTTAACTAACATACTTAAAGCGATAAAGAATTGGAAAAAGATTTTAGGCTAAATTTCCCGTACTTAAGTTTTAATACTTATATTTATAGTTAAATATCGCACTAAATACAGAAAAATTACTTTAAATCACTGAGAAATAATGATTCTCCACAAGTAGGTTGATATCCTTGAATGACTGTTATGGCAAGATAATTTATAAAAAAAAGATTGTTTATAAACCAATATATGAAACTGGAAGCGTGCTTTATATGATGTTTTATAAAACACCTAGGCAATTGCTATTTTCTCGGAAATTACTCTCCCCCGATCAATATATATTTTGGATATAGTGGGATAACTCTAGTATTCAGCTATCGGCGAAAACGCCATTTAAACCTAAATTATCTTTTAGAGCGAAACATCGTGGCAAATAATAAAATTTTAGTTATTGATGACACTACAGTCGTACGAGTCAAAGTACGGGAAATGTTACCCCCAGGAAACTTCCAAGTTCTGGAAGCAAAAGACGGCTTAGAAGGCCTTAAATTAATCCGTAAGGAAAAATTTAGTTTAATTATGCTGGATTTTCTATTACCTAAAATGAGCGGTTGGGAAGTTTATCAGGAAATTCAAGCACAGGCAGATTTAAGAAAAACCCCTTTAGTTGTAATGTCAGGACGTAAAGAGGAAGTTACAGAAAAAATTTCTGAGCCGTTTGAACATTTTGAATTTCTCAATAAACCCTTTGACCAAAAACAGCTAATTACCTCAATAAAAGCTGCAATGGCAAAGGCAAAACAACCTAAAAAACAACCTGCAACTGTAGCGACTGCTCACCAAAATGGAACTAATGGAACTAAAGGCACTAATGGAGTTAACGGAAACCACGGAAGCGTAAGTACAGAATTACCTAATTCTTCAGCGGAAATACATGCATTGAACGAGAAAATGGCGAAAATGCAAACAGAAATAGACGGTTTGAAAAAACAGTTAACTCAGGTTGTTACTTATATCAAACAAAAAATGAAATAGCTTTCTTGGTAAACATAAAATTTAACTTCAAATATGATTATGGCCTGTGTAAACGGGCTTTTTATTTGAGTAAAATTTTTATGAAAAATATGAACAATATTCCTAGGATTGATGTGAAATTGTGTTGCTAATAGAATGTAAGGCGAAAATCATAAATATTTCAACTTGATTTACATGAAACTTGTTACGTGTTTTATCTTCTATCAAAACGCTGAACTAAACTATTTTATTAATATAAATTTCGTCAAGGCTAGTGCCAAATAATTTGCGAAGTAATCATATAGCTCTGAATCATATTAATGAACCGCATTTTTTAATTTACCTAAAGCAAATTAGCTAAAGTAGTAAGCTTAAAACTAAATAGTTATAATAGTTATATTACTGATATTCTAAACAAATAGTAGACTCCAGATATTTATTTAAATTTATTTTATTTTTATCTAAACTCAGTATTATAAGTACTTTAATAGATTATATACGTGGTCAATTAGTCAGAATAGACTATAGTCTATAATTATCTTACACATATTAGTGATACAGTTAGTAACTTGATGGGAATAATAAAACCAACACATGCTAATGAATTGGAATAGTAAGAATGGTTTTATCATCATCAAGATTATCTATGATTTATGGTTATCTTATTGTTGAGCATTTATACTTAAGCGACCAAACGGTCATTTATAAAGCAATTAGAGAAAAAGACCAAAAGCCTGTAGTTATTAAAATGATGCGGAAGGAGAATCCTACTCCTCAAGAAATCGCTCAGTTTCGCAATCAATACCTTCTGACTAAAGATTTAAATATACCGAGTATTGTAAAGTCTTATAGCTTAGAACATTTTCACAAAAGCGTGGCTTTTGTAATGGAAGACTTCGGAGGAATTTCACTTAGAAACGAGATAAAGCGTTGGGATTCAGAAAAAATACGCACTAATCAGACTTTCATTTGTGATTTTCTCGAAATTGCTATCAAAATAACTTCTGCAATAAATGATTTACATAGCAAGCAGATAATTCATAAAGATATTAAACCAGATAATATTCTAATAAATCCCAAAACTAGAGAAATCAAAATTACAGATTTCAGTATTTCTACTATTTTACCTAGAGAAGTCCAATTTCTGATCAACCCTGACGTATTAGAGGGTACACTCGCTTACATTTCTCCGGAACAAACTGGAAGAATGAATCGAGGTATTGACTATCGAACTGATTATTATTCTCTCGGTATAACTTTGTTTGAATTGCTAACTGGAAAGTTGCCTTTCGATAACAAAAATCCGTTAGAGTTGATTTACTGCCATATTTCTGCAGAGCCACCATTAGAAAAAACCATTAAATATAATATTCCTTGCATAATTTCTGAAATCATTTGTAAATTGATGGCAAAAAATGCCGAAGACCGCTATCAAAGTGCTTTTGGATTAAAATATGATTTAGAATTATGTTTACAAAATTTGCAAAAAAATAATCATATAGAACCTTTTGAATTAGCAACTAAAGACATATCTGACCGTTTTTCAATACCCGAAAAGCTTTATGGTAGAGAAGCAGAAGTAGAACAATTACTTGCTGCTTTTGATAGAGTGATTAACCCTCCTCAACATCACTTAGTAAAAGAAGAAAAAGTTCGTAAGGGTATAGAAATAGTTTTGGTAAAAGGTTATTCCGGAATGGGAAAGACAGCTGTTGTAAATGAAATACATAAGCCGATTGTAAAAGAAAAAGGCTATTTTATTACAGGAAAATTTAATCAATTACACCAGGATATTCCCTTTTTAGGATGGGTAGAAGCTTTAAAAGATTTAATTGAACAAATTTTGAGCGAAAATGATAAACAAATCAAAGAATGGAAAAGAAATATACTTGCGACTTTAGGTGACCAAGCTCAAGTAATTGTTGATTTAATTCCCGAACTAGAGTTAATTATCGGGCAACAACCAAAAGCAGCAGAATTATCCGGAATTCCCGCTCAGAATAGACTGAGATTCTTATTTAATAAATTTGTGAGAATTTTTGCAATCCGAAAGCATCCGTTAGTTATATTTCTAGATGATTTACAATGGGCAGATGCAGCTTCTTTAGACCTGTTAAAATTACTAATAAACCAGCAAAAGTCAATAGAAAGCTTAGGTATTTACAATAAAAAATCTGCTATTCAGATGCCCAATTTTAGCCCAGCAAATCTGAATGAAAATGATGATACTTTATTATTGATTGCTTCTTATAGAGATAATGAAATTGATGGTAAACATTTACTAAAATCCACTCTTAGAGAAATAGTAAAAGCGAATATAAATATAACTACTTTACGTTTAGAACCTCTTCATCAAGGTGATTTAGGTTTTCTAATTTCTGATACCCTGAAATGTGAAGTAGACAGCGTTATTTCATTTACTCAAGTAGTATTTGCTAAAACTAAAGGTAATCCATTCTTTGTTCACCAGTTTATTAATAACTTATATACAGAAAAAGTTATCAAATTTAACTATGGCATAGGTCATTGGGAATGTGATGTTGCAGATGTAAGAAAGTTAGCTTTCACAGATGATGTAGTAGAGTTTATGGCGCATCAAATACAAAAGCTACCAGTATATAATCAAAGACTGCTAAAGCTTGCCGCTTGTATTGGCAATCAATTTGATTTAAAAACACTTTCTATAATGAATGAAAAGTCTACAGTCGAAACTATAACAGACTTATGGGATTCTGTATTACAAGGATTAGTGTTACCTGTAGAAAAACAAAGCAAATCATCACATCTTGAAAATGAAATTACGGCATTAATCATTGACAGTGAAGACAAAAAACGAATTCCATTAGGTCATTTAAAAGCGACTCATTTCAAATTTATACACGATCGCGTTCAACAAGCTGCATATTCGTTAATTCCTGAATCTGAAAAACAGCAAATTCATTTAGGGTTAGGGAAACAGCTCTTAGAGAAAACTTCTGCTAAATCATGGGAAGAAGATATTTTTGAAACAGTCAACCAATTTAATAAAGCTATAGCATTAATTAACTCTAGGGAAGAACGCTGCGAACTAGCAAAAATGAACTTGCTGGCAGGTAAAAAAGCTCTCTCATCAACAGCTTATAAAGCAACATTAAATTATTTAAATACAGGAAAGGAATTGCTTGTTGCAAATGCTTGGAATACTGAGTACGAACTAAGTTTGAATCTACATGAAGCATTGGCTGAAGTGACTTATTTAACTGGAGATTTTAAAGCTTCGGAAGAATATGCGGAAATCGTGTTGACACAAGCTAAAACACTGTTAGAAAAAGTTAAGGTTTATGAGATTAGAATTCAGGCTTATACTTCTCAGAACAAATTTACCGAAGCAATTGCTATAGCTCGCGAAATATTAGAACAGTTTGGAGTTACTTTTCCTCAACAGCCAACCCCGGCAGATATTCAAAAAAGTCTTGAAGAAACAGCTACATTGATTGGAGACAAAAATATTGAAGAATTAACAAATTTACCATCGATTACATGTGAAAATAAATTAGCAATTATGCGTATTGCTTCTAGTATGATTCCACCCGCATATATTGCAGATCAGTTATTATTTCCCTTAATTATTTTGTCGCAAGTGAATCTATCGCTACAATATGGCAATGGGGAATTATCAGCATTTTGCTATGGATGTTATGCCATTCTTTTAAACACTATTACTGAAGATATTGAGTCTGGAGATAAGTTTGGAAATTTAGCTTTAAGTTTGTTAGATAAGTTTCAGTTAAAAGAGATAAAAACTAAAACATTCTACGTTGCAGGAGCCTTTATTGTTCATCGAAAATTACATATCAAAGAAACTTTACCTATATTGATAGATGCCTATCAAACAGGTTTAGAAAGCGGATCTCTCGATTTCATTGGTTATTCTGCTAAAGAGATTTGTCAACATAAATATTTTTTAGGTCAAAAACTGACAGAATTAGAACAACAAATCGATAGTTATCTTAATGTATTAGAAAGTTTACAACAAGAGACTTCATCTAATTACTGTAAAATATTTAAGCAATCCGTTATAAATCTACAATACAAAAGCGAAAATTATTGTAGCTTATCTGGTGAAACTTACGAGGAAAATCAATTAATAGATTCATTCGTAAAAGCAAAAGACATCTCTGGGCTTCACTACTTGTATTTACACAAACTGATTATTTGTTATTGGTTTGAAGAATACGAACAAGCCCGAGAAAACGCTAATCAAGCAAAGAATTATTTGGCAGGTGGAGCGGGATTTATTACGGAAGCTAATTTTTATTTTTACGAATCATTAACGACTTTAGCTTTATATTCCGAGCAAAAATCGGAAGCAGAGAATTTGCTAGCGATAGTTTCTGAGAACCAAGTGAAGCTAAAAAAATGGGCAAATCATGCTCCGATGAATTACTTGCACAAATTTTATTTAGTAGAAGCAGAACGATATAGAATTAGCCATGAATACCTCAAAGCAATAGATGCTTACGAAAACTCAATTAATGCTGCTAAAGAAAACGAATATCACCATGAGGAAGCACTTGCTAACGAACTTGCAGCTAAGTTCTATCTCAAATGGAGTAAACAAAAAATAGCCAAAACTTATCTAGATGATGCTTATTATGGCTATATTCGTTGGGGTGCAAAGGCTAAAGTCAAATATTTGCAAAAACGCTATCCTCAATTACTCGATCATATTCTTCTTCAGCAAAATAAAAACGTTGATTATACTGAAAAGCATTCTTCAAATGAAGCTTCAGATTTACCCAACATTTATCATGATAAAACTATTTCCGGTTCAACACAGACTGTTTCTAAATATTTAGATTTGGAATCAGTAATTAAAGCTTCTCAAGCGCTTGCCGAACAAATGAAGTTAAATGAAGTACTTTCAAAATTAATGGAAGTCATTATGGAGAACGCTGGAGCCTCTAAATGTGCTTTATTTTTAAGTAAGAAGACAGATTCAGATTTAGAATTAATTGCTATTAGTCGCAATACTAATGTCTCATCTATTTATACGGACTTACCATCTATTCCTTTAGAATCCAGCGAAGATGTTCCAGTTCGCTTAATAAATTACGTCAAGCGTACTAAGGGAACCGTAGTTATAGATGATGCAAAATCTCAAGATTTTTTAGCGGCTGACAACTATATTATCCGCGAGCAGCCCAAAAGTATATTGTGTATTCCAATTATTAATCAAGGAAATTTTTTCGGAATTCTTTACCTTGAAAATAAGCTCACAATCGGAGTGTTTACTCACGATCGCATCAAACTCCTGAATCTAATCACAAATCAAGCTGCAATTTCAATCAAAAATGCAATACTCTATAATAATTTGATTGATGCGAAGGAAGATTTAGAAAATTCCAATCAAAGATTGGAGGAAAAGGTATCTCAAAGAACTAAAGAAATTTATGATAAAAACAGAGCCTTACAATTAACTCTAAAAGAGTTACAAAGTATGCAAGCTCAGTTAATTCAAACTGAAAAAATGTCTAGTTTGGGACAAATGGTAGCAGGAATAGCCCATGAGATTAATAATCCTGTAAATTTTATTCATGGCAATATAAATCACATAAATCAATACGTAAAAGATTTATTAGACTTAATTACTCTTTATTATGAAAAATTAAACCAAACAGATTCTATTATTCAACAAAAAATTGAGGAAATTGATTTAGATTTTGTAATAGAAGATTTACCTAAACTTCTTAATTCAATACAGGTAGGAACTTCGCGTATTCGTAATATTGTTTTAGGTTTACGTAATTTTTCTCGTTTGGATGAAGCAGAAATGAAGTCTGTAGACATCCATGAAGGAATAGAAAACACATTGATGATTTTACAACACCAATTTCAAGCCAAAGGTAACTGTTCTGAAATTCAAATTATCAAAGAATATGGGCAATTACCTCTGATAACTTGTTATCCCAGTCAGTTGAATCAGGTGTTCCTAAATATTTTGGGTAATGCAGTTGATGCATTACAGGATTTGCATAAACAAAACCAAAATGTCAAAAATCCCACTATTCGTATTTCTACAGAAATAGCAAACTCCAATATTCTCAGAATTGGAATTGCAGATAATGGTTGTGGTATCGAGCAGAAAGTAAAGCAAAAAATATTTGATCCATTTTTTACTACTAAACCGGTAGGAAGTGGTACGGGATTAGGTTTGTCTATTAGCTATCAAATCATTGTTGAGAAACATAATGGGCAGTTAACTTGTAATTCCATAGTAGGAAAAGGAACTGAGTTTCTGATTGAGCTACCAATGGAATAATTACGATCAAAATCTATTACTCCCTTCTCAATAAAAGATTAGCGACAAAAACCGCAGAAACGCAGATAAAACAAAGTAATGAGCGAAAGAGCTTGACTTAGATAAGTAAAGCAGCAAATATAGAAAGGCTCTATAGCTACTGCTTTACCTAAATCAAATCTTTATACAGGTATACCTTCAATGACGCTTACAGGACTTTTTGTTGGTACAATTTTGCTCAACTCAAAGCCAGCAGCTTGAAAAAGCTCAGAAAACTCTGCTTCAGTACGTTCTTTTCCCTCTGGATACATCATCATCATAGCCACATCCATCCATTTGCTAAGATGAGCCGTATCACCAGTAGGAACAACCATTTCAACTACAAGTAATTTACCGTTCTGCGCTATGCCTTGACGTATATTTTTCAACATTTTTATACAGTCTTCATCACCCCAGTCATGAATGATGTGAGACATAATATAAGCATCTGCACCAGAAGGAATAGACATAAAAAAGTCTCCGCCAACAGTTTCACAACGATTACTAACTTTGGCTTGCTCTAATAGCTCTTTAGCGTCGGCAACCACATTAGGTTGATCGAAAAGAATACCTTTAAGCTGAGAATTGGCTTTCAATATAGAAGAAATAAGCATACCACGACCACCAGCTACATCCACTATGCTATTTATGCCCCTGAAGTCGTAAGCTTCAACAACTGCCGTGTGAATATTTTTTGACCAACCAGTCATAGCATCATTGAAAAGCTCTCCAGATTTAGGATTTTTTGCTAGATACTCAAAAGTATTTTTCACTCCATAGATACGCTCTAAAGCAGGTTCGGCAGTTTTAACAACGTTAAGTATTTCTCCACAAGAACGCCAAAACCATTCATCGCTTAGCATCATTGAAACAGCGCGTAGAGAACCGGGGATATCGCTTCTAAGATATTCTCCCATTTCTGTTAAAGCAAATTTTCGTGGTGCGACTTCTGTAAAAATACCAACACTAGCAAGAGTACGAATGACTCGATATAGATTTGACTCTTGTGTATGAGTAAGTTCGGCTAGTTGGCTGATACTTTTGGCATCATCCTTAACCAAATCTGCGATTCCAAGTGAAGCGGCTACATATATGGATTGAGAAATCCAAGGGGCAAAAATCATCTGTACTAAATTCATCATTTGCGATGATGATTCAGAATTTAAAGAATCCTGGAAAGTTTGTGTAGTTGGTTTTGCTAAATTTTGTACTATCATTGCCTGGTTTTTTTACTTTAGTGTATTGAACAGTTTAAGATTCATTAATCGTTAAAGCAGTCATTTTTTGTAGATTAACTAGCTTTAGGAAGAGAATAATGTTCTAACTTAGTAATTCGTGTTAGTTTATTACTCTGATTATTAAACGAATTATCCAGTTTGTATTTTCTTGCATTATTTACAAGCACATTTACAAAATTTGTAAATATTTCAAACATTTGATCGACTATTTCTAAAGCCTCTTTCTCTGCATCTACATCTAGATTTATATTACAAATTAAATCTACAGTTTCAGATGAATCCATACTGTGATTAGTATCAATAGAATAATGATGCATTCCAAAATATTTATATTCCAAATTTGAAGTCAGCTTCAAGTCTTCAGATACTTTTTTAGTACATGAAAGAAAAATATCTGCTATCGCTTCAACTGCTTCAATGGCTACTAATCTATTTATAGGTGTAGCCTTAGAAGTACATCTATAAATTTCATAAAATGTCTGTCTTGAAATTTTGAGTTCTTTACTCCAAATAAATTTTAGTGCGTCGGTAAAACTTAAGGATTTGTTGAAACCTAATTTATCTAAATCTTCTAAAAACCAAACCCAATGTCCATCATCTTCATGGGTGTGTTGATTAATAATAGCTTGTAATGGATCGTCACTTGACTCATCTCGCCATACATATTGATTTAACTCCCCAAAGCCCATTACAAAAGGGGCAAAACAAGGTGCAAAAGCCAGTCTTTGTTTTGGGGAAATACTCTTATCTTGCAAAAATTCAAAAAATTCCAATTTAGAAAATACTTGTTGCTTCTTCTCTATATATGCAAGAACTTCTTTCATTTTTTTTAAATCCTCAATAAAAAACTATCTAACCACCAAAAATCACATCCAATATCGC
Source organism: Cyanobacteria bacterium J06633_8 (assembly GCA_039820645.1). Classification (GTDB taxonomy): domain Bacteria; phylum Cyanobacteriota; class Cyanobacteriia; order Cyanobacteriales; family Nostocaceae; genus Rivularia. The sequence goes on along the minus strand of JBCBPQ010000060.1, from coordinate 10,325 downwards.
TACTTTAAGACTATGTAAGTAGTGTCTTGCAGCTCTTGTTAAAAATTTTATTGTCGATGGATTTTTGAGCAATTAACTTTCTTTACTATTATTTAATTATTGTTTTTATAATTAAAATACGTAAATATAAGTAAACATAATTTAATATAAATTTTCAAATTACTAAATCAAAGTTAATACTAAAATTTTTATTTTTGGTATGTCAAATATACTGACATGTTGTAAAAAAAAAATATTACATGCAGCGATAAAGACTTAGTATAAGCAAATCGATAAGCCCTAAAACCGCCGTATAATCTATAAATATGCTAAGTCAGAAGCAATAACCAAGATATCACAGCAATTTTTAAGTTATTTTTATAACTTAAATAATTAAATCTATATATTTTATGAAAATAATATATTTATATTTTTTACAACATACTTACAAAGTACTATCACTTAAATATCAACATATCTTGACTTTACAAATATTGACTTTACTACTTTTTTCTTTATTTTTGAAAATTGATAGCTGCAAACACTCTTAATAGCTTCATAAAACTAATGCATAATCACAAGCATTAAATTAAGTCAAAAAATATACGTCAAGTTAGTATCAATCAAAAAGGCGTATATTAACCATGTTATTTTTCTTGAAAATATAGTAAGCAACTCACGAAATAAAATTTTTATAGAAAAAACCTATCTTTTAGTAGATGATTTTTTTTACAACTTTAATTAAATATCAAAACTCGGAAATATTTAGAACCAATATTAAAAAGCTAGAAGTGCCAAATGTGGGTTTCAATATTACCAAACCCGCAGCATCTAGCGAAAAACGTCTCCCGAGAAAGATAGTAATGGCAAGATTTTGGTGTATTACTAGCCGAAGAATAAGTAAGTCGGCACAAATAAACGGAACTATGTAAAAAATGTAAATTACTTTTAAACCCTTACTGCTACTTGGTACTCCCGGCATCTTAACTACAATTTTCAACGCCCATCTACTTACCCCTCGTAAGAATGTAGTTATGCGTACCTTCTAAAAACATAAAAATGGCTGTTCGCTTATTTTGGAACAGCCATTTACTATTACTATTGATGTGACTTTGTTGAAGAAAAAATCACGCTCCAACTACTCTAAATCAAAGAGTTGAAAAAGTAATTGTCTTACGGTAGCTTATTTGTAAGTACACTTACCTGTGGACTAGGAGCCATTGATTGCTGCAACATAGGAGTATTAGCAACAGAATTATTCGCTAAAGTAAATAAGGGATTAGACAAAATGCCAGCTATGGAAGTAGCAATTAAAGTTGTCACCAAACCAATTTGCAATGGTCTTAATCCAGGTAAGTTCCAACTGATGGGGGGGTAATTCTTAACTGCATCGGACATTTCTTGAGGTTCTTTTACTACCATCATCTTGACGACGCGGATGTAATAGTAAATGGAAACTACGCTGGTAACTAACCCTAATAAGACTAAGCCATAAAGACCTGCTTGCCAACCAGCCCAAAACAAATAAATTTTACCGAAGAACCCAGCTAATGGGGGTATTCCTCCCAAGGAAAGCAGAGAAAGGCTTAATCCTAAAGTTAGCAGTGGATCTTTCTGATATAAACCAGAATACTCAGTAATTTGGTCGGTTCCCGTGCGTAGGGAGAATAGAATTACACAGGTAAAACCGCAAAGATTCATAAACAGGTAAACTAGCAGGTAGAATATCATGCTGGAATATCCGGCTTCGGTACCCGCAATCAAGCCAATCATCACAAACCCAGCTTGAGCAATAGATGAATAAGCCAGCATCCGCTTCATGCTAGTTTGAGCTAGGGCAACAACGTTACCCAATATCATACTTAATACGGCTAAAGCAGTGAACACGAATCTCCATTCACCAGCAACCAGAGGAAATACTGTTGTTAGTATACGGATAGCTAAGGCAAAACCAGCAGCTTTAGAACCTACAGATAAGAAAGCAATTACTGGAGTTGGTGCCCCTTCGTATACATCTGGTGTCCATTGGTGAAAAGGCGCTGCGGATATTTTAAAACCAATACCGGCAATTACAAACACCAAAGAAATCACTATACCCAAGGACTGACCTAGGTTTGCTGCTTCTATTCCAGTAGCGATCGCGCTTAATTGAGTTTCTCCACCAGACAAACCATAAAGTAGGGAAACACCATACAAGAATACAGCAGTACTTGAAGCACCAATCAATAAATATTTCAGGGCTGCTTCGTTAGAACGGGGGTCGCGCTTGGTATAACCTGTTAATAAATAGGAGGAAATACTAAGAGTTTCCAAGGAGATGAAAATCATCACCAACTCATTAGCCCCCGATAGAAACATTGCTCCAAGGGTGGCAGTAAGCAAAATAGCAATAAACTCTGCTAATGCTGTACCACTTTGTTCGACGTAGCGAATTGACATCAAAATAGTGACAGCGGCAGACAGAGCAATAATACCGCGAAACACGATACTAAGATCGTCGCCATTGAAGGCACCAATAAATGATATGGGATTGCTATTGTCCCATTGAAAATATAAAGCGACCAAAGAAGAAAGTAAACCTGCAACTGCTAGATATCCAATCCAGCGTGAGGACGAACGTCCTAAAATCAAGTCTACTATCAAAACCCCTAAAAAGGTGATAATTACAATCCCCTCTGGTACTATCGTTCCAACATTTAACTGGGATGCAAGATTAACAAAATCCATGAGATATACAGGTTTCGACTCCACCGACTTTGACACTAACTGTGTTAATTCTATTGTTTTTTACTGTTATTTCACCAAAATCCTCAAAGCAGGAAATTAAATTAATTCTTTCAATTTGTATACTCGAACGCTTGTACTATTGTTTTTCAACTAAAAAGAACATTTAAAATAAAGGTCATCGCCTTGACGTTAGCCTGCGTAAGCATATAGGAAGCGGTTGCAATACTTGTCGTTTAAGACGAGATCCTCCCTAGCCCTCCTTAGAAAGGAGGGAAATAAGCCACGCCACTTACTACAACGGAGGAAAACTTCGCAATGTAGTGACTCCAATTTTTTCAGGTGTTTGGGGGATCTGAAAATGAGTTTAATTTGTTTAACCGAGTAGTATTGGAAGCGGTTGGGATTGCTTCATACAGCGAAAAAACATATCATAAGTGATTTATCGGACATAATGTCAATTTTTTACTAGATAATTAAGCAGAACAACACCACTTTCATAAATTTTGCTATCGGTTAGTTCTAAAGAAGTTGGTTTAATAACTTCGCCAAACAGCGGAATTCCCGAACCCATAATAAACGGATTCACCTTCAAAATGATTTCATCAATCAAATTTTCAATAAACAACGCCGTGGCTAAATTAGCACCACCACAAAGATAAATATCTTTTCCTGCTTCATTCTTTAACCTTTTTACCAATTCACCAGCATTTTCGGAAACAAGCTCTACATTATCATCCGGGCTTTCTTTCATAGAACGAGAAAAAACATAACTTCTCATCATCGGATAAGGATTAGTTTTACCTTCTTTCAATCCCACCTGATAAGTTTTTCGTCCCATCAAAACGGTATCAAATAGCTTTAAAGACTCGATATAATCATTTACAACTTCTCCTTCAAAGACAAAATCATTAAAGGAACCGTCTTTGCGAGCAATGAATCCATCAACGCTGCAGGCAACGTAATATTTCAGTTTTCGCATAATTAAATTTTGATTTATTTGGTGGATTCCTACAGAATAATATCAATTTAATCCGGAAAAGCTAAACCAGTTCTGGGGTCGCGAATGTATAATCCTAAAGTAAGACTACGAATAACTTCATCCCATACAGGAGTTAATTGTTCTGCTTGATCTGCCCAAAATTCATAGGTAATTAAACACTGAATATTAGAACCTATAGCAATACAAGTTCGCGAATATGCTTCTCGTGGTTCCTCCTGAGTATCGATAAATTTCATCTCCACCCAAACGATTCTGGCAGTTTGGCGCTTTACAGTTACAACTTCACCAATTTCAAAAGGATTGCGACTGTCATCTTCAATAATTTTCTTCAAAGTACGTTTTAACGGAAATAAACTCCAGTCTCTTTCGGGTAAATGATTGTAAGACACCTCCAAACCACAATCATCATCCGGTGGTTTTTTATCGCAAAATCGAAATGAATTCTCTTTCGGTTCAAAATGCCAATCGTGAGGGACATTGAAGCGAACAGCCCCCCTACCCGCGACAAATATTTTATGTTCTGGTGGAGATTCCCAATGATGATCGGGTTTTAGTTCAAGCGTTTCCTTAATCCACTTCAGATTGTTTTTCTTACGCTTTGCCATGATTTAATATGCAGTTCAATGAATGCACTCGTCCACTTTGTTTATGCTACCAAATTAGCAATAACTCGGAAAATTAATCTATCTATTAGGGAGGGAGGAGCAGAAACAAGTTGATTTTAGAATCAAGGCGATCGCTGTTGCTACCGATTAATTTTGCGTTGCTTCTGTCACTCGATTACACTGCTTTACCATAAATATAGACATGCTTTGACACCAACTATGCCCTACAGTCAGTTCACAAATATTAGTAAAGCCAAAGAAGCTTTCGGGTTAACAACAAAAGAAGGTGGAAGATTTATTCCTCCTACAGAAGCCATCGAGCCATCCGCCACACTTACAGCTTATCTTGAAGAAAGCCTTCCCCTGGCTGCATCTGCGAGTGAAAAAGCACGCTCCGAAGGAATTATTTACCCGGTATTATTAGAAGTGCGACGGATATTAAATCGAGAAATCAGTTTATTTTCGGGGGAAGATTTTACTATTGATGAATCAATTGGATTGAATGGAAAATGCGATTTCCTTTTAAGTCGTTCCCCAGAAGTTTTAGAGATTGAAGCTCCAGCAATTGTAATTGTAGAAGCGAAAAAAGCCGATTTACGAACTGGATTTGGGCAATGTATGGCAGAAATGGTTGCAGCACAAAGATTCAACGCGGCAAAAAATCGTCAGGTTTCTGTAATATATGGTTCTATTACTAGCGGTACCCAATGGCGATTTTTGAAGTTAGAAGAAAATACTGTCACTATTGATTTGATGGATTATCCCCTTCCACCTCTTGATGAAATTCTGGGGATTTTAGCTTGGATGATTCAACACGGTTAGTTTTTTTGCTTACCTTTAACAGACAGCACTATTCCCAACATCGCCTTGGAATAAATTCCCAACATCGCCTTGGAATAAATTCCCAACACCGCCTTGGAATAAATTCCCAGGCTAACAAACAAAGTCGTCTAAAGACGACTAGATATGGTTTTTAGTGCGTTTTAACGTACTTTGTATATGAGCCTTGGAATTTATTCCGAGGTGTTGTTGAGCAATTTAAATCAAATTTAAACAACATTTAAATTTATTTCAACTTTGTATCACAAATCTCGCGTGTCTGCTCCAGAAGTTTCAATCCCTAATAGGGATTGAATTTGATTTCAACTGCATACTTTTTCACGCTTTCAGTTGATTTACTTACTGTTTCAATCCCTAATAGGGATTTAAGTTGATTTCAACTTCTTAAGGCTGGCGTTGATTCATCTATTTGGTGTTTCAATCCCTAATAGGGATTTAAGTTGATTTCAACTCGCAGTCAGAAAGCAGAAAGAATATGCAAATATTTGAATGGTTTCAATCCCTAATAGGGATTTAAGTTGATTTCAACAATAAAATTCGTACAGTTAAAGCAGAAATATTAAAGTTTCAATCCCTAATAGGGATTTAAGTTGATTTCAACCCAATTCCGGCTTGAATAATTACCTCATTTAGGTTTCAATCCCTAATAGGGATTTAAGTTGATTTCAACGCTTTTATCCAGACGGTCGGGGTACTAGGCTTGCCAATAGAGCTGTTTCAATCCCTAATAGGGATTTAAGTTGATTTCAACCTTTCTTGCTATTTTCCCAATTTGTCTTGCTTCTGTTTCAATCCCTAATAGGGATTTAAGTTGATTTCAACCAGAATCAAATCCCGTTGTGGAAATCGAATTAGAAGTTTCAATCCCTAATAGGGATTTAAGTTGATTTCAACAATTTTTGTTCTCCAAGGATTCAAAGCGTCTTTATGTTTCAATCCCTAATAGGGATTTAAGTTGATTTCAACAAAAATAATTGATTGGATTCTTAGAGGAAATGGCGTTTCAATCCCTAATAGGGATTTAAGTTGATTTCAACTCTCAACTGATATATTAAATTTTTCTCGTAGCTGCGTTTCAATCCCTAATAGGGATTTAAGTTGATTTCAACCTGAAGCATGGGGTGTGGGGAGATATCTTGATGTTTCAATCCCTAATAGGGATTTAAGTTGATTTCAACAGCTGGCTCCAGAAGCCCTGCCATATTTACTTTTCAAGGTACAGAATCGCAAACCTATTAATAAAGTAGTGTTTCAAGGTTCGGAATGTCAAGATGGAAAAAAATCAAAGCGCTGAAACTCAGTGATAGAAGTAATTTCAGAGATGCCGCAAACCTCTTTGAAGCTGGGAATGCTCAAAACGTATATGCACTAAGGATTACAGAGCTTAAAAAGTGGTTTCAATTTTAAACACCCTACCCCTTGCGCTGTCATAAAACAAAAAACACTTGTTGATTATTTCTATATATCGATTTGTACCCGAAATCTAAGAAAATAAGAATTAAATACTCACTTTCAATATTATGACTTTAAAGCGTCGGCATTTCTTATATTTACTTGGAGTTGGTGCAAGTACGTTTGCTTTAGAAAGTTGTGCGTTAGCAGATAACCAGAAAGTTGCTCAAACTGGCTCTGGTGATATTAAATTACCTCCTTTGGCTTATGATTACAATGCTTTGGAACCTCATATAGATGCTAAAACCATGAAGTTTCATCACGATAAGCATCATGCTGGTTATGTGAAGAACTTAAATGCAGCTTTAGGAAAGTATCCACAACTCAAACAAAAAAACGTAGAAGAGTTATTGGGTAATCTCAACAGCGTACCGGAAGATATTCGCAACACTATAAGAAATAATGGTGGTGGGCATGTTAACCACTCGATGTTTTGGGAAATCATGAAACCTAATGGTGGAGGGGAACCCAGCGGTGCGATCGCTTTTGCAATCAAGGATAATTTTGGCAGTTTTGACGAGATGAAAAATCAGTTCAATGAAGCTGGAGCAAAACGCTTTGGTAGTGGTTGGGCTTGGTTGGTATTTAGTAAAGATGGCAAATTAGAAGTGATGAGTACGGCTAACCAAGATAGTCCTTTTAGTGAAGGTAAATATCCCGTCATGGGTAACGATGTTTGGGAACATGCATATTATCTCAATTACCAAAACCGTCGTAAGGATTATTTAGAAGCTTGGTGGAATACGATTAATTGGGATGAAGTTAATAAACGATTTGAAGATGGGAAGAAGTTTGTTTTAGCTTAAATAACTGACATGAAATTCAAAAACCCGGTTTTTTTGAAAAACCGGGTTTTCTGTAACTTTAAAATTAAATAAATTAGAAATAAATTTGTTCAGTTACTGAATCATCATGCAAGAAATTATATTGATTTCAAGAATGAGCATCAAAATTCACAGAGTTAAATCGCTCAAACATTGATGCTCGCAACCACAAAAGCCCACCTAGAACAATTAAGAAAACACTTATTCCCAAAAGTTTATCTAAAGGAATCGCTACAACTCCTTCTAAAAGTACTTCTCGTAAAGCTGAAACTAAAGAAACTTCTACTGCTGAACCAATTGAAATTCGTTGTTCTTGGAGATAAACAATTAAAAGTCACAATCAAAGTCACCCGCTCCTGAAGGGGGATAATGGGGAATCTAGAATGTTTTGCTACCGAGCAGAAGACTTTTAAAATATCCTCTGGCAATCATTAAATAATTAAGATAATTAAGAATACATGAATCGGGTTTCTATATACTCCCCTTAGAGGTTGAGTTAGAAACCCGATTTTTATGGTATGAGCAATAGAATTATTTAGCTAGTCTGTAAAGAAAAACTTTTACAAGTTGTTTTCAAACAATTCTAAAACATGATTCCAAGCATCAATAGCAGCTTCTCTATTTATATTTGGGTTTTGTGCTAAAAATGGATACTTATCTATAAAAAATCCACCAAAAAAACCATGCCCTGCATCATATCTAAATACGCGATGATTAATGTTATATTTGTTTAATTCTGCTTCTATTTTCTGGTTATCTTCCTGAGAAATCAATGAATCCTTAGTACCGAAAAACGTATAAATAGTACCTTGAATTTCAGAAGTACGATTTACAGTTGGAATTTCTTCACCATAACTGGGTTGAGTTATTCCACCACCATAAAAAGAAGCAGTTGCTTTAATATCTGGTAAAGTTGCAGCCATGTAAGCAACATGACCACCAAAACAAAAGCCAATACAGCCAATGGTATCAGTTTTGAGATTAGGTAAATTTTTCACATATGAAATCGTCGCTTGAATATCGCTGAAAATTTCCTGGTATTTAACCTGTTGATAATATTCCAAACCCAATCGGTAAGCTTCTTGACTAAACCCAGCATCTTCCTCAGTAAACCCAAATTCAAAACCGGGAGCAATACGTTGAAACATCGCAGGTGCAATTGCGATATATCCTTGCTTTGCTATAAGTTCGGTAATATCTTGAATATTGCTATTAACTCCGAAAATTTCTTGAAAAACAATAACAGCAGCAAAGTTTCCTTCCGAAGCTGGTTGAGCTAAATAAGCATCGATTAATAAATCATTGTTGGGAATTTGAACTTGGCTTGTGTTAATTTCCATAATTACAAAATTTGATAAAACTGGATTTTTTCAAAATATATGGTTGCCCAATAATCAGAATAATTAGACAACCACAAAATTACAAGATTATGAAAAGTATTATTACTGCAAAGCTTTCGATAAAATACCAGCTATATCTGCTCCACCTTTCTGCTGAACAAAACTGAGAACAATAGGGAAGAACTTAGTTACCATATCTCCATTCATTCCCAATTGGGAAAAACCACCAGCTAAACTCATTAAACTTCCTAAAGCAGCACCTTGCCCGCCGCCCATCATACCAGCTGCCATACCACCTAAAGCACCCATCATTCCACCACCAGAATCTTGTGAAGGTGCAGAACCCAAAAGTACATCAGAACCAGGAATTACGGATGCAAGCTGAGCGAATTCATCACCACCAAGTTTATCTTGAGCAAGCTTTAATATTAAACCAGCACCACCTTTTGCTTGTGATTCTTGTACCCCAAGATTGCTTACCAATTGTTCAACGAGTTCCATAAGTTAACTTCCGTTTTTAGTATTGAGCATTACAGGAGTTCATTTAGCCATCAATTATCGCTGTCGTCAAGTTGTGGTGAATAGTGCGAAATCCTGTATTTCATACTGCGTCACGTAATGATTCGATGTTGAAAAAAAGGTTAAATCGAATCTTAATCATGCAAAAGCGAAAATCAATTAATTGTGAAACATCTTTCTGCTCCTGAAAGCCATAGGTAAAAATGCCATTATTATTCCGATGAGGAAATTCTTCCACAACTGCGGAACTTTTTTGGAAATCAAAATTTATCACCTGTAGATACGTAAATACGTAGGTTGGGTTAGACGCACAAAAATATTTAATTGTTGACAAATCAATTGAATTAGCGTCGTAACCCAACATCACATTTTTGATTCAATAAGTAAGAATGACACCGAAAGCATACCGAAGTAAGAATATTTATTGATAATTGACACCACTACAACAAGTGGCAAGCTTGTGTTTGGTATCAATTATCAACAGCCCATACCACTCCACCTCTTAAGCGATATGTGTCATTTCATTGAGCGTAAACTCTTCCATAGCTCCCTCGGTAGCAGTCATATAGTCCTTAAGGTGCTGGTTGCTCATATGCGTCTGCCAAAGTTCGCGAGATTCCCAGTTTTCGTAGAATAGGAAGTGAGCGGGATTTTTATTGTCTTGATGCAAATCGTATTGCAAGCAGCCTTTTTCAGCACGGGTAATATCGATGAGTTTTAAAAGTTCTGCTTTGACAAGTTCGATTTTATCTGATTTAGCTTTAATATTGGCAACGATAGTTAGTTTAGACATGATTTTCTCTTATTTTTTAGGTTGTTAAAGATTAACTTAAATATATGGGTTGAATTCCCCCTATTTAGGGCTGTAATATCAAGTTCGGCTAATTACTTAATTAACTATAGGAATCCGTTTTGGTTTTTGTTCGCGCAGCGTGGCGAAGCCATAATTATTGGTGTGGGTAGGCAAAAGGCTGTCTTGCAAGAGGCAAAAGGGTTTTAGGGAATTAAAGGGTACTGAGTTTTTTTCAATTTTCAAATA